>JASJDE010000026.1 GCA_030065195.1 Erythrobacter sp. | reverse complement strand
CCGCCGAGCTCGCAGACATAGGCGGTGATCTTGACTTCGGGGATGATCAGCCGCGCGACCGCGCCTGCGGCAACCCTGGCCGCCGTCTCGCGGGCCGACGAGCGCCCGCCGCCGCGATAGTCGCGGATGCCGTATTTCGCGTCGTAGGAATAGTCGGCGTGGCCCGGGCGGTAGCTCCGCGCGATCTCCGAATAGTCCTTCGAACGCTGATCGGTATTCTCGATCATCAGGTGGATCGGGGTGCCGGTGGTCGTGTCTTCGAACACGCCCGACAGGATCCTGACGAGATCGGCTTCCTTGCGCTGGGTGGTGAACTTGCTCTGGCCGGGCTTGCGCGCATCCATGTAGGGCTGGATGTCCTTTTCCCGCAGCGTCAGCCCAGGCGGGCAGCCGTCGAGCACGACGCCGAGGCCCGGCCCGTGGCTCTCTCCCCAGGTGGTGAAGCGCAGCACGCGTCCGAAGGTGTTGAAGCTCATGGACGCTGCAATTCGCGAATCTGGGGCACTTTGTCCACCTCCGATGACGAGCGCCCGGCAGCACTCGGTTCGTCGCACGTGAGAGGCACATGGACCGCATGTGACACGGTCCTGAGCCGAAAATCCATTCGATCGCAAAGGGGCTCTTTGATTGGATTGTCCGTTTGAACTGAGGGAATGGAGCGTCATTCATGCAATAGCATTCATAAACAGACGCGTCCGGGTAGGAAAACCATCGGTCGCGTAGCGACCCAAGGGCGACCGCCCGCCCGCAGCGACGCAACCTTCAGATCGCATGAGCGAGGAAATCGCACACCGGATGGTGTGCGGAAAACAAAGACTCTACACTGGTGCGTGAGACTGGTTTGGTTCAAGAACAAACCATGATTGCAAAGCTCTCAGGCCGCCTCGACGAAACCGGTGAGGACTGGGCGATCGTCGACGTGCAGGGCGTCGGTTACCTCGTCCATTGTTCGACCAAGACGCTCGCGGCGCTGGGCGATGTGGGGGAGGCCTGCACCGTCCACACCGATTTGCAGGTGAGCGAGAACGATATGCGGCTCTTGGGCTTTGCCGAAAGCGCCGAGCGCGACTGGTTCCGCCTGCTGACGACGGTGCAAGGTGTGGGCAGCAAGGTTGCCCTGGCGATCCTGTCGGCGCTCTCGACCGGCGAGGTGCGCGATGCCTGCGCGGCCGGCGATGCGGCGACGGTGGCGCGCGCCAACGGCGTGGGCCCGAAACTGGCCGGGCGGATCGTCAACGAGTTGAAGGACAAGGCCGGGGCGTTACCTGCTTCCGGGCCGGGCGGCGGCGCGGCGGGCGTGCCGGTGGGCGCAGTGGCTCCGGCTGGAAGCTCAAGCGCGGATGCGGTGAGCGCGCTTGAAAATCTCGGCTTCAAGCCAGCGGTGGCGGCGCAGGCCGTGGCCCGCGCGCAGGCGGAGCTGGGCGAGGATGCGGGCGAGGGCGAATTGATCCGCGTGGCGCTGAAACGGGCGGCGGGGTGACTACTCTCGCGCAATCTTGTCGCAAAGGGCGCAAGAATCTGCCAGGTGATCGTCAAATGCTGCCTTCAAGCAATCGGTATATTCCCGAACAGACATGCCTTCAGCCCAACCAACCTCTCCACGCTCGCCTTTCTTCCACTCGGCGACCGCGATTGGATAGAATTCGGACATATCTGACCAGTTCGAGTAGATTATGTCGTGAAATTCGCAACGCTCAAGCGCGCCTATGCTGGCGAGATAGTAAGCCGCCGCTTGATGATTCTCTTGGGCTTCAATCCACGCGTCTTTTGACCGACCCACAATTAAATTCCTTTCGTCCTAGAGGTGGTGCCGAAAAGGTGCCAATTCAAGCAACTTGGGATCGAATTCAGCGCTGCGAGCCAGGTCAATGACTACCCGCACCGCCTCCTGCCGTTGCGGCGCTCTTTCCGCCACTTGCGAGGGCGAGCCGATCCGCATTTCGGTGTGCCATTGCTTTGCTTGCCAGCAGCGCAGCGGATCTCCGTTTGGCGAGCAGGCGCGGTTTCCGGTGGACAAGGTAACCATCGCCGGCGACAGCACCGAGTGGGTGCGAACCACCGATGCCGGGAACCTGACGCATTATCATTTCTGCCCGACCTGCGGCACGACCGTGTGGTACATGGGCGGGCCGATACCCGACGCGATCGCGATCCCGGTCGGGCTGTTCTGCGATCCCGATTTCCCGCCGCCGCGCCACTCGGTCTGGGAAGCGCGCAAGCATCCGTGGGTCACGATCGACGCAGACGTCGAACACATGAATTGAGAGAGCCACATATGAAACGCCTAGCCGTCCTCGCCGCCAGCCTCATTCTCGCCGTGCCCGCTGCCGCGCAGAACCTGTCGGCGTTCAATCCCGGCCCGGTCTTCACCGAATTCGGCCCGCATGCCCCCGTCGAAGGTCAGGACTTCGCTATTCCCGAAGAGATGGACCTTTTCATCACCTTCGACGTCGCCAAGCCTGCGGAGCAGGACAAGATCAACCGCACCGTCGAAAGCGCAGCGCGCTTCGTCAACATGCACAACGCAGCCGGGGTCGATCCTGCGCGGGTGCGAGCGGCTGTGGTGGTGCACGGCAAGGCCTCGCTCGACTTGCTGACCGATGCGGCATGGGCGGCGCGCGAGAAGGACGGCAGCAACGCCACCGGCGCAATAATCCCGACCCTGCTCGACAATGGCGTGCGCATCATCCTGTGCGGGCAGAGCGCCGCTGCCTATGGCATCACCAAGGCCGACCTCGTCCCCGGCGTCGAAATGGCGCTCTCCGCGATGACGGCGCATGCCGTGCTGCAAAGGCAGGGCTATACGGTGAATCCGTTCTGATGAAACGCGCCGGAATAGCCTTTGCGCTGTTGGCGGTCGGAGCACTTGCCGGGGCCTGGATCGACGACTGGTTCGATATCGATCGTTGTCTCGATCGTGGCGGAATGTGGGATTACGAGCTAGAGACCTGTCGATACGAATGACTGACCCAATCCCCCTTCACACACCCGATCGACAGCCCGACGATCCCGATGTCGCTTTGCGGCCCAAGTCGCTTGCCGAATTCATCGGGCAGGAGGCTGCGCGCGACAATTTGCGCGTGTTCATCGAAAGCGCCAGGTCGCGCGGAGAGGCGATGGACCACACGCTGTTCTTCGGACCGCCCGGGCTGGGCAAAACGACGCTCGCACAGATCGTCGCGGGCGAGCTCGGCGTCGGCTTTCGCGCGACATCCGGGCCGGTGATCGCCAAGGCGGGCGACCTCGCCGCATTGCTGACCAATCTCGAGCCGCACGACGTCCTGTTCATCGACGAGATCCATCGCCTCAACCCGGTGGTGGAGGAAGTGCTCTATCCTGCGATGGAGGACCGCGCGCTCGACATCATCATCGGCGAGGGGCCGTCCGCGCGCAGCGTACGGATCGACCTGCCGCCCTTCACGCTGATCGGTGCGACGACCCGGCAGGGCCTGCTCACCACGCCCTTGCGCGACCGTTTCGGCATTCCGGTGCGGCTCAATTTCTACACTCACGACGAGCTCGACCAGGTCGTCTCTCGCGGAGCGCGCCTGCTGGGCCTCGATATCGATCCGGACGGCGCGCGCGAAATTGCCCGCCGTTCGCGCGGCACCCCGCGCGTGGCGGGCCGTCTACTCAGGCGTGTGCGCGACTTCGCGCATGTCGCGGGCGAGGGCCGGGTGACGCGCACCATCGCCGACCAGGCGCTGACGAGGCTGGAGATCGACCGGCTCGGTCTCGACGCGATGGACCGCCGCTATCTTTCGATGATCGCAACCACCTACAAGGGCGGTCCGGTCGGCATCGCGGCGCTGGCAGCGGGCCTTGCCGAGCAGCGCGACACGGTCGAGGAGGTGGTCGAACCCTACCTGATCCAGTTGGGATTGCTGGCGCGCACCGAGCGCGGACGAATGCTCAACGATGCGGGGTGGGAGCACCTGGAAATGACTCCGCCAAAGGCGTCGAAGCGGGACGGCGGCCAGACTGGATTGTTCGACCGGTCGGACTAGGCCCCGTTGCGGTCGGGCTCAGGTCCCGGCTTTGGCGCTACCGTTGCTCTGCTGCATCTCACGCGTGACCTCGACGTTGTGGCGCCGTTGTTGTTCCCATTGCTTGGCAGTGGAGCAAACGCGCTTCGTGAACCGGGTGCCCCGCTCGGAAACTCGCTTGCAGACGATCTTGTCTTCCGGCCTTGCTTCGGCGGTCCCCGCGCCGGTTTGCGCTGGCTCGTTACCTGCTCCTGCGCCTGGAGACTGAACCGTCAGCGCGGCTGCAAGAACGAGAATGGCGGTCGTCATCGTGCATTTCTCCCCTTTCCGACGACTTCAACATGACACGGCAACAGCCGGCAGACAAATGCGGACGCGTTAACACTAACGATTCGACTAACACTGCCCCTTCGTTCGGTGTCAAAACGGGACAGCGACCCTGAAATACCGGGCATTTCACGGGTTTGGGACGTCTAGCCGCGTCTGATCATGGTTAACCGCATTGCTCAAACGCCCCTGACAACATCATGAGAGGATTGGATTTGGTGAAGATGCGGGTGGGCCGTGTCGAACCGCCACTGGCAAGTAAGGTTTGGATTTATGTCTCTCAAACTGGCTGCAGCAAAGCTATCGGCAACCGCCGCAGGCGTCGCTCTGATGACGGGCGGCGCGGTGCGCGTCGCCGAGCCGATGAACACGGACGATCCGCAGTTCACGACGGACATAGACGGCAAGTTGGTCGAGACCGATCCGGTCCTGGTCAAGGCGCCCAAGCTGATCAAGACGCGCGAGCGCATCCTTCCTGAGCCGGAGGACCGGCGTCGCCGGATCGTCGAACGCACGATCGAATGCCAGCCGCTTCCGGCTGGCTACGGTCCGGTCGGACCGGACGCTATCGCTGCCGCGCCGCTGCCCACCGGCGCGACGGCAGCCTATTACGATGACGCGGAATGCCCGCCGATCGCCCAGATCGCCTATGCACCTGCACCGCTGCCCCCGCTTCCGCCCATCCAGGGCGGCGGTGGCGGCGGCGCGCCGATCATCGTCGGCGGAGGCCTCGGCGGATTTGGCGGCGGATTTTTCGGCGGCTTCTTCGGCGGTGGCGGCTCGTCCTCGGGCGACGTTTCCGTATCGACCACCACTTCGGGCGGAGGCACCTCGACTTCGGGGGACGTCAGTTCGACTTCGGGCGGCGAAGGTGGATCGTCGGGCGATATCAACATCGACATCGACATCGACAATTCTACGACTTCCGGCACGGTGACCTCCACCTCGTCTTCGGGCAAAGTCTCCTCGACCAGCTCGTCTGGCAAGGTCTCTTCCACGACCGGCGGGATTTCGAGCACGACCACGTCCGGAAACGTTTCAAGCTCCACGGGTGCCGTTAGCTCGTCTACCGGCGCAGTGAGCACTTCAACCGGCGGCAGTTCTTCGACGTCTTCGTCTTCGAGCTCGTCTAGTTCTTCCTCGTCGAGCAGCAGCTCGTCTTCCTCGTCCAGCTCGGGCGGTGGCGCGACCAGCACGGGCGGCGGATCGACCGGCGGTTCTTCGTCGGGATCGTCCTCGGGCAGTTCCAGCTCTTCGAGCAGTTCTTCCGGCGGTAGCAGTTCGTCCGGCGGCGGCACCAGCGGCGGCTCTTCCAGCTCCAGTTCGGGTTCCTCGTCGTCGAGCAGCAGCTCTTCGTCTTCGGGCGGTTCGAGCACCAGCGGCGGTAACACCAGCACCGGTGGAATGACCAGCACCGGCGGAATGACCAGCACCGGAGGTTCGTCCGGCGGTTCCTCGTCTTCCAGTTCGTCCTCGAGCAGTTCCAGCTCGTCTTCCAGCTCTTCGGGCGGTTCGACCAGCGGTGGCAACACCAGCACTGGCGGCATGACCAGCACCGGAGGTTCTTCGGGTGGTTCGTCCAGCTCGAGTTCCTCGTCTTCCAGCAGCTCCAGTTCGAGCTCGTCCGGCGGTTCGAGCGGAGGCACAACCTCCGGCGGCGCGACCAGCGGCGGATCGTCCAGCTCATCGGGCAGTTCCAGCTCCTCTTCGTCGAGCAGCAGTTCCGGCGGATCGAGCACTTCGGGCGGCACGACCACCGGTGGCGGTTCCTCGTCCTCGTCGTCCAGCGGCTCCTCGTCTTCGTCGAGCAGTTCGTCCTCGTCGGGCGGCGCGACCAGCGGTGGCAGCACTTCGGGCGACATGACGAGCAGCACCAGCTCTTCCTCGTCGTCGAGCAGCTCATCGAGCTCGTCGTCGTCGGGCAGCAGCACCGGCAGCTCCAGTTTTGGCGGCAGCACTTCGACGTCGAGCGGATCGAGCGGCAGCAGTTCTTCGTCGTCTTCGAGTGGTTCGTCTTCGAGTTCGAGCAGCTCCAGCTCCTCGTCGAGCAGCAGTTCGACTTCGGGCGGCACCAGCTCGGGTACCGAAGTGCCGGCCCCGCCGATGATGGTCCTGTTCGGCCTCGCCGCAGCGGCGATCCTCGGGCGTCGCAAGACAAAGCCGACCAAGGCCGCAGACACGTCTGAAGTCTGAGTCAGGCGAATCAGACCAAGCCGGAAAGGGCGGCCTCCGCGACTGAAGCGGATGCCGCCCTTTCTGCGTCTACGATAGATTCCGTCAGTTCGTTTCCGAAGTCACCCAGTTCGCTTCTTCGGTCGGCAGGGTTTCGCCCAATTCCCACACATTGGTGTAGCCGTATCCGACCAGATTGATGAAGGTCGGTATGTTGAGCGCGAGCGGTGCCTTCTTGAGCGCGACGGGCGGTTCGTTGTCGCTGAAATTGTTGTTGCAGTAGATGTAGATTGTGCGGTTCCGATCTTCGCCGATCACTTCGCGCAGCTTGCCGGCCGTGAAGTCGGAGAAGGGCAGGTTCACCGCCCCGGCGATGTGACCTTGCGCGAATGCCGCTGCCGATCGGGTGTCAAGCAGGAGCGCGCCTGCGCTTGTGGCCCGCTGGAAGAATTCATCCCGGCCGAGCAAACGTTCGGATCGCAGCTCGGCGACATTCTCGGTGAGTTCAGCGAAGCCTGCATAATCGACCTGATCGCTGGGTTCGACGGGTCCTTCCGCGTTAGCGGTTCCCGCAGCCGCCCAAAGCAATAAGGGCGCAATCGCGATCAGACGCATGGCAATCCTCCTCAAGCTTGCGAGGAGGGCGTCCCATATCGGCCTTGAAGCGGCGCTGAACGCCGCGTTCAGACGGGTGGAAGCCGGGAATCAGGTCCCCGGGACGTCCCCCGGTTCGAGGCCCTTGCCGCGGCGTTGCAATTCGCGGGTCGTGTCGGCGCCACGATTGGCGAGCGTTTCCCACTGCTTCTTCGTGCCGCAGATCTTCTTCTTGAACTTCGATCCAATGATGGCGGTACGGCGACAGATGATCTTGTCATCGTCATCCGCGACTTTCGCCGTTTCTTCCCGGGCAACCTGCTCTACCCTGTCTGCATCGACGGCCGTTGCCTCGGATGCGGCGTTTTCATTCACGGGCTGAGCCTGGGCTGCTGCCAGAAACGCTGCGAGAAGTCCGATAGTCTCAATCATGATGCTAAGCCCCCTGCCGGTTCCACGATTGCTCGATTATGCATTCGTGCCGGACGCACGGCAAGGGCCCGGCAATGAAGGTCCGAACTAGTTGACCGGTTCGTTGCCCTTGCCGCGTCGCTGTAGCTCGCGCGTGTCCCTGGCACCGCGGGTCGCAAGCGTTTCCCATTCCTTCTTGGTGCCGCAAATCTTCTTCTTGAATTTGGATCCTGTGATCGCGGTGCGACGACAGATGATCTTGTTCTCATCCGCCTGCTCGGCGGTTTCAGCGGATTCGGTCTGTTCGGCCGGGGCGGCGGGTTGGCCCTGCATGGCGAGCAGGGTGGCTGCAATTGCAGTTGCGAGTTCCGTCATGACAGTGTTTCCCCTTGATGTAGCAGGCGACTTTGCGCCTCGTTCCCTTAACCGACGCTTATTGCAGCGCGAAAATGTGACGCTGGCAATTCAGTATGGGCACAAACGACCTATTCGCCTCGTTCAGCGTCGTTCCAGGCGATGATTCCGCCGCTGAGATGCCGGGCCGGTTGGCCGGTACGTACGGCCAGTTTCTCTCCGACGATCCGTGACCGGCGGCCCGAACGGCAATACAACACCACTTCGCGCCCGTCCGACAGGTCGATCGCCGAAGGATCGAAGTCGTCCATAGCGATATGTTCCGCATTCGGGATCATGCCCTCGGCCACCTCTTCGGGGGTTCGCACATCGATCAAGCGGACATTACCTTTGGCCAGCATCGATTTGAGTTGATCGACGTTGAGATCGATCACCGCCTCGTGCGCGCTACCGGTTGCCGCCTTCGCGGAGGCGATTTCGAATCCGAGCGGAAGCGGCGCGCTTTCCTTGTCCTTCTTGCCGTCTTCAGGAGCGCAGGCGGACAGCGCCAGCGCCGCGAGAGCAAGCGAAGGCACGCCGCGCATCGCCTTAGGCCGCCAGTTTGCGCAGCACGTAATGGAGGATGCCGCCATTGCGGTAATATTCCATTTCGTTGGCGGTATCGATCCGGCACAGAGCGGTGAAGCTGAAGGCCGAGCCATCCGCGCGCGTAACATCGATCTCGACATCCTGGCCGGGCGTCAGATCGGCGAGACCCTTGATCGAAAAGCTGTCGTCCGAAGTCAGCCCCAGCGAGGTCCGGCTGTCGCCGTCCTTGAACTGCAGCGGCAGCACGCCCATGCCGACGAGGTTCGAGCGGTGGATACGCTCGAAGCTTTCGACGATCACCGCGCGCACGCCCAGCAGGATCGTGCCTTTGGCCGCCCAGTCGCGCGAAGATCCGGTGCCGTATTCCTTGCCGCCCACCACGATCAGCGGGGTGCCATCGGCCTTGTGCTTCATGGCCGCGTCATAGATCGGCATCTGCTCGCCGCCATAGGTGGTGAAGCCGCCTTCGACGCCCGGAACCATCTCGTTCTTGATGCGGATATTGGCGAAGGTGCCGCGCATCATCACGTCATGGTTCCCGCGCCGCGAGCCGTACGAGTTGAAGTCCTTCTTCGCGACCTGGTTGCTCTTGAGATAGCTGCCGGCGGGCGAGTCTTCCTTGATCGCACCGGCGGGCGAGATGTGGTCGGTGGTGACCGAGTCGCCAAGGATCGCCAGCGGCTTGGCATCGACGATGTCGGTGACCGGAGCCGGGGTCATCTCCATGCCTTCGAAATAAGGCGGGTTGGCAACATAGGTCGATCCGGCGCGCCACTGATAGGTGTCGGACGGCTCGACCGTGATCGCCTGCCAGTGCTCGTCGCCGTCATAGACATTGGCGTAGCGGGTTTCGAACATCGAGCGGTCGATATTGGCCGCGCGGTGTTCGGCGATTTCGGCATTGGTCGGCCAAAGGTCGGCCAGCATCACGTCGTTGCCACTCTGGTCTTGGCCGAGCGGGGTGGTGGTGATGTCCTCCGTCACCGTACCCTTGAGCGCGTAGGCGACCACGAGCGGCGGCGAAGCGAGGAAGTTGGCGCGCACATCCTGGCTGACGCGGCCTTCAAAGTTGCGGTTACCCGACAGGACCGACGCGGCAACGATGTCGTTGCCGTTGATCGCCTGGCTGATCGGCGGGGCAAGCGGGCCGCTATTGCCGATGCAGGTGGTGCAGCCATAGCCGACGAGGTCGAAGCCGATCGCGTCGAGATCGTCCTGCAGGCCCGATTTCTCAAGGTAATCGGTGACGACCTGCGATCCCGGTGCGAGCGAGGTCTTCACCCACGGTTTGGGCTTGAGGCCTTTTTCGACCGCCTTTTTCGCCACCAGTCCTGCAGCAATCAACACGTCGGGGTTCGAGGTGTTGGTGCAGCTCGTAATGGCCGCGATGACGACGTCGCCATCACCGATATCGTGCTCGGTATCGGCAACATCGACGCGGACTGGCGCGTCTTTCTTGTAAACCTTGGCAAGGTCGCCATTGAACAGCTCGTCCACCTCGGGGAGGATCACGCGGTCCTGCGGACGCTTGGGTCCGGCAAGGCTCGGGACGACGCTGGCAACGTCGAGTTCGAGCGTGTTCGAGAACACCGGCTCATGCGCCGGATCGAACCACATGCCCTGTTCCTTGGCATAGGCTTCGACGAGCGCGAGGCTTTCCTCGCTGCGACCGGTCAGGCGCATGTAATCGATGGTCTTGTCGTCGATGCCGAAGAAGCCGCAGGTCGCGCCATATTCGGGCGCCATGTTGGCGATGGTGGCGCGGTCGGCCAGCGTGAGATTGGCGACGCCTTCGCCGTAGAACTCGACGAAGCGGCCCACGACGCCGACTTCGCGCAGCATCTGCACGCAGGTCAGCACGAGGTCGGTTGCGGTGACGCCTTCGGCCATTCGCCCGGTCAGCTTGAAGCCGACAACTTCGGGGATCAGCATCGAGATCGGCTGGCCGAGCATCGCGGCTTCGGCCTCGATCCCGCCTACACCCCAGCCCAGCACGCCGAGGCCGTTGATCATGGTGGTGTGCGAGTCGGTTCCGACGCATGTGTCAGGGTAGGCAACCAGAGCGCCGGTTTCGTCCTCGCTCGACCACACGCCGCGGCCGATATATTCGAGGTTCACCTGGTGGCAGATGCCGGTGCCGGGAGGCACGGCGGTGAAATTCTTGAAGCTTTTCGAACCCCATTTGAGGAAGTCGTAACGCTCGGCATTGCGCTCATATTCGAGCCGCATATTGGCTTCCATCGCCTGCGGGTGGCCGAACTCGTCGACCATCACCGAGTGGTCGATCACCAGGTCGACGGGAACCTGCGGGTTGATCTTCTGCGTATCGCCGCCGAGCTGCTTGATCGCATCGCGCATCGCGGCGAGATCGACAACGCAGGGAACGCCGGTGAAGTCCTGTAGCAGCACGCGCGCCGGGCGATACTGGATTTCGCTGCCGGTGACGGGGTTGTTCTGCCAGTCGACGATCGCCTGGATATGCTCGCGCCCGACGGTAAAGCCTTCGTCTTCAAAGCGCAGCAGATTTTCGAGCAGCACTTTCATCGAGTTCGGCAGCCTTGAGATATCGCCAAGCTGCTCGGCCGCCTTGGCGAGCGAGTAATAGGCGTATTCCTTGCCATTCACATTAAGGGTCGAGCGGGTTGCGAGCGTGTCCTTGCCGATAGCTGTCATCGGGGCGTTCCATCCTTTTGGCTGTTCCCCCTGGAGGGCGGGGGAAATGCATGTTTTCCGGGTGATCCAGGCCCGGATAATGTTCTCGGAAAGGCAAGTGCTAGACTGTGCCCGCAAGGTCAAGTGGCAGGGGGCCTGTTGCGAGTCGATTGCGACTTTGGTGGCAGAAACCGCCCATCAGGCCGCGACCGTTGCAGATTTTACGATTGTTAACTCGGGGAATCGGGAAGCCGGGGGTAAAGGGCGGTTTGTGGCAGACACCTCAAAGCGAGCGGGGGCGCTATGAGCGGAAGCAATGATTGGAACGCGCGCAGATCGAGCCTTCGGGCCGGTATAGCCGCCGCGACCATCATGGTTTTCGCCTGCTTTGGGGCTGCCATCGCCTTTTCGGGAGAGACGGCGCGGGCCGCAAGCTCCGAAACGCTCTTGATCGCACGTTGAAGGCGACAAAGTAAACAAGCCCACAGGGTCGCACGGGAGCGGTGTTCCGCGCCCGACATCCAAGCCCGGAAAGGTTATGGCCGGGGCAGTGACGCTTCGCTGTCCCGGTCCCTTTTTTCGAGCGACGCTTCGCTTTCCGTCTTCGGAGTCCGGGTCGCAATCCAGCACCCTGTGACGATAAGCAGAGTTCCACCGATCGTCGGCAGCGTCACCGCTTCGCGGAAGAACAGCCAGCCAAACAGGCTCGCCCACAGAAAGCCCGAATATTCGATCGGGACCAGCGCTTGCGCCTCTTCGCGGGCATAGGCCCAGGCGATCGCCATCGCTCCGGTCACGGTAAGGAAAGAGGCCATGGTTATCGCGCCCAGCGAATCGTACTGCGGTTCGGCCCACAGGAATGGTGCGAACAGCAGGAGCACCACTCCGCCCACCCCGCTATGGAAGGTGGCGATCTCGACCGGACCGGCGACCTGCGACTGCCGCCGGATTACGACGAAATTGTAGGCGTAGAGAACGGCCGAAAACATCAGCGAGGCGAGCCCGAAGATCGCGTCACGATCGAACTCGCCGGCCCCGATCTTTCCGCCGATAATGACGATCGTCCCGGCAAAGCCGAGGATGCTGGCGAACACGGCGCTTCGCCGGATCGCTTCGCCCAGCAGGACATTGGCAAAGTAGAGTGCGATCAGCGGCGCTATGAAACTGATAGCGATCGCTTCGGCGAGCGGGAGCTTGGTCAACGCATAGAAGAAGCTGAGCGCCATGAACGCCGAGATGACACCCCGTTCGAGATGGAGTTTCAGCACGCTGCGTCCGGGCCATCCGCGTCGCTGCGCCAGCCAGAACGGGGCAATCAACGCCGCTCCGATCAGCGAACGCAATACGGTAGCCGTGTAGGCGCCTGTCGCCAGCGCAGCCTCTTTCATGAAAGCGTCCATCAAGGAGAGAAGGCCGACGCCCACCAATGCGGCGCCGAAGGGCATCAGGCGATGAGCCGATGTCGGCGAGGGAGACGGAGAGGACATGGCGGCACCGCTCTAGTTTGCAATTCACCCAAGGTCACGCACTCGCAGCAAGAGCTGTGGGGGATTCATCCAAGCGAAAGCAGTGCTGGTTGATAGTCTGCGGGTTCACATACTATGTTGCGAGAAGTCGCAGAGATGCCGCGAGAGTGGCGCTAAGGGGTTGTTTGAGAGAAATGATGCGCAGTTTGGTCAGCATATTGGCAGGCGGGTCGGCGTTGGCTGCAATCGCCGCGAGCGGCGCCATTGCGCAGGACGAGACGGATTCGCCGCCGGAGTCGGTCGAGGCGAGCGTCCCCGAAGATACAAGTTTCGAGGAAGCGTTCCCGCAGATGGTTGCGAGCGAAGTGGTGCAGGGCGATTTGACCCCACCCGGGCCGCTGGTGCAGCCGTGGTCGCTCACCAACGCAATCACGCTGATCGCCTTCATCGAAGGAATCGCAGCCGAAGGCCTGGATCCGCTGGATTACGATCTCGAAGCGCTGAAAGTGGCCCTTTCGTCCGGTCCATCGGACGAGCTCGACGCCCTTGCCTCGAAAAACTTCGTCTGGCTGGTCGAGGACCTGCGCGACGGCCGCACGCCGCAACATGCGCGCAAGCAATGGTTCGTGGTCGATCCCGATCGCGACCGGTTCCGTACAGGGGACTTGCTGACGGAAGCTTTGCAGACAGGCGATATCCTCGGAACGCTGGCGCAGCTCAATCCAACTCATCCGGACTACACGCGCCTGAAGGAAGAGCTCGCCAACACGCCCGAAAGCGAGACCGACAAGCGCAAGCTGATCCGCGCCAATATGGATCGCTGGCGCTGGCTGGCACGCGATCTCGGGACGATCTACCTCATCACGAATGTGCCGGAATATCAGCTGCGGCTGACGGTCGGTGACAAGATCATCAACACATACCGCACGATTGTGGGCAAGCCGGGACGCACGGCCACCCCGCAACTCGCCGAGACCGTTTCAGGCGTGGTGTTCAACCCGACATGGACGGTGCCGCAGAGCATCGTGAAGGGCGAAGGACTGGGCGAACGCGTTCTGAACAACCCGGCCTGGGCGAAAAGGAATGGCTACACCGCCACCAGAGGCACGAATGGTTGGATCACCGTCGTGCAACAACCGGGGCCGGGCAATTCGCTGGGCCGCATGAAGCTGGAAATGCCCAATCGCCACGCAATCTTCTTTCACGACACCCCTTCGCGCCATCTGTTCGAGAAAGCCGGTCGCGCGCTGAGCCACGGCTGCATCCGCACCGAGAAGGCGCTCGAACTCGCGATCACCATGGCGATTCTGGGTAAGGGCGCCTCCAAGGAAGAGGCGATCGAGATCGCCACGTCGGGCAAGTACACCAAGGTGATGAACGAACGCGAGCTGCCCGCCTACATCACCTATTTCACGATGGCGTCGGACATCAACGGCGAGATGAAGACCTTCAAGGACATCTATGGCCGCGATGCGCCGGTTCTGGCGAGCCTCGACAAGCCGCGCGTGAAAGATCGCAGCAATGTGATCGACGATGAGGTTATCGTGATCGAGAACGATCCGCGGGCCGGAGCCTAGTCGGGTTCTTCAAGCAGCATGATGACGCTGCGCCGATACAGGATTCCCGCCGGGATAGCGTAGGCAAGGAGGATGGCAGGTGCTTGCCAGCCCATGCTGGCCAGTCTGCCCACGCTTCCGAAGATCGCTGCGAAGGCGATCAGACTGGACAGCAGCGCCGTCCCGATCGACAGTCCGATCCCCTCAAGGCCGTGCAGGCGAGAGCGGAACAGCAGGGCCACCGGAGCGCCGAATACAAGCAGGTACAAGGCGACAAAAATCGTCCCGAAGAAAATGCCGAGCGGCAAGCCGAAAACGGCCTCCGTGAGATTTCGGTTCACGATGTCCGAAGCGACTTCCCAGAAAATCCCTCGTTCGATCGATCGACCGATCTCAACGGACAGGATCAGGATCAGCGTCAAGGATGTCCCGACGACAGCCGCACCAAAACTTGCCAGTGGGATTGCTCCGAAGACCGATCCAGACGGACGGAACAACTGGCCATAGCTTGGCCGATACTGCACGGCCTAGAACGTCCCCGGTGCGTAGCGCTGGGTTGCGTTGGGTCGCTCGGGCTGCAGGGTCTGGAGTCGCGGCCGCCTTGCAATGCTGCCGTCTTCCTGCAGGCCGAGGCTATCCGCGAACAACAATCGTCCGCCCGATAGCGTCAGCAGGGCGACGCGGAAATCCGCTTCGCCCAGGACGAAACAGCCATTCGAACGACCCATCCGGCCCCAACGTCGGAGGTGCTCGGGTTCGGCATATTTCGCGCGGTGCATCACGATGTAGCGCTTGAGCGCGTTGTCGTTGGTCTGATCGAGGCCACCGAGCCTTACCGACGTTCCGTAGCGACCCTGATACCACTCCCAGGTCACATACGCGCCTTTGCTGGTCGCGTTGGAACCTTCGACATTGGAGTAGCTGTTCAACCAGCCATCGTGTTCGGGATCGGACCCGGTGCCATGGCTGACGTGAAAGCTTTGCACTTCCTCGCGATCGAGATTGACGAAGTGGAACCGCCGCTCGGCGGAATGCACGCCGAAATCGGCTATGCCGACAATGTCGCGCTTCCATATCGCGTCGCCGGCCCGGTCCAATTCCCGCTTCGCGATGTCGAACAGGACACGATCGCGGGCCGACCCTTTGCGCGGCGCTGCGGCCACGCCGGCCGGCAGCGAAAACGCCGCTCCTGCCGCAAGGCTGCCCTTAATGAGATCCCGCCTGTTCATGCCGTTAGAACTAATACCGCAATCCTATCGTTCCCGTGAACGCGAAACTGCCGGGAATCCCGATTTGACGCAAGTCCGGCGCGGTTCGTCGCGTGCTATGCAGCCCCTTCGTGTATAGCCTTGGCCTTCATGCCGAGTTTGACGACACCCGGCATGTTGGCGCGGATCATGTCGCCGATCTTGCTCATCGCAGCGAGCCTCGGATCGCCTTCCCGCATCATTTTCGCAATCGCCGGGCCGGTCGGATGGAGCCGACTGCGCGCATTGAATTCGTTGGTCTTGGGATTGTTCGAAAGGATCCCGGTACTCATCAGATTGGCCATCACCGCGTAGGGATAGGTGTTGGTGCAGTCGGTGAGCGGGGCCGGCGGGCACAGCGCATTCTTCTCTTCATCACTGTCGAAATTGGCTTCGATGAAGGCCGCAAGCGCAGCGCTGTAGGGAACGAAGGGCGTCTGCACCAGCTGGAGCGTAATCCGGTCGCCAGCGAAGAACGGCCTGGTGTCTTCGCGGACATCGAAGGGAACGGCGGTCGCCGTACAATCGATGAACAATGTGTTTTCGGGCAGGTCGATCGCTTCATCGGCGAAGTGCATCTTGCCCGGTTCGATCTTGGTCACACGGCCCTGGCGATAGACCTGTGTGACCTGCCGCATGAGGTCGATTTCGGCTTCGGAAATGACCGCGAAGTGGAACATCCCGGGCGTTACGCTTTCGTCGATCCGCAGCATTACCCCGCGCCGGCCAAGCTCGGCGAACATCTCGTCTCCGGTCTCGGCCGCGTTGGCGCTTTCGACGAGCGCGACCTGGAAATCGAGCAGGTCGTCGAGCGCCGCATGCGCCGGTTGGAGGTTCTTGCGGTTGAACATCCAGGAATCGCGCGGACGGACCCAGCCGATCTTTTCGGGAGCAACCCCGGCTTCGACCAGCCAGACCACTGCGTCCATCGCAGTCTTGCCCCCGCCGAGAACGATGTACCGATCGGGCAAATTGTCGGCTTCCTGCCACAGGCTGGGCAATTCACCGGGAATGGCAAATCGCGTTCCTTCGGCAATCTCGAAGGCTGGTTTGTGCGTCGAGGGTACCGAGGTCTGGAACCACGTCGCATCGACGAGTTTGCGCCGCACCGCGACGGAGTTGTCCTCGCCCGAAAGGATTCCCCTGATCCTGTGCGTGCCGTCTTCTCCAGAGAGGTATTCGGTCAGCGGATGATACGCAACGCGACCGCTATGCAGCAGCCGCTCGTTCATCAACTTGCCGTAATAGGCGAGGATTTCGGCGTGCTTGGCGAGCGGATACATGCCTTTGTTGTGTCCCTCGGTATCGACCTTGTCCGGGCACATCTCCATCGAATTGACGCCGTAGGTCGCGCTCGGCTGGTGCAGGGCGACAAACGAATAGGCGTCGTTCCAGTGACCGCCCGGTTTCGAGTGCTTGTCGACGATGGTGATGTGGCAATCGGGATCTTCGTCGATCAGCGTGTCGGCAAAGGCCAGGCCCACGGCGCCAGCGCCAACGATCAGGTAGTCGGTCTCGATAACGGACA
The DNA here is from genome assembly GCA_030065195.1 of Erythrobacter sp. Classification (GTDB taxonomy): domain Bacteria; phylum Pseudomonadota; class Alphaproteobacteria; order Sphingomonadales; family Sphingomonadaceae; genus Erythrobacter. The sequence continues at coordinate 7,571 of JASJDE010000026.1, read as the reverse complement.
TGGAAGAGCGGCGTCCTTGTACAAGTAAGAGCGACGATGCCGTGCTAGATCGAATCGTCGGGGAAGGGGTTCACGCATGCCGTTATCACGCAATCGGACATTTTTCGCCTTGGTTTTCAGTGTTGGCCTGGCGCTCGGAGGAGGTCCGTCCGCAGCGCAAGACGCGCCGGCCGCAACGACTGTCTCCAGCGAGCGGGATGCGCAGCGGTTGCGCACCGCCCAGGGAATATCGCTGCAATGGATCGACTGGGATCGCCGCGGTGACGTCCACGTCGCACGCGGTCCGGACGGCGTGTGGCGGATCAACGGTGTGCAGCGCGGCAATGGCGGGCGATTGGCGGTCGACGGGGTGATCACCGAAATCGGCGAGGATCACTTCCTGATGGATGGCCGGATCGTCATCTCGAACGCACCCGGTCGCGGGCGGCTGTGTATGGAAAGCAAGGTCTGGCGCTTCGAGGTCACCCAGAACCGCACCTATTACCGGCTGCGCGAATTCGAATGGTGCGATCGCCTGACCGACTATATCGATATATACTTTGCGCCTCGGCTGAGAGCCTGATGCAGGTGGGCTAGCCGCCGCTCATGATCATGCGGTCGTCGGCGATTTCGACCGCGCCGATCTGCGAGAGGTACGACTGACCCAGCAGCGAGACGCCGAGCCCTTGCGGAATGACCACGGCGGAGACGTTGCGGCGCGTGATCCCTCCGATTTCGACCTCGTCTAGCCGGGTGTTCACGCCATAGACCGCACCATTCGCGCCCTGGCCGATATGACGCACCTGGGATTCGTCCCATTGGACCCCAATGGCAGCCGCGTCGCTCCCGGTCAGCGCGATAACGCTGGCGCCGGTGTCGACCATCATGCGGACCGGCACTCCGTCGACATGGGCGGAAGCGTAGAAGTGCCCGTCCGACTGCCGATGCAGCGTGTGATCCCCGGCATACCAGTCCGATCCGGCTCTGGAGCCGGACCCGCCGCCGGTGGAGGACTTGGGAACGTATCCACCAGACGAGTCGCTTTCGTCCGAAGAAGGCACGACCAGCGCCGTGAAGCCGAACACGGCAGCAACGAACAGGATGGTGCGTCCAAGCATTGCACCGGGTTACAGGACGAAGCTTAAGGCTCCTTAAAGAGCGATCTAGCTGTCTGAGAACATTGCGTTTTCAGCGGCCATGGCCAGCATCGACCGGGCGTGGCGCTGTGCGACTTCGCGTTGTTCGTCGCCATATCCTCCGCCCAATGCGGAGGCGATGGGCAGGCCCAGCTTGCGCACTTGCGACACGACAAAGCGATCTCGCTCCGCCAAGCCATCGTCGGTCAGCGCCAGCCGTCCGAGCTTGTCATTGGCGTGCGGGTCGACACCCGCCTGATAGAACACGAAATCCGGTTTGAACCTGTCGAGCGCGTTGGGGATATGGTTGCGTAGCACCGCCATATAGCCATCGTCTCCGGTGCCGTCAGGCAGTCCGATATCAATATTGGAGCGCGCTTTGCGCACCGGGAAATTCTTTTCGGCATGCACGGAAAGAGTCGCGATCTCCTCGCGTCCGGCAGTGAGGCTCGCGGTGCCGTCGCCCTGGTGCACGTCGAGGTCGATAATCAGGATCCGGCGTGCATGGCCTTCCGCGACAAGGCGGTTTGAAGCGACCGCGAGGTCGTTGAACACGCAATAGCCAGCCCCGGTATCGGCCAGCGCGTGATGGCTACCCGCCGCGCTGTTGGCGGCATAGCCGTGCTGCATCGCCAGCTGAGCCGCGAGCCATGTCCCGCCGTTGGTATGCCTGACGCGGTCGCGAATGCGCTCCGTTACGGGAAAGCCAATGCGACGTTCCTTCTCGCGCGGAACTTCCGCGCGGAACACTTCGTCGACATAGGCCGGATCGTGCACCGCTTCGAGCCATTCGCGCGGCATCGGCTCGGGCGCATGCTCGGTGATCTCTGCCCCGCTTTCGCGCAGCGCTTCCATCACGAGGTAGTATTTGTCGAACTTGAATGTCCCGCGCTCGGGGCGGGGTGCCATGTAATCGGCGTGATGGACGACGTGGAGCATGGTTGGTCTAAGCTCTGAGCGCCCTGAGCAGTTCTTCCGCATCGATCGGGGCGGCGCCAAAATGCCGTTCAATCCAGGACTTGAACATCTCAAGCCTTAGCCTGTGATCCTTCGTTCCCAATTCATACGGCTCAATCCCCTCAGCCTGCACCAGGAGTGCCGCGAATTGTTCGCTCGACATCAAACCCGAGTTCGGGATCAGAGGAATGACTTCCGCTGAGTAGATCATGCACCCTTGCTCCACGATCAAGTCCCAGATGAGGTATTCGAAACGATTCAGGATCATAGGCTTCTTGCCGACTATTCTCCCTGGGATTTGAGCTACAGCAGAGATGGAGGCGAGAATCGCTGCTTCAGCGCCACCATGTGTTGGAACAAATGTGTGGTCAATCCTTGTGCGGAATCGCCTTCTCGATCCACTTCACAACGATCATGACCAGGAGACCCAACGCGGCTGCAATTCCGACGAGGATGTATTGGCCAGCTCCGCAAGCGATCCCGATCACGGCGGTGAGCCAGACATGCGCTGCGGTGGTCAGGTTGCGGACGTCGCCCGCCTTGAAGATGATCAGGCCGGCGGCGAGAATTCCGGCGGCCGTCGCCATGCCTTCAAACACGCGGATGACGTCCATGCGCTGGCCCTGCGGATCGAGCTGCGCGGACAGCAGGATTGCGGAAACCGTCATCAGCGCAGCGCTGAGCGCGATGATCGCGTGGGTACGGATACCGGCCGGGTGGGCACCCATTTCGCGTCCGAGCCCCAGCAGCATGCCGACAGCCGTCGCGACGCCCAGGCGGGCGAGCAGTTCCGGCCAGATTCCGGGGATCAGGAGGCTTTCATTCAACACCAGGCGCGGAACTTACCGCCAAACGCACCCGAATACCTAATCGCAGTAGCTTGTGGCGGGTCGTTCAACCGGCCAGCTTCGCCAGCTCCGCAAAGATCGCGTCTTCCTCGCGGCTAGCGGCGTTGCGCCATGTCGTGGCCGTGTCTGCGTTCACCAGCTCTCCCTCGGCGGTCAGCACCAGAAGGTTGGGGGTGCCGGGAAGATCGTCGAGACCGAAGCGTCGCGCGATATCGAGATTATGGCCATCGCCCCTTTGCGGCGTGCCGATATTGACGAACACCAGCTCGTATTCGCGCTCGATCAGCGACTGGAAACGTGCGGTGGCGAGCCATCCCGCCAAGGCACGGCTGTCGTGGCACCAGTTGGCACCCATCACCAGAAGCACGCGAGTGCCATTCTCGGCGGCGCTGGCGAGCGCGGCATCGACATCGCCTTCGGCATCGTCGGAAACGATATAGGATTCGGCTTCCGGATAATTGTGCGAGCCGCCCGCTACCCTGTTCGCCACGGTTGCGCAGCCGGCCAGCAGCAAAGCGGCGAAGATGCCGGAAAACAGCGCCTTGATCACGCGGCAGCATCTCCGTTTTCGATGTCGAGAGTGCCGACGGTCAGCCGATCGATCCGAGCTTCGCGAATGCGGAGCTTGCCGATGCCCAAGCGTCCAATCGCCAGGGCACCGATCGCCAGCGCTCCGATCGCGAAGGCTCCCAGCGCCAGCGCCCCGATCGCGGCCGCGCCGGAGGACACCGCGCCTGCCGATGCCGATTTCGCCGCGACGCGGTTCTGGCTGACAAGCAGCGCTTCGTCTGCGCTTTCGTCGGTGACTGCTACGACAGGGGTGTCGATTTCGCTCATCGCGCTATTCTGCGGCTTCCGCCGGCTGCGCATGCGGATCGAAGGCTACGGCTTCGCCGGCCTCGATTGCAGCGGCCTTTTCTTCGACCAGCTTGACGATGTGATCGAGCATGTCCTCGTCCTCGATCGCATGCGCTTTCATGCCCGAGAGATAGACCATGTGCTTGCCGTTGCCGCCGCCGGTCAGCCCGATATCGGTCTCGCGCGCTTCGCCGGGTCCGTTGACGACGCAACCGAGCACCGAAAGGCTCATCGGGGTCTTGATGTGTTCGAGCCGCTTCTCCAGCGTTTCGACCGTGCGGATCACGTCGAAACCCTGTCGCGAACAACTGGGGCAGGAAACCACGCGCACGCCGCGGGTGCGCAGGCCGAGTGCCTTCAACATCTCGTAGCCGACCTTGACCTCTTCCTCCGGCTCGGCGGAGAGCGAAACGCGGATCGTGTCGCCGATACCGGCCCACAGCAGCGAACCCATGCCGATGGAGGACTTCACCGTCCCGCCGATCAAACCGCCTGCTTCGGTTATGCCGAGATGCAGCGGGCAATCGACCGCGTCGGCAAGGCCATGATAGGCCGCGACCGCGAGGAACACGTCGCTGGCTTTCACCGCAACCTTGAATTCGTGGAAATCGTGATCCTGCAGCAGCTTGATGTGATCGAGCGCGCTTTCGATCAGCGCTTCGGGGCAGGGCTCGCCGTATTTTTCGAGCAGGTCCTTTTCGAGGCTGCCGGCGTTCACACCGATGCGGATTGCGCAGCCATTGGCCTTGGCCGCCCGGACGACTTCGGCGACCCGGTCGGACGAGCCGATATTGCCGGGATTGATCCGCAGGCACGCCGCGCCGCCATCGGCGGCTTCGAGCGCGCGCTTGTAGTGGAAGTGGATGTCGGCGACGACCGGGATGTTCGACGCCCGCGTGATCAGCGGGAAGGCGGCCGTCGCTTCCTCGGTCGGGCAGGAGACGCGGATGATGTCGCACCCGACATCTTCGCAGCGGCGGATCTGATCGATCGTCGCCACCGCGTCTTCGGTCGGGGTGTTGGTCATGGTCTGCACGGTGATCGGCGCATCGCCGCCCACCGGCACATCGCCGACCATGATCTGGCGGCATTGCCGCCGCTCGATATCGCGCCAGGGTCTTACGGACATGGCCCGCATATAGGCCTACGCGCATGAAGGGGCAATGACAGGCGCATACGAAAAGGGGTGCCGCAATGGGCACCCCTCGAAGCGATTGATGCGTTTGCGCCTACCAGCGGATCAGTGGCGGCACGACGATCCGACCGAAGGCCGCTGCGATTGCGACCGGAGCGACATGCCACAGGCCGACATGCGAGAATGTGTCGAGCGGGCAGGTGATGCCATAGGCCAGCGTTCCGAGTGAGCCCGCGGCCAGGCCAGCGAGCCAGCCGGAACGCTCGAGCGACACCGGTGCTCCGCGACGCAGCCACAAGACTGCAGCGACCAGCACCAGGGCAGCTGCGGACAGCGACGCCGTCGTGCACATGAAGGCCACGGGGTCGTTCAGCCCTTCATGGGCATGATTTCCATGGCCGGAGAGCAGGCTGATTATGGCGCCAGCCGGCAGGATTCCGAGCATGATTGCGCCCCACAAAGGAGCATTGGCTCGCGCGCCCACTCTGGGCAGTGCACCGCTGACCAGCGCAGCAGTGCTCGCCACGCCCAGAACCAGCAAAAGGCCGTGGGTGATCAGGAAGTATCCTGACGCTTCGCCCGTCAACAACCCGTCCCACCATTCGAAGGCAGCGATGGACACGATCGCCGCCACCAGCGTGGCAAACCCGATCAGCACACCGCCTTCCATCGGCTTGACGCGCTTTACCGGCGTCAGGTCTTCGGTCAGGGCCGCAATAAGGTCTTCGCGGTTAGAGAACTTTTCCATATCAATCAGCTTTCTCGACCATCGTGGCCAGCTTTTTCAAGCCACGATGGATATTCACTTTTACCAGGCTTTCGCTCTGCCCGGTCTTTTCGGCGGCCTCGCGGATCGAAAGACCCGCGATCTTAACCATTTCGATCACCTCGGCCTGCTTGTCCGGCAATTGACCGAACAGCCGATCGAGACTGACGCGGGCAAGGACAACTTCCTCCTCGCTGTCTTCTACCGCGTCGTCTTCCATTAACTCCTTGCCGTCGTGCTTGTAGACTTTGCGCAGGTGATCGACCCAGCGATACCGCGCAATGGCTGCGAGCCACGGAAGGAACGGGCGCGAGGGATCCCACGTCGCCCGTTTGGTGTAAAACGCAATCAAGACTTCCTGCACCAGGTCGTCGATCTGGTGCGGCGGCAGGCGGCGGCGAAAATACCGTTCCAACCACACTCCCACCTCCGACAGCAGCACATTGGTGGCGGCTTTGTCGCCTTCCTGTGCTGCCGCCATGAGGCGGGCGAAGGTGGGTTCGTCGGCTACCACTTAGGCGGCCTTGGATCCCGAAATGCGTTCGAGCACACGGTCGAGCCCGAACAGTCCACCGCCGCGGCTGATCAGGACCAGCGCCAGGGCGATCGGGGTAACGGCCCATCCCCAGAAGTGATCCGCAGTCGGGAACACGAAGAGCTGGATGGTCAGCGCCATGATCATCAGCGCCACGGCCGAAAACCGGGTGAACAGGCCGGCGAACAGCAACAGTGGGAACAGGAATTCCGCATATGTTGCCATGGGTACAGCCAGATCGGTGGGGATGGGAAGCCCTGCAAACTCGTTTTCGAAAATGAAGTACTGGACTTCGTCGATTTCGAGCCAGGTCCCTTCGACCACCTTGGTTTTGTAAGAGCGCCAGAAGACAAGCGCCAGCGCGATACGGGCGAACAACAGGCCAACGCTTTCCATGAAGGTGCCGGAAAGAAACCCGACCAGGCGTTGGTACAATGAAACGATGCTGCTCATTCTATTCCTCCAAATCTCGAATTCGGTGCGCCCGGTTTAAGCCTGACGGGCGCCCGAACCTTCTTGTGTGCCTTAGCGCTTGATCGGCTTCAGCGAACCATTGCCCTTGGGCGTCTTGATCTTCACGCAGGAGCCCTTGTCGACATATTTCCAGGCGTTGCCCTGGTAATCGCGGGTCGAGGTTCCGGCGCAGCTGGTGCCCGGACCGGCGGCGCAGTCGTTTTTACCGGCCTTGGAAATGCCGTAGCATTTTTCCTTGGCGCCTTGAGCGGCAACCGGGGTGGTGGCGAGACCGGCAGCGATACCCGCAGTAAGGGCGAGGCCGGCGAAATTGGCAATCGTTTTGGCGTTCATGGTGTTACTCCAGAAATCAAACTCTTCGGGGTGTCCAGCAAGTGTGCCGGAACTGACCTGCTGTTCGCTGCCCGATTGGCGGTGGTTACATTTTTTTGAACAAATTGGTCTCGCCCCCCGATTGATAGCTGGATTGTAACGCCGCGTGGCCGAGCGGCGAACACCTGCGTGGACGTGCTGGCGCCGGCTAGGCGGTGCGAGCGCGCGCGACAAAATTTGCGAAAGGCGGTCCGCAGCTTCCGTTGCGGGCGGCCCAGGCAGTCCGGCGAGATCGCGGACCTTGTTCCTGACCCTGACCCCTTGGATGGACATGGCCGTGAAATTCCCGTCGGACTGCCGTCCACGATCGCGAAGAGTTCTGTTATGGAAGGCCGAAATGACGCAGCAGCATGCAACTATTCCGCCCTTTGGCGGCTTTGGGCTTGGCCTCAGGCGGACCCACTACGACGACTTTCTCGAATCCGATGTGCCGGTCGATTTCGTCGAAGTCATCTCGGAAAACTACATGGTCGACGGCGGCAAGCAGCTGCGCATCCTCGAACGGATCAGC
>JASJDE010000170.1 GCA_030065195.1 Erythrobacter sp. | reverse complement strand
CGATTTAGTTCGTATACGAACTAAATCGATATGAGCGATCCGAAGATCTTTCATCTGTTGCAACGAGCGCATAGCGAGCTGTTTCGCGCCAGCGATCTTGCCCTGCGCGAGCGACACGGAATCGGGACGGCGCAGCAAGCGGTGCTGTTCTCGCTGCTCAAGCGCGACGGAGCGGCGATCGGCTACCTTGCGAAACAGCTCCATATGGGAAAGTCCGGCTTGACCGGACTTGTCGACCGTATGGAGACGGCGGGCCTGGTTCGCCGCGAAACGGACCCGAACGATGCGCGCAGCTGCAAGGTCTTTCTCAAATCGAAAGGTCGCGACCTCGCGGAAGCGACGCTGCCGACGACTCGGCAGGTCAACGCAACCCTGATCGAAGCCTTCGACCGTGGCGAACGCGCGACGATCGAACGGTTCCTGAATTTCGTCGCGGAATCGTCCGAAGCAATCGTCTCCACCGCCGTGGCTTCCGGTCCCACAACACCAGAATTCGAACAAGGCTCCTCCGAAAGATGACAAAGCATATCCGATTGACGACCCAGGACATGGTGACGACGCTTACCTTCGCCCGTCCCGAAAAGAAGAATGCGATTACCCAGCGCATGTATGCTGCGATGGCCCAGGCCATCCGCGATTATGGCGAAGACGACGGCGTGCGAGCCTTCGTCATCACCGGCGCGGGAGACTACTTCACGTCCGGCAATGACCTGCAGGACTTCGCGCGCGGAACGGAGGATGGCGGCCCGCCCCCGGTGGTCCAGTTCCTGCAGGCGATTTCAAGCTGCGAGAAACCCATCATCGCGGCGGTGAACGGTCCTGCCATCGGCGTTGGCCTCACGATGCTGTTGCATTGCGATCTCGTCTATGCCGCGCGCAATGCCACCTTGAGCGCGCCCTTCGTGAAGCTTGGCCTCGTTCCGGAGGCGGCCTCGTCGCTCCTGTTGCCGAAGGCGGTGGGGGAAGCCGTCGCCAACGACATCTTCTTGACCGGACGAGCCTTGAGCGCAGACGAAGCCCTTTCTTTCGGTCTGGTCGCGAGGGTCTTCGGCGAGGACGAACTGGCCTCTGAGATCCGGGAAATCGCGTCGACAGTCGCGAATTCGGCACCGAATTCGATGCGACGGACGAAGTCCCTTATCCGTCATCGTGGGGAAACCATTGCCGCGCAAATGCAAAGAGAGGGGACCCTGTTTGCCGAACAATTGGCCTCACCCGATTTTGCCGAATGCGTCGCGGCCATGATGCAGAAACGCGCACCTGTCTTTCAGTAGCGAGACGATCGCAAGGCGCAGGGAATGTCGTTCACGCGTCGCGCAATTCCTCCAGATCGGCTGCGCATTCGCGGTTGATGCGATCGGTTTCGGCAAGTGCGCGCTGCATGGTTGCGAGCAAGTCGGAAAGCGGCGCTTCCTCTAGATATTCGCCCTGCTCCACGCCGCACATGTCGCAGTGTTCGCCGACGCAAGTGAACTGGTCGCACGCCTGACAAAGGTGCAGCGGGCGCTTCGCGCCGCGCAGGGCGGGGCCTATGCGTTCGGGACAATGCGCGGACTTCCCGTCGAAAGTTTCGACCTCCAATCGCCACTTGGCGAGATCGAACGGGACGCCTGGCGCGGGTTCGGTGCGAACGACCCGCTCCCGCAGGCCCAGCTTGGCCAGTTCGCGGGCGCGATAGTCGCAGAATGGGTTGTTCCCAGGCTTGTCCATGACCGCTCCCGAGGTCCAGGTGCACCCCGCATCGCAATGCTCCCCGTAATAGCAGGTGCCGCACAGGCCCCAGCGCGGCGGACGCACCCGGCGAGACACCGTATCGGCCATTTCGGTCCAGATCTGCGCAATCGGCCTCTCGCGGATATTGCCGCCGGAATAGCGGTACTTGTCCAGCGAAGGGCATCCCTTGACTTCGCCGTCCGCCTCGATTCCGATCGCGGTTTCCGATGCCTGGCAGCCCTCCCATGGCGTGATCTCTTCGGTCAGGCTCCGCCACAAATGCTCATGCGGTCCGAAATAGCCGACATTGTTGCCGGCAAAGATCTGCACGCCGTCGCGTCGGGCGTCGCGAACCAGTGCAGCGAGCCGATCATACAAGGGTGGAAGTTCATAGGGTTGCAGCAGCAACTCTTCGTCGTCGGCGGCATTGCCGCAGGCCACAGTCAATTGCAGTTGCCAGACCTTGAAGCCGGCATCGCGAAGCGACGCGTAGATTTCTTCGACATGCGGCGCGCTGAGCCTGTTGATCTGCGTGTTGGCAGAAGGTCGGATACCGACCCTCGCCAATTCGCCGATCACGGCCATGCACTGTTCCCAGCTTCCCGGCAGTCCGCGCAGCCGATCGTGAATGGCTGGAGGACCATCGACGGAGACACCGGCCGCGCTCAATCCCGCGGCGGCTGCGGCTTCGATCTTGGCTCGGGTGAAGGCGCGACCGCCTGTCTGTATCGCGCAGCGCATGCCGTGTTCGGTCACGGCTTCGATCAGTTCTATCCAGTCGCGTCGCAGATAGGCCTCGCCGCCAATCAGGTTGACTTCGCGAGTTCCCAACTCCGCCAGTTGCCGGATCACATCGAGGCATTCCTCGGTCGACAGTTCGTCGCTTCGCGGCAATCCGGCGCGCGAGCCGCAATGCGAGCATTTGAGATTGCACTGCAGCGTTGTTTCCCAGACCACGTGGACCGGTATGCGTTCAGCCTTGTCGCCCTCCGAGCGCAGCCGGACCGAATGTCCGGCTGCGGGCCTGGCCGGAGCGTTCATGCGCGTGAGCCGCGACGACGCACTTCGGCTTCGAGCTTCGCGATCGCTCCTTCGAGATCGCCTTGCTGTTCGATGACCGATAGCGCGTGGTCGCGCAGTGTGCGCAGTTCCTCAAGGCTCACATTCTTGTCTGCGAGAGCGTCCGAGATTGCAGGGGCATAGAGCATAATAACCATGGTTCGTGTCCTTTTTGCATAGAAGTGAATTCGGAAAGGACGATCAGCCTTCCCTACGGCTGATCTCTTCTTCCAGCCTGCTCAAGGCGGCCTTCAAGTCGCCTTGCTGCTTTAGGACGGAGCGCGCGTGTTCGAGCAGTTTCTCGAGCTCTGCAGGCGATGTCTTGGGATTGTCGATCGCGTCCTGAATGCCGACGCCGTACAGTACTACATACGTCATAGATTCCTCCAAGCCAATATAGACAAGATATCAAGTTGATCTTATTGGCGAATCGGAAGAACTATTTAACTCTTGTTTTCGGAGCAAAATAGTGCGTGATGCAACCGATATTTATCTCGAGGCGACTCGAGAAAATCCCGAAGACAAGAATATTATCCAGCTTTTGAATAAATATGGCAATATTCTTTTCGATTCATCACCTTCTTCGTTGCAAGATGTGGAACTTGCAGCACTTTTTCTTCGAGAGTGCGGAAATTGCGGTCCGATTTGCGATGTTGGGGCGGGCGAAGGTGCGGCAGCGCTCGCGCTGGCCTGCCTCGTCGAGCGTGATGTGGTTGCGATCGAAGTGGTCGAAGAACGTGTCGATCGGATTGCTCGGCGTGCCGAGCGCCACGGACTCTCCAACCTGACGGCCGTAGCTGCCGATGCGCGCACAGTCCCGCTTGGCGACTTTGCCGGGTTTTACCTGTTCAGCCCGTTCTTCGACGATGACGCCGATGTCTTCCTGGAGCGAATGGCGAAGGAATGCCGGTCCGGGACGCGGGTCGTCGGCAAAGGCATGATCGCCAAGCGGATGCGCGCCCAGCCCGCCCTGCGCGAATGCGGCGAAGATCGCGGCTGGGGTTGGTGCACCGCCAAGTTGGCGTAGGGCGCCCGGCTCTAAGAATGCGCCGCGATGAATTCCTCGACCACCGGTGCGACCTTGTTGCGCCAGCGGCTGCCGTTGAAGATGCCGTAATGCCCGGCTCCCTCGGCCATGTAATAGCGCTTCTTGTCGTCGGATAGTCCATCGGCGAGCTTCAGTGCGGCTTTGGTCTGGCCCAGCCCCGAAATATCGTCGCGCTCCCCTTCGATGGCTAGCAGCGCCGTGTCTGTGATTGCGTGGAGATCGACCACTTCGCCCTTGTGGCGGAAAGCGTTGTTGGGGATCGAGTGTGTCTGGAACACTTCCTCGACCGTCTGGAGATAGAACTCGGCGGTCATGTCGCACACGGCGCGGTATTCGTCGTAGAAATCCTTGGTCGCCTGCGCGCTTTCCTCATCGCCAACCGTAAGGTGTTTGAACATCTCGTAGTGGCTCATCATGTGGCTTTGCAGGTTCATGCTCATGAATGCGGAAAGCTGCATGAAGCCCGGATAGACCTTTCGCCCCGCGCCGCGATAATTCATCGGCACGGTGGCTATCACGCTCTGGCGGAACCATTCGATCGGCCGCTCCATCGCATGGTTGTTGACCGTGGTCGGGCTTTCACGGGTGTCGATCGGGCCGCCCATCATGGTGAGCGTCTTGGGGGTCGCCGGCGATTTGTGGAGATTGAGGAGTGCGGTTGCGGCGTAAGCCGGGACCGAAGGTTGGCACACCGCCATCATGTGCGGGCGCTGTCCGGGTTTCACTTGCTCGATATACTCGAGGAATTCGATCAGATAGTCGATGTAATCGTCGAGGTCGAAATGCCCTTCGTGGAGCGGCACCGTCTTCGCATCGGCCCAATCGGTGATGTAGACCTCGTATTGCTGCAGCATCCGTTCGACGGTGCCGCGCAGCAATGTGGCGTAGTGACCGCTCATCGGAGCGACGATCAGCAGCTTGGGGCGATCGTCGTCGACTCCATCGAGGCGGAAGCGCTTCAGATCGCCGAACGGACGGTTTACGACCGTTGCTTCGATGACGGGATAGACCTTGCCGTCCGTTTCGATCTCGGTGATGCCGAACGCGGGCTTGCCGTAATGCGCGGTCGCATGGGCGAACACGTCGAGCGCGTTCGCGGCCATCGGGCCGAACGCCGTGTAGCCGAGCGGATTGGCAGGATTGGTCAGCATTTCCGCGCTGATCGATGCCATCGCGCTGACGCTGTTCATCCAGCTGCGCTGGATTTCGTAGGCCTGGTAGAGCATTTTGCCCCCTTATCTCGATCGGACGTGCGCTTGTGCATTCGTCCGAATGGCGATCCCCGTTACCGGGTAAATGGGCCTTTCGGAACGATTGTGCAATGCACAATAGGCACCTTGGAGGTGCCTTTCCTTGGGACTGTGCGCTTTTTGCACGTGAAAAAGTGACAACGCGGCACTAAATCGGGCGCGAAATGAACGGGGTCAGCGAAGAATTCGGCGTGGACGAGGCGCAGCAGGGAAGGAGGCGCCGTTCGCTTGCGCCCTTGACCATGGTCTATCGCGAAGCGGGCAAATATCCTCGAGAAGTTGGAATGGCGCTGCTGGCGCTGCTGATCACGGCCATGGGCACCTTGGCAATTCCCGCAGCGATGCAGTTGATCATCGATCGCGGATTTGGCGGCGATGGCGATATCGGTCGCTGGTTCCGTTATCTCCTCGTCATTGCCGGCGTGATCGCGGTCGGCACCGCCTTTCGCTATTACTATGTCAGCTGGATCGGCGAACGCGTGGTCGCCGACATTCGCCGTAAGGTGCATCGCAACCTCATGCGGCAGTCGCCCAGTTTCTACGAAGAGAACAGTCCCAAGGAGATTTCGAGCCGGATGACGGCCGACACGGCCATTATCGAGACCGTGGTCGGCACGACGGTCTCAATCGCGCTGCGCAACGTCTTGCTGGGCATCGGCGGCACGATCTACCTGTTCTGGCTCCTGCCCGGTCTGACCGTCTGGCTCGCGGTCGGCATCCCGGCAGTGATCCTGCCGATCGTGATCTTCGGTCGCCGCATTCGCAGCATTTCGCGCGACAATCAGGATCGCGTCGCCGATGTCGGCGCGATGGTGACGGAAGTGCTTGGGGCGATGAAGATCGTCCAGGGCTTCAACCAGGAAAATCGCGAAGCGAACAGGTTCGGCGATGCCGTGGAGCGGACGTTCGACACCGCCAAACGTCGCATCCTGTTGCGGGCGATCATGACGATGATCATCATCGCGGCGATCTTCGGGTCGATCGTCCTGCTGTTGTGGCGCGGAGCGGAAGGCGTCGTCGCAGGCGAAATCACCGGCGGGACGATCGCCTCTTTCGTCGTCGGTGGTTTGATCGTCGCCGGGGCATTCGGCGCCCTGACCGAAGTCTATGGCGACCTGCTGCGCGGGGCCGGTGCAGCGAGCCGTCTTGCCGAGCTGCTTCACGCCGAGCCGACCATAGCCACGCCCGACCGGCCGGAACGATTGCCGGAACCTCCGCGCGGCAGCCTGTCATTCCGCAATGTGACATTCCGCTACCCGGCGCGGCCGGAAACGCCTGCGCTCAAGGATTTCAGTCTCGAAATCGAGCCGGGTGAAACCGTCGCCATCGTCGGGCCTTCGGGCGCAGGCAAGTCGACGATTTTCCAGCTGGTCGAGCGGTTCTACGACCCCCAAGCGGGGACGATCCGGATGGACGGCGTGCCGCTGACCAAGGCCGATCCGGCGGATATTCGCGAACGGCTCGCGCTTGTCCCGCAAGACGGTGTGCTGTTCAGCGCCAATGCCCGCGACAATCTGCGCTACGGCAAATGGGAAGCGTCCGACGAGGATATCTGGGAAGCGGCGCGCGCAGCCAACGCCGAAAGTTTCCTGCGCGACATGCCCGAAGGTCTCGACACCTATCTCGGGGAAGGCGGCACGCAATTGTCGGGCGGCCAGCAGCAGCGCGTTGCGATTGCCCGAGCTCTGCTGCGCGATGCGCCGATCCTGTTGCTCGATGAAGCCACAAGCGCGCTCGATGCGGAGAGCGAGCAACTGGTGCAGCAAGCGCTCGATCAGCTCATGGCGCAGCGCACGACACTGGTGATCGAGCGCTTGCTGCACCAGTTGCTCGCTCTCCGCATCGAGCGCGCTTGTGGCTTCATCGAGCAACAGGATCGGCGCATCGCGCAGCAGAGCTCGGGCAATCGCAACGCGC
>JASJDE010000169.1 GCA_030065195.1 Erythrobacter sp. | reverse complement strand
ATGGCGCGCGAGGCGGTGTCGTCCGCGCCCCAGCCCCAATCGTCTCCGAAAGTCATCGTCCCTAGCGCGAGGCGACTGACTTTGAGGCCGGTGTTTCCGAGGGTGTAGTATTCCATCTGGAGGTCTCCTGGATAAGGTGCTTGATGGTTGGAAATCAGCCGAGGGTCGCGTCGAAGTGAGCGACCACGGCATTGCTGGCGCGGGTGACGGCGGATTGCTCGTCGTAGAATTCGAACTGGGTAACATTGTCGAACCACAGCTCGGACTTCGGTCCGTTCAGGCGCTCGTAGAAGCGGCGCGCACCGTCTGGAATTGCTGCGGCTTCGGAGTGGACTATCCGCACCGGTGTGTTCGCAAGTTCGTCGGCGATTGAGATCGCGTCGAATGTCAGCCACGGTTCCCAAGAGGCGAGGTTGAAGTGGTTGTCGTATTCGGGGATCGCGCCGCGGGCCGGGTCGGCGTAGTAGCCCGGACCGGGCATCAATGCGTCGCTGCCCTCAGGACCGGATGCAGGGATCAGGACTAGTTCTCCGCCAGTCCGGAATCGACCGTCAGCCGCGCGGCCGCTGGCGACAAGTGAGCCGACCGCATCACTGCCACCATAGACGGCATCGACCAGTGCCTGATCGTGCAGCCACGGGGCTACCAGCGCGAGCGAGCGCAGATGTTCCGACCGCGCGACCGCACCGGCCATGTAGCCTGCGCTGGCGCAGATCCCCAGCCCGCCAATCTGCATCGCATCGACTTCCTCGCGGGTGCTGAGGAATGCGGCCGCGGCGATGATGTCCTGCGTCTTGAGTGTCGGGTCTTCAAGATAGCGCTGCTCGCCTTCGGATTGTCCCCAGTTGCGGAAATCGAAGGTCAACGCGGCGTAGCCGCGATCCGCCAGTTCGATCGCGTAACGGCGCGGCATCTGCTCCTTCACGGTGGTCCAGGCGCCGGTTACGACCACGCCTGGCAGTCTATCGCCCGGCCGATAGCTGTCGGGCAGGTAAAGGTCGCCGACCAGGCGCTCGCCGTTGCTTTCGAACAAGACGCGCTGCGAGGTGGCGGCTTCGGCTGGCACGGCGATGGCCGCGATGGAAGCGCTGGCGAGGGCGGATACGAGGGCAGTTTTCATCGAGGATCTCCTTGGATTCCGGCGAAGGGGTGCCGCCGGGATGGCCATGGAGATAGGCTGGAGCGCGGGGAATGGATTGACGCAGCCCGCGCGTTTTTTGAAGATTCCTGCTTTTCGGAGATCAGGTTCGCGCACGGTACTGGCGCGGGGTCTCGCCAGTGAAGCGCTTAAACAGCCGGGTCAGGTGCGCCTGATCAGAAAAGCCGCAGGCAAAGGCGATTTCCCCGAGTGGGCGCGCTGTGTCGCCCAGCAACGTCGTCGCGCGCTCGACCCGATAACGCATCAGGAACTGGTGCGGGCTGTCACCGATAGTCTTGCGGAACTGGCGCGAGAAATGTGCTTCGGACAGCCCGGCCGCGCGGGCGAGATCGGCGATCGCGATTGCTTCGCCGAAATGATCCGCGACGAAATCGAGCACGCGCTTGTAGTGCTGCGGCGTAAAGGCCTTGGAAAACCCGGCCTCGGCAGCGGCATCCTCTCCATAACGCTCGAGCAGCTTGACCGCGAATATGCGGGCCAGCGATTCATACATGACTTCGGATCCCGAACTTCGCGTCTGTAGGGCGGTCAGCAGCAGCTCTGCGGCGGACGTCAGGTCGGGATCATTGGTCTGCGGCACATCGCATACCTGCCGGTCGGTGAGCAGCACGCCCAATTCGCGTTCGGCAAAGCGTTTCAGCTCAGCCGGCACGATGGTGATGATGATGACCTTGGAGCGGACATGCCAGCGCCATCCGCTCTCCACGCCTGCCGGTGTGATAACGATATCGTCGCGGCGCAGTGTGAATTCGCGATGCTCGCCTTCGCGCCAGTTTTCGACCCGCTGCATCTCGTCGAGCAAGTTGACGAGGATGTGGTGCTGGACAAAACGCTCCCGCGGCATTTCCGCCGCCTCGGCCTCGAAGAATTCGAGATGGATCAGGTCCGAAGCGCGCGGGCGTACGACATCGGTGCTGCGTAGGAACGGATCGGAAGGATAGATGTCCTGGTAGGTGCGAGGCATCAATTCTCAATACACACTTGCTTCGGATTGTTTCCAATTCTCGGTTAGAGTTCTGGCGCCTTTTCGACCGTCTGTCGTTCAACCCAAACTCGCCGCCAACCCCTCGAACCCGTCCGCAAACCCGGCCTTGAAGTCCTGCACGATCGTTCCGACGCCGCGCGAGTCGTTTACGAGGCCAAGCCCCTGTCCGACCCAGTAGCTCGACAGCGCCTGTGCTTTGGGGTTGCCCGCCACCGCCGCCTGATCGAGCGCGCGCAGGACCGGCTCTGCGAGCAGGCTCATCAGCGGCATCGGCAAAGCAGGCAGCCCAGCCGCCTCCCACCGCTCGTGCCATTCGCTCCGCAATTGCCGTGAATATTTGCCCGTACGGTGCTTGGAGCGGATCGTGTCGCGCGATCCGGCGGCGATCATCTTGTCGCGGAACACTTGCGTCGTCTCGGCTTCGGGTGAGGCGAGCCACACGCTGCCGCACCACGCGCCCGCCGCGCCCATCGCCATCATACCGGCCATCTGCCGCCCGTTCATGATCCCGCCCGCGGCCAGAACCGGGATGTCTGCCCCTGCTTCCTCGATCGCCGCGATCACTTCGGGCACCAGCACGATTGTGCTGACATCGCCGCAATGCCCGCCGCCTTCGCCGCCTTGCGCGACGATCACATCGACGCCTGCTTCGACTTGCTTGAGCGCGTGTTCTTTCGCACCGACCAGAGCCGCAACCGGGATGCCGTGCTTCTTGCCCGCCGCGATCATCTCCGGCGGGGCGGTGCCGAGTGCGTTGGCAATCAGGCGTACCGGGTGGTTGAAGCTTACCTCGAGCAGCTCCTGCCCCAGCGAGGTGTTGGGTGCCGCCGATCCGCCGCGCGGCATGCCCGCGCTCTCGTCGATCCCGCATTCGTGCAACAGCTGACGGGTGAAGTCGCGATACTCCGACGGAATCTGCTCGAGAATTGCATCCATGCTGACAGAAGTGTCGACCGCCTGCACTTCGGGGATCAGCACGTCGACGCCGTAGGGTTTGCCGTCGACATGATCGTCGATCCAGGCGAGCTCGTGCTCGAGCTCTTCAGGCGTGTAGCTGACCGCGCCCAAGACTCCGAACCCGCCCGCGCGGCTGGCGGCGGCGACCACGTCGCGGCAATGCGAAAAGGCGAAGAGCGGGAATTCGCATCCCACAAGTTCGGTCATCCGGAATGGCATGGGCGTGGCTCCTCTCTCTCGCGAGAGCGCTTGCACAGCTTTGTGCGCCTGTCACCCCGCCCTCGCTTGCCAATCCCGCGCCTTGGCGGCAGCTAAGCGCCTATGGGCACTCTCATTCCAAACCGCCGCACACTCATCGTGTCGCTGGCCATGACCGCGATTACCGTCACGATCCTGCTTGCCATGGGGCGTCCGCCGATCTGCGAATGCGGTTATGTGAGCCTTTGGCACGGGCAGATCAACGATGCGGGCAACAGCCAGCACATCACCGACTGGTACACGCCGAGCCACATCATCCACGGCATGATCTTCTACGCTCTGGGCTGGTGGATGTTCGTGCGGCGCGGCTGGGGCGGGGAGAACGCTTTTCGCTGGGGCCTGCCTTTGGCGGTGCTGCTGGAGGCGGCGTGGGAAGTGCTCGAAAACACCCCGATGGTGATCGACCGCTTCCGCTCGGTCACTGCCAATTTCGGCTATTCGGGCGACAGCGTGCTCAACTCCTTCGCCGATATCGGCTGGATGGCGTTCGGGTTCTGGCTGGCGCTGCGATTGCCGGTCAAGGTGACGGTTGCGCTGGCGGTGATCGGGGAACTGGTCGCGGGCTATGTCGTGCGCGATAACCTGACGCTCAACGTTATCATGCTGATCGCCCCGGTTGAGGCGATTGCCGAATGGCAGGCGGCGGGCGGGGTCAAGTAGCGGTGCTCACGCCGCCGCAATGCGAATGGCCGCATACGGGAAGTCTATGTCACACAAGTTCGATATCCAAAGCGGCATCACCTGTCTCTCCCGCCATCAGGTGATAGAAAGTGGGCTGTGCGGTAGCGCACGGTCATCCTCCAGTCGATTGCTCGGACCGACCGTCGTCAGGTCGCCGAGCCTCTCTCAAGCAGCGAGCGGGGCATGGCAATCAGGATCGATGGCCATTTCGTTCGCCGATCAGCAGAAATAGGTCTGATTGACAAAAGCTCCGGTCGTAGGGTCGATCGGATGAGTGAAGCGGCAAAACCCTTCTACGGTGAGTGCCTCAACAATCAGAACTACCTGCCAGAGCCTGATATTACAATCAATGTCTGGCACATCGACTTTAATGGTGCCGGTCCTCACAGTCTCAATCTCGAAGTCATATGTATTAGTAGGGAATGAATGATGGAAAATGGCAGATAAGTTCGAGTTGATTTCAGCCAATGTCGCGTCGCGTGAAAGTCCAATTGCCATCGCGAACTTTTGCTGCGCTTCGCTGCCATTGTCGTTGCCAGCAACGAAGGGGGCAGATACCTGCGATGGGTTCGGAAAATCTTCAAATGATTTGGAAAAGAATGGATCCCAGTAATACGAAATCCGTACGGGGCGGGTGTCAGTAGACAAATTGAGGGTTTCGACGAAAACTCCGCCATCGAAACTGCCGTAGATATCTAGCGTATTTTGCCCAATTTTGATCAATTCAGGTTTGATATAGAGGTCATCAAGTTGGCTTTGTTTGTATCCATCTATTTGCTGAACTGCGATTTGTTCTCCGTTTATGTAGGCTTCATAACCTCCTGACTTGTCTTTGCCGCCACCGGCGACAACAAGTTGTATGGCAATTGCGGCTTGAGCAAACATATCAAACTGGCAGCTTAGTACTTGCGGCTGATTGGCCTCGTTCCCCGCCAAAGCCCACACTTTGTCGGGATATGACCACTGAACAACCGAGGCAGTAGAGGCTTTTTGGTTGATCGCGTATTGAGGGCCGGTCGGATTTTCGACCGACAATTCGACCAGTTTGATGTTTGGGGGTGCTGCCGTCTGCAAGGGCAAGATGGGGCATGTGGGGAGCGGTTGAAAGCACTGAGGTGCCGGAGGCTGCGTGTTGATTTCAAGGCCCCATACGTTCGTGCAGGGAGCACCTGCGTTACCTGTGTTTGCGTCAAGGGCAAATTCTTCACCGGTTGGCAACTTTGTCATAACTCAATTGTCTCCGTAGGACCGAATTTGCCTTTCGGGCTACGGGTGGCGGGTTAAATTCAAATAAATTGTGCCCTTTTTTCCCGAGTGTATACTTGATTGGGTTTCCTACGTTGGCTTGGCTAGGGAGAGTTGAGGGCTTGGTGAGAGTATTAATGTCTGAAATACGGCGGGCCCTCCCATTGCGATCGTGCTTGTGATCTATCCCGCGCGGGCCTCTCGACTTGAGCGGCATCCGCAGCTAAACGTTTTCCATCCCCGGGGAGCGAGCTTTCGCTGAGAGGGGCGGGGTAAGCGCCGCCCGACCCGTTGAACCTGAACCGACTAGCATCGGCGGAGGGAGTGGGCGGTCTAATACATGCGGCCCGCACTCCGCCTTTAGGAGAGAGCGCAATGGCCGATATCAATTCCCCCGTAGAGATTGGCGTCACCACCGGACCCATTCGTGGCAGCCGCAAGATCCATGTCGGCGCGCGCACCGGGTCCGGCGTTCGCGTGGCCATGCGCGAGATCGATCTCGAAGGCGGGGAAGAGCCGGTTCGGGTCTACGACACCTCCGGCCCCTACACCGACCCCGAAGCGAATATCGACATTAACGCGGGTCTCCCCGGCCTGCGCAGCGACTGGATCCGCGCGCGCGGCGATGTCGAACACTACGACGCCCGCGAAGTGAAGCCGGAAGATAACGGCCAGCTCGGTCCCGACCGCTCCGGCGGCGTCCCGACCTTTCCGAACGTGGTCAAACGCCCGCTGCGCGCCAAGTCGGGCCACAACGTCACCCAGATCCACTACGCCCGCAAAGGCATCATCACGCCCGAAATGGAATATGTCGCCGAGCGTGAGAACCTCGGTCGCGAAATCGCCAAGGACCTGGTCCGCGATGGCGAAAGCTGGGGCGCGGAAATCCCCGATGTGATCACGCCGGAATTCGTCCGCAGCGAAGTTGCTCGTGGCCGCGCGATCATACCCAACAACATCAACCATCCGGAAAGCGAACCGATGGCGATCGGGCGCAACTTCCTGGTCAAGATCAACGCCAATATCGGCAATTCCGCCGTCGCCTCCGATGTCGCGCAGGAAGTCGACAAGATGGTCTGGGCGACCCGCTGGGGCGCGGACACGATCATGGACCTCTCCACGGGCCGCAACATCCACGACACGCGCGAATGGATCATCCGCAACTCCGCCGTGCCGGTCGGCACCGTGCCGATCTACCAGGCGCTCGAGAAGGTCGGCGGCATCGCCGAAGACCTGACATGGGATATCTTCCGCGACACGCTGATCGAACAGGCCGAGCAGGGTGTCGACTATTTCACCATTCACGCCGGCGTGCGCCTGCCCTACGTCCCGCTCGCCGCCAAGCGGGTCACCGGCATCGTCTCGCGCGGCGGCAGTATCATGGCGAAATGGTGCCTCGCGCATCACAAGGAGAGCTTCCTCTACGAGCATTTCGACGAGATCAGCGAAATATGCGCCGCCTACGACATCGCCTATTCATTGGGCGACGGGTTGCGCCCCGGTTCGATCGCCGACGCCAACGACGAAGCGCAATTCGCCGAGCTCTACACGCTTGGCGAGTTGACCAAGCGCGCCTGGGCGCAGGACGTGCAGGTGATGATCGAAGGGCCGGGCCATGTCCCGATGCACAAGATCAAGGAGAACATGGACAAGCAGCTCGAGGCGTGCGGCGAAGCGCCGTTCTACACGCTCGGGCCGCTCGTCACCGACATCGCGCCGGGCTACGACCACATCACCAGCGGCATCGGCGCGGCGCAGAT
>JASJDE010000168.1 GCA_030065195.1 Erythrobacter sp. | reverse complement strand
AATGCGGTGAACCGTTGAGTTGTCCACCGTTCTCCACAACTGATCTGGGCAAAAGTGGAAAAGTCGGGGTTGCAGGCCTTGCGCGACTCGGTCTCGCGACGCAATCTCTAACTGTCTTCGGAACACGAAGGATTGAAAAAACAAAGCCGCAAGGTTCTGATTTTTGAATGTTTTCTAGTTTCAAAGATGCGATGGCGATTGTCCACGCGCACTTCGAGAAAAGGCATGCAGAAGGTTTCGGCCGGAAGCAAGTCGGTTCGTTTGAGAGGAACGCGAAGCGAAGTCATCGGATAAGACCATGGATCTGGTCTGTAATCGCGGGAGGAATGAGCTTCGGCTCAAGAGACTCGCATCGAGGTTGCGGATCGCTAAGGGTTCTTGGTCTCGGCTTTGCCCAAGGGGCAGATCGTACGGAAAGGGCTTCGGCCCGGACTCAGCGGACTGTTCGCAAGCGAAGCTGGATGCCGGCGCGAGCGCCGGTGACAAACCCTGAAGCGGCTTGCCGCGGAGGGATGAGACATCGGGCGCCAAGTGCGCTCTGGAACAGCGAAACTGAAGGTTCGCCGGATGTGACGCAGGGAAAGAGCGACCACGCGCTGGTGAGAGTGGGGTCGGCAGCAATGCCGGCCCCATTTGCTTTGCAGCGCCTCGGAAGGCGTATGATCACAGCCGCACCAATCGGCGAAACGCGCTATCGGTGAGGCACGTCGCCTCAGCGGAGTTTGCCTACACAATGCCCTTGAGAGTATACCTCGCAGTCGATGAGAGGGGCCAGGCACACACTACGCGCCATCCGAAGTGCGGCACCATTGGTGGCGATCGCTGCCCTGATCCCCTTATCCGCCTCGCAGGCCCGGGATGCACATGATGATCCCGGCGATCTGACACCAAGCCCCGCTTCCTCAACCGGCACTGCTCTCGCTGCCACAGGATTTGCCAGGCAGTTCGAACCCTATGCCGGTCCACCCCGTCCGGTCGAACTGAAAGCCGGAGCTGTTGATCTGTCGACCTTCGATCCTCCGATCGAACAGCCGCCAGAGCTTTCGGCGAATGTCGTTCGCAGCCTCGGGACCGGCATCGCATCGTATTACGGACGCAGGTTCCACGGTCGCCGGACCGCCAATGGCGAGCGCTTCGACATGCGGGCCATGACTGCTGCGCACCGCACCCTCCCCTTCGGCACGCGCGTGCGGGTCACCAATCCGCGCAACGGCCGTTCGGTTGTGGTCCGCGTCAACGATCGCGGCCCTTTCATCAGGGGACGCAGTATCGACCTGTCGCGCGCCGCCGCCGAAAAGATCGGAATGATCAGCCGGGGTCATGCGAGAGTGAAGCTCGAAATCGTGCGCTAGAGCTCGATCGCTGCGCCTTTGCGTCGCTTCACCACCACCTCAATCAGTCATTCAACACCAAGTTGACCGCGAATTGCGCCTGCCGGGAACGCGGCCGTGTGCACATTCACGTAATAGTGTGCCCGATTCTTCGCCATATCCTTGAGCAAATCGGCATCGACAGCCACGCACACATCCTCGCCGTCCTCCCCCAGCAGTTCCAAAGTCACCACCGGCGGGCCGTTTTCGCCCCGCTTGCCTTTGTGAATATGCGCAGCGGCGAAGTCGTCGAGGCCCTGCACTTCGAGCATGTAGCACATCCGCCCGGCCTTCATGTCCAGCTCCGCCGAGAAGTCGCCCGAAGCGGTCTCGCCCGCTCCCTCGTGCCCGACTTCCTGCTCGCCGAACATCGACGTTCCGACAAAGGCCAGGTCATCCTGTGCCAGGGCCACGCCGGTGCACAGCGACAGCCCGCAAGCGAGCGCGACAGCGCTCTTTCCAAGCTTCATCATAGTCCCTCTCCCGAATGGGATCTCAACCATATTACGAACCCGCGAGTCGCCCAAAACCGGAAACATGGCGAGGTATGCGCGTATCATGCACGCCGCGCGATCGCCCCTTTGGTCTTCGGGCCCACGATCCCGTCCGCTCCGAGATGGTTGAGGGACTGAAATTCCTGTACGCGCACATGCGTCTTCGGACCGAACTTTCCGTCGAGCACCAGCTGGGAATGGCGCGATTTCTGCGTCTCGGCGATCACATTCATCGCGAACTGCAACGCAATAACCAGCGCCCCCTGCGCCCCGAAACGCAGCATCTGCGCGCTCCTGATCAGTTCCTCGATCGCCGCTTCGACCTGCTTCTTGAGCTTGTCGGGTCCCAGGATCGCGTCGAGCTGGTCTTCGGTCAGAGCAATCTTGGGATGCAGCGAAACATGGAGGTGATCGAGGTGGTTCGACTTCTCGGTGATCCGCGGCCAGGCGGGAAACGCCTTGTTGACCGTGTCGCGCAGCTGCGGATCGTTGTGATAGATCCATTGCATCCGAAACACATTCTTGCGCCCCACCATCTGCATCGCGAGCTCGGTCATCAACGCGCGGGCATATGCCGGATCCTGCGGACCCTTGCGCCGGTAGGCTGGCCCCTTCTGGAATCCACCCTTGAGATGCAGGTTGTAGACGTCGACCGCGAGGCCGTGATCGTGGGTCTTGTGATCCTTCAGATGGCTGCCATCGGATTCGGCGAGATCGCCGATCGGCAGCGGATGGCCGGGATGGTGCTTGTGCCATTCCTCGATCGACAGCATCAGGTAGGCGATCAGGCTCTTGCGACCATAGCGGCGGGTGCCGCCATTCTTCCCCGCTCCCAGGCGCGTGAAGAAGTGCGCGTTGCTGTCGGGCATGCGGTAGAACTTGGGATTGTCGGGCGACCGGGTGACGGGTCCGAACTTGACGGGCTTCATAGCGGCTTCCCCCTCGCGATTGGCCGGATGCGCAGTAGGGCCGCAAGTCTAGGGCCTGAGAGGCGCGCGCGATTGTAGGGATGCGCCGGATGCGTGCGCGGGCTCAGGTGCGCGCGCCGGACCCGAAAGGCCCTTTATGGCGCGAACCGGCGATGCCGCTCTTCGTCCCGTGGCAATGGCAGGTCGCGCGGCAGACGGCCGGCGTCAAATAGGTCTCTGTAGCGTCTCGTAGACGATCGTCACCGTCTCGTGCGGGGTCTTGTCGCCGGCGCGCGGAGCAGCTTGCCGCTGCTGAACGACATGCGCGAGCTCGAGCGCGACGGTGTTGCCCCCCTCATCCTCCAGCTTGAGCTTGGGAATGCGCTGACCCGGCCTGAATGTGCCGCGCGGTGCTATCACTTCGAGCGTCTTGCCCGGCCGCGCCGATGCACCGCCGCTGTGAGTGGTGTAGCTGGTCACGCGCACGTTCTGCAGGTTGATCTTCATGGCATTCCTCCTTGCGGAGGACGGTACACCGGACTGCCGAGTCGTGCGAAGTCGGGGCAATTTGCCCGCGCCTCCCGCTTTCTCATGGATCCACCAAAGGCGGGAAGCGTTACTCCACCCACTCGCTGTCGTCGGCGGCAAAGCCGTCTCCGCCCCAGTCCGACTGGTCGATGGAGCTGCCCGAAGCACCCGATCTGCGCGCGAGCCCGACGGAGTTGACACACACGGTCGCGAAGTTGGCGTGGATGTCTTCGGTGTATTCGGCGTCGGGATTGCGGTCGCGCCAGTTGCTGGCTTTGTCGACCAAGCACGAGCACACCGCCTTGCTGCTGGCATCGGTGTAGCCGCTGCCGGTCATCATCCGCGTGCACTTGCGCTCGACGCTCGCCAGCGAACCGCTGCCGAACGACATATCGCCATAGGCCTGGTTCACCGCTGCCAAAGCGAGCGATCCGCCAAAGAGAAGAACCATGTATTTCACGCGCAATCCCCCTGCTCCGTGTGGCGCGCGAGGTTAGCGGCAGGGGCTTAAGCGGGGGTAAATGGGGTTTGGTAGGGATGACTTCGGCACTTCAAAGAACGGGGGACGCGCGAGATCGATGGGGTGCGCACTAAATCAGACCCCCCATCCTGAATCTCTTCCTGCAGCAGCTTCAATTCTACCCCAAGGATCGACCGCGACTCCCGCACGATCCCCTCAAACCTCCCGGCCGCTACAACCGCGCGCCACCCAAGCAATTGACATTCGCCCCCTGCCCGCCAAAGCGGGGCCATGCGCACTCTTCTCATCCTTGCCGCTCTCGCCCTCGTGTCGGCTTGCACGGCGGACCAGGCAGCCCCTCCACCGACACCGACGTCCTTCGATCCCGCGGTAAGCGACACGCCCGGCGCATTGCTCAGCCGCCAGGCGATCAACGCCGCGGCGCTCATTCCGGGGGCCGCAACGGGTTCGACCTTCCTCTATCGCTCGACCGACGGGCTGGATGGCACCTCGCCGATCACCGTCTCGGGTGCGGTCTATCTGCCCGAGGGCGACGCTCCCGCGGACGGGTGGCCGCTGATCGCGTGGTCGCACGGGACCGTAGGCGTGGCCGATCGCTGCGCGCCCTCCACCAACGGCCGCTCGGAGCGCGACCTCACCTATCTCTCGAACTGGCTGCGCAAGGGCTATGCGATTGTCGCCAGCGACTATCAGGGACTGGGCAGCGAAGGCCCACACCCGTACATGGCGACGCGGCCGATGGCCTACAGCAATCTCGACGCAATCCGCGCGGTCCAGCAGGGCGCTTTTCCGGTCAGCAAAGCGGTCGTCGTCACCGGGCAGTCGCAAGGCGCCTCGGGCGCGATCGCAACCGCCGGTTACGCACCGGCCTACGCGCCGGAGATCGACCTGCGCGGCATCTCGGCAACCGGGGTGCCGTACTTCCCGCCGGTGATCCAGCAGATGCTGACGCAGGTGGACCCGGCCACGCCCACGCCGCAGAACACCTACACGCTCTACCTGATGATCCTCGCCGAAGCGCTGGACCCGACCTTCCGCCTGCAGGATGCGGTCGACCCGGCGGTTTGGCCGACCGTGTCCAAAGCCTACGACCAATGCGTGTTCGAGCTGACCGAGAGCGTCATGGCCGACGGTCTGACGCCGGGCGATATCTCCACGCCCGCCATTGTCGCGCGCCAGCCCAAGGTGTTCGAGGCGCTGGCATACCCGACGTTGAAGCTGTCGGTCCCCGCGTTTGTCGGTTCGGGCGAAGTCGACACCGTGACCCCGCTGCCGATGCAGCGCCTGTTCGTGCAAAGGGCATGCGCGGCAGGCTCGACCATCGAAGCGCGGCAATATGCCGGTGCGGGCCACAATGGCGGGCTGCTCAATTCGATGGGCCATGTCGAAGCCTTCGTGGCCAAGGCGTTTGCGGGTGAAGACGTGGCGGGCAACTGTCCCTAGAGCCACTCGGCCGCGCCTTCGCTTTCTCTTCCTCTCGTCGCCGCCCCTGCCTCCCACCAGCGCTCCTCGCCCGCTTCGAAGGCGAGCAGTTGCGCCCACTCCACTTCGCCTGAGTCGCGCTCGGCATTCGCCAGCTGGTGCGGGAGCAGCGCGCCTGCGGGCCGCGCCGCTTCCATCGCGGCAAGCCGCTGTTCGAGCGCCGGTTCGCTCTCCTCCACCTCGGGGTCAGCGTCGGGTTCGTCCGAAGACATGGACCGCATGTTACACGGCCCAGAAGGTGTTTCCGGCCCCGTATCCGCAGGGGCAACGGGGAGCGTTGGCTCTTCGCCCTCCTCCGCCGTCTCGAGCGCTGCGAGCACATCGTCGAAGCTGCCCGCCAGCACGGCCACATCCTTCTGGCTGGCGAGGCGATCGAGCCGCGCGAGATGCGCCAGCAGCAACCGGGAATCGTAGCGCCGCCGGGTCGCGACCACCTCGCCATGATAGAACACCTGCTCCTCGACCCCGTGCAAGGCGCGGGTCGCCAGCACCTCCTCTGCTCGCTCGCGCGCAACGAGCAACGCCGCATCCCAGCCCCGGCGAAAGGTCCGACACGCCCGCCGCATGCGGTAGACGGTCTGGTGCGAGATGTTGGAGGCCCGTGCCGCCACCCGCACTTCGCCGGAATCGGCGAGGCGCCGGAGGAACGCGGCCTGGCGGGTGCGGGTGAATTGGGTTTGTGCAGGGTGCGCGGAGTTTGCTGGGAGCTGGTCGATAATGGCGGGGAGATTGGGCGCGCCGGAGGGTTGCGCGGGGATGAAGGGTTCGGTGGAGTGGAGGGTCATGGGCGGTTCCTTGGGATCGGGCGCGAAGCGACCGCAAGGCCGACCGGCCGCCCGCAGGCCCGATAGGGCCGAGGAAAGCCTAAGCGGACGGATGTCCGCGCCGGCGCTTGAGGCAAGCAAACGCTAGGGAACCGGGCAGGCTATACAGATTGAGATGTGTAGGACAGCGCTAGGCGGCGAGTGGTAAAACTCGGTCCAAGGTCAGATCCGGACTGACGAATATGACCTCTTCGCCCTTCACATTCTTAGCGGCGCTATACTGCAAAGAAAACTCAATAGCCGAAATCCAATCATACATTGCTCGGATTTCATCGACATTATCGTAGCTTACCAGCCAAGGACACTCCAATAATCTAACACAGTCCGCTACTTCGAGGTGGTCTTCATGCCTGTAGTAGTTCCGGTACAAACGTTGACCTTTCACGTAATATGGGGGGTCGAGATAAACAAAGGAGTCGTCGTCGCAGTAATTTGACAGATAGGAAGAGGCGTCAAGCTCCGTGACTTCGATCCTCTCGGCTGCCCTTCCAATTTGAGTCACTGCCTTAATCAATCCATCCCGGTTAAACCGCGCATCAATCTTGTAGTTTCCTGTCTGACCGTATCCGCCAATCGGACCCGCACCCTCGATAATCCCAGACCGATTTGTCCTATTGAGAAAGAATGTCGCGAAGCCCAACTCAAAGTCCGACGACCCCTTATTCAGCCAGATTTCCTTCTGTAGGTGCCACTCATCGAGAGAGAGCTCTACGTCTTCAATCATCTTGCAGAAAGCTTTGGGCTGGCGTGTAATCGAGCGCCAGAACGCGGCAATCGCGGGATCGGCATCATTCAACGAAATCCGAGAGCAAAAGCCGCTGAATAACAAGCCGAGCGCAAGCCCTCCTCCGCCTGCATATGGCTCTCTGTAGACCTTCGTGTAGAGATCGTTGGCCATCACTACTGACTGCATGAATTCGAGGAGCTTGGCCTTCCCCCCAGGGTAGCGAAGAGGAGAGGCTGCACGCATCAGATGTTACGTTTGACAAACTGATCGATGCAATCCCGGGCAGCGAAAAGTCGCGTGCTGTTGGGGATCACGATCCCATGTGCGCCAAGGTTGATGTAGTC
>JASJDE010000167.1 GCA_030065195.1 Erythrobacter sp. | reverse complement strand
TACGAGCTGGCCGAGAAGCTGGTCGATCTCGAATACCACTTCCAGCGCTGGCGCTTTGGCCATCTCAAGACCGTCGAGCGGATAATCGGTTTCAAGCGCGGCACGGGGGGCACGCCGGGCGTGCCCTATCTGGCCGGAGTTCTCAAGCAGGCATTCTTTCCCGAATTGCTAAGCGTCAGAACGGCGATATGAACAGGCGTATCTGGGACCTTTCGCAAAAGCTTCATCCGGGCCTCCCGGTATGGCCGGGCGACACCCGGTTTTCGCAGGCTGGGACCTGGAAGATGGAAGAGGGTTCGCCGGTCAATGTTTCGGCGCTTACGCTTTCGACCCATTCGGGCGCGCATGCCGATGCGCCGCTGCATTACGGCCCGAGTGCACCGGATATCGCATCGGTCGATTTGCAGCCGTATCTCGGCGAATGCCTCGTAGTCGATGCGCGCGGTGTCGGTTCCTTGATCGAAGTCGGCGACTTGCCGCATCTGCATTCCGCCGATCGCGTGCTGTTCCGCACGTTCGATCGCTTCCCGCACGACGCGTGGGAGGATGACACGGTCGCTATCGCTCCCGAAACGATCGATTGGCTGGCCGTGCAGGGGGTGAAACTGGTGGGGCTCGACGGACCTTCGATCGACCCGCAATCCTCCAAGACGATGGATGCCCACAAGGCAGTTCTGAAACACGATATGCGCGTCCTCGAAGGGCTGGTCTTGGATGATGTCGAAGAGGGTCGCTACGAGCTGATCGCTCTGCCCTTGCCGATAGTCGGAGGCGACGCGTCCCCGGTGCGGGCAATCTTGCGGGAACTGCCCGATGATTGAACGATCGAGGGAGCTGGATGCTGCCGATCCGATCGCGAAGTATCGCGATCGCTTTGTTCTTCCCGAAGGCGTGATCTATCTCGACGGGAATTCGCTCGGAGCGCTCCCCAAAGCGACTCCGGCTGCGATGCAGCGCGCAGTCGAACAGGAATGGGGCGAAGGCCTGATACGCTCCTGGAATGACGCCGGCTGGTTTGAAATGGGCTCGCGGGTCGGGGCGAAGATCGCACCCTTGATCGGCGCGGAACCGCAGGAAGTGATCGCGACCGACAGCGTCAGCATAAACATCTTCAAGCTGATTGCAGCCGCGCTGGCGATGCGGCCCGGTCGCAAGGCGATTCTTTCCGAGCCTGGCAACTTCCCGACCGACATCTACATGATCGAAGGACTCGTGCGTCAGGGACTGGCCGAGCAACGCCTCGCGCGGCGCGACCAGTTGTTCCACGCGCTCGATGACGATGTCGCTCTGCTGATGCTCACCCATGCGCATTACAAGACCGGCGAATTGTTCGACATGGCGAGGCTGAGCGAGGCCGCGCACGAGGCGGGCGCTCTGGTTCTGTGGGATCTTTCGCACAGCACGGGCGCGCTTCCGGTCGATCTCAATGCGGTTGACGCCGATTTTGCGACCGGGTGCGGCTATAAGTATCTCTGCGGCGGTCCGGGTGCGCCGGCTTTCGCCTTCGTTGCCGAACGGCATCACAGACACCTTAGCCAGCCCCTCACCGGCTGGTTCGGCCATGCGCGTCCCTTTGCCTTCATCGACGAATACGAGGCTGCTGCAGGGATCGAGAAGCTGCAATGCGGCACTTCGCCGATCCTGGGATTGACTGCGCTCGAGGTGGGAGTGGAGGTGATAGCCGAAATCGGGGTCGGACGCCTCCATGCCAAGTCGCGGGCGCTCTCCGAATTCTTCCTGGAGTGCCTTAACGCGCAGGGAATCACCCTCGAATGCGTCAGTCCTGCACACAGCGCCGAGCGTGGGAGCCAACTTTCCTTCCGACATTCGGAGGCCTACGCCATCTGTCAGGCATTGATCGCGCGCGGCGTGATCGGCGATTTCCGCGATCCCGACATCCTGCGGCTGGGCTTCGCTCCGGCGTACCTGCGGTTCGAGGATATTGCGCGGGCGGCAAGCCATCTCTGCGAAGTGCTCGAGAAACGAGAGTGGGAGAGCGACGCATTCAGGCAGCGCGCGACCGTTACCTGACGACCTCTCGCGGTCAGGTTCTCCCGCTCAATCGGCGTCATCGATATGCCAGTATCGCTCCATATGGAGATAGGTCATCGAAGCGGTCCAAGTCACCATCACCAGCCCGTTGAGCGCTTCGATCCCGCTGAGCAGTCGCACCTGTCCGGTCGGGTAAATGTCGCCAATTCCAAGCGTCGTGTAGCTGGTGATCGAAAAGTAGAAGGCGTCGTTGAACTCTCCCGAATCCGGCCCGGCAATCTCACCGAGGCCAAAGCTCTTCTCAAGCAGTATGTATGCGCCGGCATAGAGAGCGATGTGCAGCAGGTGCGACACCAGCGCGCCGCTCAACATCATCCACATCCGCATGCGCGGACGCACGTTGAGGTCGGTCGCGCCGAGCGAGACCAAGCGCAGCGTCTCGTAGTGAATGAAGATGGTCGCCGCGATCAGGAGGGCGGCGAGGGCGATCGACGTCACAGTCTAGGCTCTCCGATTGGGGCGACATCGCCTATTCGCGAAGGGCACTGCATTGTTCCTGGAGCCATTGGGCGGCTTGATCCTGTGCATCGTCTTCTGCGGCCACATCGGGTTGTATCGCACCCTCTACGATTTCCCCAGAGGCGAAAGCAATCCGGCTGGTGGTCACCCCCAAGATCGCGCCGTCGCTCAATTCGTAGGGTACGACCGCAGTCGTGAAGTTGGCCGTGGGCTGACCGAAGCTCCTCGAATTGGGCGCTCCGATAAGCGCGACCGCAACCATCTCGCCGGAACTCGTGGTCTTACCTCCGATAAGCACCGCGATCGGTCGATCGGCGTTGCCCAGTGCGAAGGAAGGTATGGCAAGGCTCGCCGTTTCCCCGTCGACAGGGCTGATGCCGGTTTGGGTTCGGACCCAAGCGCTACGCCCCGTCTGCCCGACGAAGTAGCCGAACGGTCCGTTGCCCAGCAGGGGATCGAGCCCATTAAGCATGGGCCACATATTGCCGCCGTAGTTCTTCCGCAGGTCGATGATCCAACCACAGGAAGCTCCGGTGTCGAGATCCTCAAGCAGCGATTGGAGAACATCGCGATACTGCACGCCGACCGACTGACGTCCCTGCACGGTCGTTAGGGGCGGGATGGATACGTAGGCAATGCCGTCCGGCAGCAACTCGCCTTCGGGCATCGGTGGGGCAGTGGACGTTCGGTTGCCGGAGGAGGAGCCGGATCGGCTTCTGGGCGGTCGCGGCGGGATAAGATAGCTGTGCTTTTCATCCAGCGCGATGATCACGGCGCGGATCGCAGCGTGTGTGTCCGCCGGAGAATCGGCATTGACGGTAAGCGTGCGTGCGGCCTCGCCCAGAGCCTGCCAATCGGCCCTGTCGCGATTGATATGGTTGGCTTCCAGAAGCGAAAGCGCATTTTCGAGATAAGCCTCTGGCGTCTCGTCCTCGACTGCAGCGGCAGGCTCGACGAGCACGAGCGATGCCGACGCGAATATCGCGAAGGCGAGAAGCGGCGATCTGTGCCTCATTCTTCCAGTTCGATGTCCCAATAAAGCCAGTCGCGCCAGGTTTCGTGCAGGTAGTTGGGTGGGAACTGTTTGCCCTGCTGCTGCAATTGCCAACTGGTCGGGCGGATCGGCTTCATCGCCACTGGCATATGCGCTTGCTTTGGGGTGCGCCCCCCCTTCTTCATGTTGCAAGGCGCGCAGGCGGTGATGATGTTTTCCCACGTGGTCTTCCCGCCCAGACGGCGCGGGATCACGTGATCGAAGGTCAAGTGCTCGCGATTGCCGCAATACTGGCATTCGAACTTGTCGCGCAGGAACACGTTGAAGCGCGTGAAGGCCGGAAACTCGCTCTGCTTCACATATTGCCGGAGCGCGATCACGCTCGGAATCTTCATGTCGAGGCTGGGCGAATGCACCTCGCGGTCGTAACTCGCGACAATATCGACCCGGTCCAGGAATACGGCCTTGATCGCGGTCTGCCACGGCCACAGGCTCAGCGGGTAGTAGGACAGCGGTGTGTAATCCGCATTCAGCACCAACGCCGGACAACCGGCCAGGTTGCGCGTCGGGTCTTCTTCGGCGCTGCGGAAAGTTGCAGCCTTTTCGATCAGTTCGGCTTTGAACACTCTTCGCGCTCCTCCCTGATTGACTGCAACATGGCTTGGCATGAATCGGAGTCAAACCCGTGACAGTGTTGCTTTCCACAGGGACAGGCTGTTGATGGGTTGTGGATAGCGTAACACGAATGCGTGTGGCATGGGCGCTGCGTGCAGACTGTTACGCGTTTTGCTCCAAGCCCCAACGGCCCTCTCCATCTGGGCCATGCCTATTCCGCGATTGTCGCGCACGACATTGCTAAGCAGGCCAATGGCCGGTTCCTGCTCCGAATCGAAGATATCGACGGGCCGCGTTCGCGCCCCGAACTGGCCGACGAGTTTCGCCGCGATCTCGAATGGCTCGGTCTCGAATGGGAAGAGGTACCACCGCAATCCGGCCGGCTTGAGAGCTATCGGGCGGCAGCGGACCGTCTGGTGGAAGCCGGATTCCTTTATCGCTGCACCTGTACCCGTAAGGAAATCGAAGCTTTGGAAAAGCGCCGTGGTTCCGATGGCGCGAGCTATCCTGGCACGTGCCGTGACTTCGTTCACGATCCCTCACTGCCCGGAGCTCTCCGATTGGACATCGACAAGGCCATGCAGTCCGCTGGCGAGCTGACATGGACGGACGAATTCGCCGGTCGCGTCGCTGCCGATCCCCGCGAGTTCGGAGACGTCGTGATCGTCCGCAAGGATCTCCCCGCGAGCTACCACCTGGCGGTCACGCTGGACGACGCTGCCGACGGCGTCACTCTGGTCACCCGCGGCAAGGACTTGTTCGGTGCATCCCACGTCCACCGCCTGCTCCAGCACTTTCTGGATCTTCCGGTCCCGCATTGGCATCATCATGGGTTGTTGCTCGACGCAAGCGGTGAAAAGCTTGCCAAACGGCGCGGCTCGCCCTCGCTCGCAGACCGCCGCGAGGGAGGAGAAGACGGTACGATGCTCGCGCAACAATTGCGATTGCAGCAATTGCCGGTTGGAACTTAGCGGCCGAGGGTCCATTTAGGCCTCATGACTTACGTTCTTGTCGGCGCACTCATCATCTTGTGCATCATGGTTGTCGTCTCGCTCGTTCGCGGGGTGATAGCGTTTCTGCAAACCACCAAGGTCGATCTGGAGACCGGGGAAGGAGAGACTGCGACCGATATGCAGCTCGCCCAGAACAAGGCGATGTTCGCGCGAATAAAGTATCAGGCAGCCGCTATTGCCGTGGTCGCGATTATCCTCGTCGTTTCTCGCTAAGCGACACTATTCCTACAGCGCATGGGGCGCCGCATGGTAAAGCTCACCAAGATTTACACTCGCACCGGAGACGACGGCACCACCGGGCTGGTGGACGGTTCCCGCTCCCCAAAACACGCGGCCCGGATCGCATCGATTGGCGCGGTCGATGAAGCGAACAGCGCGATCGGTTTGGCTATCTGTGCAATCGAAGACGGCGGCGCACGCGCGCTGCTGACCCGTGTTCAGAACGATCTGTTCGATCTCGGGGCCGATCTCGCGACCCCGAGCGACGACGGTGATTTCACTCCATCCGAGATGGTCCTGCGTGTAATCCCAAGCCAGTCCGAATGGCTCGAAGCGCAGATCGATGCGTTGAACGCGCGTCTCGAACCGCTTGCCAGTTTTGTCCTGCCCGGGGGAAGCGAGGCGGCGGCGCGTGTCCATGTGGCTCGCGCCACTACGCGAGCTGCCGAACGCGCAATGACCGCACTCGCAGGAGAGACACCGGTCAATCCGGCGGCGCTCGCCTATATCAACCGGCTGTCCGATCTGCTGTTCGTTCTCGGACGTGTCCTGAACGACGACGGCGAGGCCGATGTTAAATGGGTTCCGGGCGCGAATCGCTAGCCAACCCAGTACGGCCCCGCTAACAGGCCCTTTGCTGCACTTGCGAAGGAATTGTTGCCATGCGGAATATTGCTGTGATCGGGGCCGGACAGATGGGGACGGGCATCGCCCAGACCGTCGCGCAGCACGGCATGCAGGTGATGCTGTCCGATATCGATCTTGCAACCGCCGAGGCGGGCAAGGGCAAGGTCGAGAAAGCGCTGGTCAAGCTGGTCGGCCGCGGCAAGCTCGAAGCCGATCAGGCCGAGGGCATCCTCGCAAAGATCACACCCGTCGCCGACTACGCACCGATGGAAGCAGCCGACCTGATCATCGAGGCCGCGACCGAGCGCGAGGAGATCAAGAACGCGATCTTCGAGAATGCCGGAAAGGTATTGGCGCCGACCGCGATCATGGCGTCGAACACCAGTTCGATCCCGATCACCCGGATGGCCAACCACTCGCCCGATCCGGCGCGCTTTATCGGCCTGCACTTCTTCAATCCGGTCCCGGTGATGGGCCTGATCGAAGTCATTCCCGGCCTTGCAACCGCGCAGGTTACCACCGATCGGGTCACAGCTTTTGCCGAGGGCCTGGGCAAGCAGGTGGTGCTGAGCCAGGACGAACCGGGCTTCGTCGTCAATCGCATCCTGCTGCCGATGATCAACGAGGCTGTGTTCGTGCTGGGTCAGTCGACAGCAGGGATCGAGGATATCGACAAAGGATGTCGCCTGGGCCTCAACCACCCGATGGGGCCGCTGCAGCTCGCCGATTTCGTCGGGCTCGACACCTGCCTCGACATCATCAAGGTGCTCTACAAGACCACCCGCGACAGCAAGTATCGTCCCGCGCCGCTGCTGGTGAAGTATGTCGAAGCCGGCTGGCTCGGCCGCAAGACCGGCCGGGGTTTCTACGATTATTCGGGCGAAGCGCCGGTTCCGACGCGCTAGGCGCTATTTGACGTCAAGCGCACGGCTACGCTGGGACCCATTCGGAATACTGGGGCTCTGGCTCGGTGCTGCTGAGGCACCTTCCGGGCGGCCGCCGGGCTTGGCATGGCTCGCTGCGGAACGAGTGCTGGATCCGCTTTTGCCGCCACCGGGAGTGCCTTCGACGAGTTCGACCGTTTCCTCCGGTGAGGGATCGAAACCTTCGGCCATGTCGATCAATTCCTCGTCGGACGCCCAATCGGCGATTTCGGGTTGGGGTGGCAGCGCTTGCGGCGCTGGTTTGGGCTGATTGGTTGCGGCAACCTGCTGGCTCGGGGCTGGT
>JASJDE010000166.1 GCA_030065195.1 Erythrobacter sp. | reverse complement strand
ACGTTCCAGCCGATGAACGTCAATTTCGGCCTGTTCCCGCCGCTTCACGACGTGAAGAAAAAACAGCGCAAGGAAGCCTATACAAGCCGCGCCAAGGCCGACCTCAAGGAATGGCTGACGCAATCGGGCGCTTTGCAGCCCGCTTGATCAGCAGCGGCAGTTCGGCCTGCTCGGTCGCCTTTTCGGTGCCGTGGTGGCAAACTCGGCCGGTGTCAGCTTGCTGTCTCCATCGGCATCGGCCCCGTCGAAGCGGTTGGCAGTCGTCACCGCCCACTCTTCGAATGTCAGCAGGTTGTTTCCATCGACATCCAGTTTTCGGAACGCATCCGAACGGGTCGAAAGCATTTCGTTACGGGTGATGATGCGATCCCGGTTTCTATCGTAGCGAAAGAACCGCTTTTCTTCGCGCGTCAGCTCCGATGCTTCCGGCGGGGCTGGCCCTGTGAGATCTCCGGGGTCGGCCTCGGGCAATTCGTCGGGCGCTTCAAGGACCTCTTCGGGTTCGGGCGGAGGCGGAGCGTTCGCTTCGACCTGCGCGCGTCCCTGCCACCAGAATACGCCGATACCGGCTAGGACAAGCCCAAGAAACACTCCAAGAACCGTTTGCCGCATTGATTACCCCTGCACTTGCTGTGCCGAGACAAGTACACGCAGTCATCGTCCGATTAAAGCGGCTCGCATTGCTGTTATTGCTGCACCGCGGCCTTCCATTAGTGGATGCCCTCCCCTGTTCAGCGCTCGCAAAGCCAGCGCGTTCAGAACCGCAAGACCGAGAAACTCTCGCGGTAGCCGCGCGGTAAGGCGTGGAATCGCCAGACCCACCCTGAGAAAGTTCGCCTTTTCAGCAGCATCGGATAGCTTTGAGGCAGCGTCGGCGCAGGCCCAACGGGTGCCCGCGCGCAGCACGAGATCGCCAATG
The DNA here is from genome assembly GCA_030065195.1 of Erythrobacter sp. Lineage (GTDB taxonomy): Bacteria > Pseudomonadota > Alphaproteobacteria > Sphingomonadales > Sphingomonadaceae > Erythrobacter. The sequence continues at coordinate 6,296 of JASJDE010000166.1, read as the reverse complement.
GGCGCGTCCTTTTGAGCCAGCATCGCCACGAAAGGCGCAGCACGGCTTTCCGCGAAGGTTTCAATCTCCCCGTCTCCGATTTCTTCGGCGGCGACCAGCACTTCCCAGCCGTCTACCACCTTGCTGAGCACCGATCCGTCTCCGCCCCATTCATGCCCTATCGCTTCGAGAACGGCGTCGCCTCTCGGTCGTTCGTCCGGATCCATCGCTAGCATGTCGCGCCACCACGCCAACCGCATCTGGCCCAGCATCGGCTCCGTCGTGGCCGAAACGATCCGGCCCAGACGCTGGTCGAAGGCGAAATAGGTGCGGAGCCGTTCTCGCACCGGCGCCGGCGTATGCGCCAGGGCCAGTTCGATCTCTGCAGGGAGGGTCTCGGCGTCTTCAGGATTCACCGTTCGCCCGTAGCCGGCTTTCGTCAGGAATTGTCAACCCGATTGTCCGATAGCGGGACACGAGGTGCGAATCCGCACCGCGATTGAGCCGTTTACTTCCGGTTAACCACGCGCTTTCGCATTGCGCTTACCAGATTGGGCTATGTGCAATCTATGCAATTGTTTTTTCGCAAAGTTTCGCGATCGCAGCCTAATAAGGACTCGCAGAGCATGGGTACGATGACCTTCTTCCGCAGACTGGCTGCGGATCCGACGGCCAACACCATTGTCATCTCGGCGGTGGCGCTGATCCCGTTGATCGGGATGGTTGGCGGTGCCGTAGATGCCAGCCGGTACTACATGACCACGACCCGCTTGCAGGCGGCTTGCGACGCCGGTGCCCTGGCTGCACGTCGCGCAATGGACGATGGTGACTTCACATCGGAAGACGAAGCCGTCGGAAACGCGTTCTTCGACCAGAACTATTTCGATGGGCAATTCGGCCTTGAGAACAAGTCGCGGAGCTACACTGCGAACAATTCCGGCGTCGTATCGGGCACGGCGACCGGCAAGCTTCCGACCAGCCTGATGCACATCTTCGGATACGACGAATTCGACGTTTCGGTGTCGTGTTCGGCAGATATCAACATCGCCAACACCGACGTGGTTTTCGTGCTCGACGTCACCGGGTCGATGAACTGCCCTGCCGATAAGAACATCTCGTGCACCAACGGCAACAACAACAACGTCGAATACAATGGCGGCGGCGGGAATGCCTCTCGCATCCAGGCGCTGCGCGACGCCGTCATCGACTTCTACGACGTCGTCGAGGGCGCGACGTCGCCGCAAGCCCAGGTTCGCTACGGCTTCGTTCCCTATTCCAGCGGCGTGAATGTCGGAGCCGACATCATACCCTGGATGGCTGACACTGCGTCGTATCAATCGCGGACATGGGTCGAAACGACGACCGAAGTGCCCGGGAACGGCGTTGAGATCGGGGACTGGATCCTCGATCGTCAAACCTACGAATACATGCCGCGCGATCCCGACAATCTTGGGGGCGGTATCTGGATTTCGCACTATCAGTGGCGCAATTACTGGTACAATTCGAACTACGCCGACAGCTCCGCCCGCGACAAGTGCCTGCGGATGGAAGGGCAGGATTACCTGGTCGGCAACGAATTGTGGCGCGTCACCCGTGCCCAGTATTGGCTGAATGTGTGGAACGGTTACGGAGCCAGCACTCCGTGGCGTGCAGCCTGTGTGGGCAACATCGACAAGTATCGTCAGGCCGACGAGGACGATGTCGAGGAAGCGGAAACGATTACGGTCGCTTCGTGGTCCTATCGCGAGCGGGACTTCGACGTGTCGAATTTCTACACCGGCGGCAATGTCGTGACCGACACGGGCGCAAGCGGTGCCAATGTCACGCACAGCTGGAACGGTTGCATCGAAGAAGCGAGCACTGTCGCCGAAGCGACCTTCAGCCCGCTTCCCAACGGCGCAAACGATCTTGACATCGATCTCGTCCCGACGACGGACGACGAACGCTGGAAACCGGCGCTTCCCGGCGCGGTCTACTATCGCCACAGCAACGATGGCAGCGTGTGGGATACCGGTTCCTGGCTCTACGATCCGGTGGAAACGACCGAGAACCTCGACAATGTCGCATCGGTCGGCGCTTCGATCTGTCCGGTTGCGGCGCGCAGGCTCGACGCGAGCATGTCGCGGGGCAATGTGCAGTCATACGTCAACTCACTGGCGGCATCGGGCGCGACCTATCACGACTTCGGGATGATCTGGGGTGGGCGCTACATTTCACCCGACGGAATCTTCTCGAGCGCGAATGCGACAGCGCCCAATGGCGATGCGATTGCCCGTCACATCATCTTCATGACCGACGGCACACAGGCGACGGAACGCTGGGTCTATGGTCTGTACGGCATCGAGTATTGGGATCGCCGGGTCACCAGCGACGGCACCTCGACCCAGATGGCCTCGCGTCACGCCGAGCGCTTCCAGGCAGCCTGCCGCGCGGCGCGCAACAAGAACATTTCGGTGTGGGTTGTCGCCTTCGGTACCGATCTTACGGACAATCTCAGGGATTGCGCGACTTCGGGCCGAGCCTTCGAAGCGGACAATGCCGACGAGCTGAAGAACACCTTCAAGGATATTGCAGAGCAGATCGCCGACCTGAGGTTGACGTCATGACCGGCATGCGTTGGATCAACCGCCTGCGCCGCGATGAGAGCGGCGCGACACTGACCGAATTCGGTCTCGTCGCGCCGATCCTCATGATCATGCTGATGGGCATCTTCGACATGGCGCATTCGCAATACACCGCTGCGCAGATCAACGGTGCCATGCAGAAGGCCGGCCGCGACCTGACGCTGGAATCTGCCGGTAGCCAGCAGGATGCGATCGACCAGCGCGTGATCGATCAGGTCAAGACTGTCGTCCCCAGCAATGCTACCGTGACTCTCGAAAAACTGTCGCACTTCGACTTCAGCGATGTCGGCGAAGCGGAGAACTTTACCGACAGCAACGGCGACATGACTTGCAACAATGGCGAGCCGTTTGAGGATTCGAACGACAATGGCCAGTGGGATGCCAATCGCGGTTCCTCAGGGATCGGCGGTGCGCGCGATGCGGTGCTCTACACCGCAACGGTCGAATGGCCCCGCCTTTTCCCTGTCGCCGGCCTTATCGGGATGAGCGACAACATGACGCTCACCTCGTCCACGGTGCTGCGCAACCAGCCTTACGACCAACAAAACCGTGTTATTTCAATTGGAAACTGTCCATGATGATTGCACTTCGTGACAAATTTGCGCCGATCGCCCGCAAGGCACGCCGACTTCGCGCTCTCCCGCAGGCGAAATCGGGTGTCGCGATGGTGGAATTCGCTTTCACCGCACCGATCGTTCTGGCGCTCGGCATGCTGGGATCCGAGACGGCCTATTATGCGACCACTCACATGCAGGTCAGCCAGATAGCCATGCAGGTCGCCGACAACGCCTCGCGTGTTGGCGAACAGGACGTGCTGGTCGCGCGCCGTGTGTTCGAGGACGACATCAACGAAGTGTTCGTGGGTGCCGAGAAGCTCGGGGAGCGTATCGACATCTTTGAGAACGGCCGCGTGATTCTTTCGAGCCTCCAGCAGAACTCCGATGGCGGGCAATGGATCCAATGGCAGCGATGTCGCGGCGCGAAGAACCACACTTCGAGCTACGGCGTCGAAGGGACCGGCGAGTTCGGGACCGCGTTTCAGGGAATGGGCGAAGACGGTCAGAAGATCACCGCCAGTGCGGGCACGGCCGTGATGTTCGTGGAGATCGTCTACGATTACGAAGCGCTTACGCCGTTCGATTACCTCGACGGTGAAACGCTGACCTACACGGCCGCTTTCAACGTCCGCGACAGCCGTGACCTCACGCAGCTATACGCCTCGCAATCGGGGCAAAACTCGGCATCCTGCGCAACATTTTCCGCCGCTCGTCCGTGAATTGAGGGCCGCCACTGGCGGCCCCATTCATCCCATTCAGGCGTAACAGACCTTCTTCGCCGCTTCGACGATGCGTCCGGCATCGATCAGCGCTAGTTGTTCGAGATTGGCTGCGTAGGGCAGCGGCACATCTTCGTTGCAGACCCGCAGGACGGGCGCGTCGAGATCGTCGAAGCCTTCCTCCATGCACAGCGCTTGAATCTCGCTTGCAATCGAGCAAGTCGGCCAACCTTCTTCGGCCACCACGAGACGATTGGTCTTGGCCAGGCTGGCGAGGACCGCCTGCTTGTCGAGGGGGCGCAGCGTGCGCAGATCGATGACCTCCGCATCGATACCCTCGCCTGCCAGGGTTTCCGCCGCTTCGAGCGCCAACCCGACGCCGATCGAATAGCTCACGATCGTGACATCAGAGCCCTCGCGCATGATCCGTGCCTTGCCGATCGGTAGAACGTGATCGTCCAGGTCTGGAACGTCGAAGCTTCGCCCGTACACCAGCTCGTTCTCGAGGAAGACGACCGGGTCTTCGCAGCGGATCGCGGCCTTCATAAGGCCCTTGGCGTCGGCGCTGTCGTATGGTGCGATCACGATCAGGCCCGGTACGCTCGCATACCATGGGCCATAGTTCTGGCTGTGCTGGGCGGCAACACGAGATGCGGCTCCATTGGGACCGCGGAATACGACCGGACAGCGCATTTGGCCGCCCGACATGTAGTTCGTCTTGGCTGCCGAGTTCACGATGTGGTCGATTGCCTGCATCGCAAAGTTGAATGTCATGAATTCGACGATCGGCCTGAGCCCGCCCATCGCCGCGCCGGTGCCTACTCCGGCAAAGCCGTATTCGGTAATCGGCGTATCGATGACACGTTTGGGGCCGAATTCGTCGAGCAGGCCCTGGGTGACCTTGTATGCACCCTGATACTCGGCCACTTCCTCGCCCATCACGAAGACACGCGGATCGCGGCGCATTTCCTCGGCCATGCCGTCGCGCAAGGCTTCGCGCACGGAAACGGATGTGAAACTGGTTCCGGCGGGGATTTCAGGGTCCTGGGCAGCAACCGGAGCTGCCGGCTTTTCGGCAACGGGAGCGGGTGCAGGTGCCGGGGCCGGCATCGGTTCTGGCGCAGCCGCCGGTTCGGAAACCGCGTCCCCTTCCCCATCGAGCATTGCGATAACGGTGCCGACCGCGACATCTTCGGTGCCTTCGGCGATCAGGATCCGGGTGAGCACACCCTCGTCGATCGCTTCGAATTCCATCGTTGCCTTGTCGGTTTCGATCTCGGCGATGATGTCACCCGGCTCGATGGAGTCGCCTTCCGACTTGAGCCACTTGGCGAGCGTACCCTGTTCCATTGTCGGCGAGAGCGCCGGCATCTTGAGTTCGATCCCCATCAGTAGCTCTCCACCAGCACGTCAGTGTAGAGTTCGGACGGTTCCGGCTCCGGAGAACTCTCGGCGAAATCCGCAGCCTCGGCCACGCGCGCACGGATCGCCTTGTCGATAGCCTTGAGGTCCTCTTCGGTTTTTCCCTGTTCGATCAGAACCTTCTTCAATCCTTCGATCGGATCGTGATGATCGCGCTGGTCCTGGACCTCTTCGCGGGTTCGGTACTTGGCCGGGTCCGACATCGAGTGCCCGCGGTACCGATAGGTGTTGAGCTCCATCAGCACCGGGCCCTTTCCATCGCGAACGTGCTTGAAGGCGACCTCTGCGGCAGCGCGCACTTCGAGGACGTCCATGCCGTTTACTTCCATGCCCGGAATGCGGAACGCAGTGCCGCGGCGATAGAAACGGGTTTCGGCCGACGACCGCTTGGTGGCCGTGCCCATCGCGTACTGGTTGTCTTCGACCACGAAAACGATTGGCAGGTTCCAGAGCGCCGCCATGTTGAAGGTCTCGTAAACCTGCCCCTGGTTGGCCGCACCGTCGCCGAAATAGGCCAAACAAAGACCGCCATCGTCGTTGTACTGATGTGCAAGCGCGAGCCCGCCGCCGAGCGCAACCTGCGCACCGACGATTCCGTGCCCGCCGTAGAATTTGTGCTCGGTGCTGAACATGTGCATCGAGCCGCCCTTGCCCTTCGAGATGCCGGCTTCACGCCCGGTCAGTTCGGCCATGATGACATTGGGATCGATGCCATAGGCGAGCATGTGGCCGTGATCGCGGTAGCCTGTAATCACGCTGTCCCTATCGCCATCAAGTGCCGACTGCAGCCCGATCGCCACCGCTTCCTGCCCGATGTAAAGGTGGCAGAATCCGCCGATCAGGCCGAGACCGTATAGCTGACCCGCCTTCTCCTCGAAGCGACGGATCAGCAGCATCTGCTCATAGAATTCGAGCATTTGCTCATCGGTAGCATCGAAGCGTTTCTTGGCCTCGAATTCCTCCTGCAACGAATGCAGAATGAAATCCGGATCATC
>JASJDE010000165.1 GCA_030065195.1 Erythrobacter sp. | reverse complement strand
CGGTGGGTTGGTCGCCATCTGAATATCGCTCGCGCATTGGTCGCAAGACCGGTCGACTTTAGGAATTGGGATTTCGCATGAACCCGATGATGCGCGACCCTTCTTGCGGCGTTGCATTTTTATGACACCGGCAATTTGTCACTCGCTCCAACTGTGGATGTAAACCAAAAAGTTCATGCCGTTCCATTCCGCCCATGGAACTCGTCGATTTGAAAGGCAGACTTCCTCCCCGGCCCCCAAAGGGTCTCCGGTATCGCCCCGATCCGTGTCAATCGCTCAACAGGGGTGAACCTAAAGGGAGAGAGCAATGTTGTTTTCAAAGCGGGCCATGCTGGCCCAATCCGTTGCCTTTGCAGCAATCGCAGTTTCCAGCCCCGCGCTCGCACAAGACGAGAATGCCCCCGCCTCCGAAGGCGAAGGCAACGAAATCGTCGTTACCGGTTTCAAGAAGAGTCTCGAAGATTCGATCAACCTGAAGCGCAATAGCGCGGCCGTGGTCGACGCGGTCTCGGCCGAGGATGTCGGCAAATTCCCCGACCAGAACGTCGCGGAATCGCTTCAGCGCATCACCGGCGTCGCGATCGATCGATCCGGCGGTGAAGGGCAGTTCATCACCGTTCGCGGCCTCGGTCCCGAATTCAACGCGGTGCTCTTGAATGGGCGCACGCTCGCAACCGACAACCCCGGGCGCGAATTCTCGTTCGACGTTCTATCGTCGGACATCATCCAGACCGCCGAGGTCTATAAGTCCGCTCAGCCGAGCCTTCAGTCGGGCGGCATTGGCGCGGTCGTGAACATCACCACCGCAAAGCCGATCGATCGCCTCGGTTTCAACGCCTCGATCTCGGGCGCCGCAATTTACGAGAACCTGAGTGAAGACGTCGGTGCCGACATAAGCGGGGTTGTTTCGTGGTCTAATGGATCGGTCGGCGTGCTGTTTGGCGGCTCCTACAATCTGCGGAACGCCCAGATCGATCGCAACATCACCAACGGCTTTGCGCTGCGTCAGGGCGATGCGGCAATTTTCGCGCCGGAATCCGCGACCGGGCTGCAGCCGGATGACATCGGTGCCTTGCCGGATGGAGCGCGCGTCCAGCAGCAGGTGATCTTCAGCCGGGACGTGCAGGATCGCGAGCGCATCACGCTGAATGGCGCACTGCAATTCGCTCCCTCGGACGCGTTTACCGCGACATTCGACGGCCTCTATTCGCGGTTCGAAATCGACTCTTTCGATCAGCAGTTCTCGGGCTTCTTTAGTCCGCCTTTCCTGAACCCGCAGATCGATGAGAACGGCACGGTCGTATCGTTCAATCGTCCCAGCATCGATTCCGGAACTCGTAACCCTGACATCGCCGACATTGTCGGACTGTCTCAGAACGACAATGTGCTCACCTCCAACAATCGCGAGGCCGAGACCTTTGCGTTTGGCGGGAATTTCGAGTTCGAGGCGAGCGATCGCCTGACCTTCGTGGCCGACGTGTCGTGGTCGCGGGCGACGCGCGATGGGACCAACCCGTTCGTCGTGCTCGGTGCGCTGGCTCCGACATCTCCGCTGATCGAATCCGTCAACACAAGTGGCATTTCGACGATCACCAACATCCTGGATGCCGATTTTGTCGACACTTCGATCCAGCGTCTGCACTTCGTCAACGTCAACCGCACGCAGGTTGAAGACGAGGTATTTGAAGTGCGTTTCGACGGCGAATGGGAAGTCGACGCAGGGCCACTCCTGAATGTCACATTCGGCGGGATCTATACCGATCGCGAAAAGATCCAGAACCTGTTCGACAACTTTGCCGATCCGGGCTTCGGCAGCCTCACCGCTGCGCAGATCTTCTGTGCCTATTGCGGCTACACCGTGCCGTTCGACACCTCGATCCTCAGCCAGTTCTCCTTCGACAACTTCCTGAGCGGGGTGCAGGGTGCCGACACGGTTCCGGCCAACATCCTGACGGCCAGCTTCGCGGACGCCTTCGCGCAGCTCAACAGTGTCGCCAACCTGCAGAACCCCGATCGCACCGGTGGCAACACCGCCGACCTCCTCGCCTATCTCAACAGCGGACAGCTCGACCCAACGCTCGGCATCTACACGCCGTCGTTCAACCCGGGCGGAAGCTTTGCGGTTGAGGAGCAGATCTATGCCGCACACTTCAACACCGAGTGGGGCGGTGAATTCGGCGGGGATGTGCCGTGGTCGGCGAATATCGGATTCCGCATTGCCTTCACCGATGTGGTGTCGAGCGGGATCGACCAGCCGGTTATCGAGTTCCGTGAGACCCCTGGCGATACTCAGCTCGAAGTCGTGTTCGGCCCAGCGACCAATATCTCGGTCCCGAACGACTACGTGAACTTCCTGCCGTCGGTGAACTTCAAGATCGAACCGACCCCGGATATCGTCCTGCGGCTAAGCTACGCACGCACGGTGACCCGTCCGACACTGACCGCTTTGGGCGTCGCCAACACCTTCGGTGGACGTTCGGATGCACCGCTCAGCGGCGGCGGCAACCCACTGCTCGAAGCGTTCGAATCGGACAACTTCGACATCTCGTTCGAGTGGTATTTCGACGCGCTGAGCTATTTCAGCGTGGCCGGCTTCCACAAGGAACTGGGCAACTTCATCGAAACCTCGACCCTGCCGGTTCCGGGTGTGGTGATCTTCCCGGCCGGCAATGGCGGCCTCACAGAAGACACGCCGGTCGATGTGACCTTCCAGGACACGCGTCAGCGCAACGGCCTTTCGGGTAGCATCAGCGGTGCCGAGATCGCGTTCCAGAAGACGTTCGACAACGGCTTCGGCGGGATCGTCAACTACACGTACGTGACCAGCGATCGCGACGATGCGCCGGTGGGCGACCTCGGCTTCAATGGCTTCACGCCGCACACTTTGAACCTAACCGCATTCTACGAAGACGGGCCGCTCGCGGCGCGCGTCTCCTACAATTATCGCGACGGGTTCCTGGTGCAGGCGCAGGATGTGCAGAGCGAACCGCGCCAACGCGAGAGCTTCGGCCAACTGGACTTCTCGGCGAGCTACGAACTCACCGATCAGTTCCAGGTCTTTGTCGAAGGCCTAAACGTGCTGAACGAAGACACCCGCGACTTCTCGCGTTTCCGCAACCGGATCCTGACTTATGAGCGGACCGGAGCGCGCTACACGGCGGGTGTTCGCGCGAAATTCTGATAGTGAGCCGGGCGCCTGCATGGCCCGGCTCATTTAGGGGGAGGCGGGCATTTCCGGTTGGAAATGTCCGCCGTTCCCAATCATGCGGGCTTGCCGCGCGCTTTCGAACTTGTGACAGTGAACGAATTGTCGGCGCGGCATTCGCGCGGCGGGGAGAGACAATCCAATGAGTACAGTCCAGGTCGCGGTCTTCCTGATCATCACTGCGCTGATCGCTTTCGCCACCTACATGCATTGCCGCGGGAAACGCGGTTCCGGACCACAGGATGAACGCGACTACTTCCTCGCAAATGGCGGGCTTGCCTGGTATTTCGTCGCCGGATCGATAACGCTGACGAACCTTTCGACCGATCAGCTGATCGGGATGAACGGCAACCAGATGGCGCTGCTCGCTTGGTGGGAATTCGCCGCGGTGGCGGGGCTGTTCATCCTCGCCTTCGTCTTCCTACCGATCTACTACCGCAACAATTGCACCACCACGACCGAGCTGTTGCAGAAGAAATACGGCGACAAACACATCCGTGCACTGATCAGCCTATTGTTTCTTTTCGGTAACCTTTTCATATTTTTACCTGCCATTCTTTACGGCGGCTCCCTGTTCCTCTTGTCATTGACAGGGCAGGAAACCGACCTCGCGACGATCATGACCGTTTCGGTGGTGATCGCGATTGTCGGCGCGGCCTATGCGATCTTCGGCGGTCTTCGCGCAGTGGCCGTGTCCGACACCTATTCGGGCGTGCTGGTGCTGGGCCTTGCCCTCCTGGTGGTGTTCCTGGCGTTGCAAGCCATCGACTTCGATTTGAGCGGCATCCCCGCAGAGCGGCTCACGCTGATTGGCAACAATGACAGTCCGATCCCCTGGCACACTCTGTTGACGGGGATGATCTTCATCCAGACGTTCTACTGGTCGACCAATCAGACAATCACCCAGCGCGCAATGGCAGCGCCGAATATCAAGGAAGCGCAAAAGGGTGTGCTGGTCGCCGCGGGAATCCGTCTGCTGATTGTCCCGATCATTGTCGTCGTGCCGGGCATCGTGTCGTACAAGATGTTCGGCGATGTCGGTGATCCGGCCTATGGCATGATCGTCGGCGAAGTTCTGCCGGTGTGGCTCTCCGGCGCCTTTGCTGCCGCGATTTTCGCCGCGGTGCTCACGACTTTCAACTCGATCCTGAATGCGTCGGCTGCGCTGTACGTTTGCGATATGCATGAAGCCTATGTCGGCGACGTGAAGCGCGTGGGTCGGCTCGGCGCGATCGTTTCGATCGTGATGAGCTTGCTGGCGCTGGCACTGGTGCCGTTCTTTGCAAGCCAGGAAAGCCTCATCAACACCGTGCAGCAGCTTTACGGACTGCTTTCGATGCCAATCCTGTCGGCGTTCGTTGTCGGTCTTGCCTTCCGCAATGTGAAGGCCGCGGCCGCCATGATCGGGGTGGTCACGGGCGTGGTCTTCTACGGGTTCTGGAGCATGGTGTGGGAGCCCGCGCACTACATCCACGGCATGGCGGTAACCTTGGTGCTGGCGATTGCGACTTCGCTCATCGTCAATCTGTTGATCTTCGGCCAAAGAGCCGAACTTGCGATCGGGAACGCTAGCGAACCGGATCCGGCCGCGGCCTAGTCTTTGCCGAAGCGAATTGCGCCAGCGCGGCTCGGTGGCTGTCGCTATAGCGCTCGCCGACCATGGCGGCGTAGGTATCGATGTTGTCGAGCCCGTTCTCGAGGCAGCCGAGGAAGCCATCGATCACACGTCGCTGGTCGTTCTCATCGGGCACCGCTTCGGCGACCCGCAACACGTAGCCGCGAATGATGTCGTCGCGGTCGGGACGTGCGTTGCGGGCTTCTTGGCCGGGCAGGGTTGTGATGGCGTCTAGTACGCCGACATGTTCAAGGATCGACGCACCGGGAAACGCGGATTTGGCGGCAAAGTCGTGCGCAACGACTCCGGCTCCGGCGCGGCTGTGCAGCCTTCCGAGATCCGCCAAGTGATCGAAGCAGTAGAACCAGTAGGGCGTGCCCGCATCGGGCATCGGAGCGGCCATATGAACGAAGCCGCGCCGCATCGTGTCGTAAAACAGCTGGAAGGCGTCGGCGTAGACGTGGTGCTGGAGCTGGGCGAACAGGCTCGCAAAGGCCGTGCCCGGGTCGCGCAGTACGACATGCCATTCGATTTCGCCAACTGCGGCCTGATTGGCCGCATCGTCGATCGCGTGCAACGCGCGGTCGTCGTAAAGCGCGCCTTCGAGGTCTTCCGAAGACAGGATCACGGTGTGGCAATCGGTGGTGCGCGCCTGCTCGATCATCGCCACCAGCGGCCGTTCGTCGCCCAGCAGGATACGCCATGCAGCGTGATGGTGAGCGGGATAGCCCTCTTGCGGCTGGTACCAGACGCCCCGCTTTGCAAGTGGTGCGTGATTGTCGTTCAGCACATGCTGGAGATAGGTCGAGCCGGTTTTATGCAGGCCGGGATGGATGATCAGTTTCATGACCCCGGAATGGCAGAACACGGTTAAGGTAGGCCGGGTAGGGACCTCGCGGATTCCCCGTAGCACGTGGCTGGACGGTTCTTGTCGAGACCCTTAGAGCGCGCGTCATGGTGAATGGCTGGCTGATCCTAGACAAACCACGCGGGCTGGGCTCGACGCGGGCGGTGGGTGCGGTGAAGCGGAATTTGCGCGAAGGCGGCTATCCCAAGACCAAGGTTGGCCACGGCGGCACCCTCGATCCGTTGGCGGAGGGCGTCCTGCCGATTGCCTTGGGTGAAGCGACCAAGCTGGCTGGACGAATGCTCGATGCCAGCAAGATCTACGATTTCACCATTCAGTTCGGGACCGAGACCGACACGCTCGATGCCGAAGGTGAAGTGGTGAAGCGGGTCGATCGCTTTCCGCCGATGGCGGCGATTGCGGCGGTGTTGGAGCATTTCACCGGAGAGATCGAGCAGGTTCCGCCGGCCTATTCGGCGCTGAAAGTCGATGGCAAGCGCGCCTATGACAGGGCGCGGGCGGGGGAGGAAGTGGATCTTAAGACGCGGTGCGTGACGATCCATTCGCTCACCTTCGCTGGTGATCGAGAAGGTGTGCCCGAGCTTCGCTCAGCCTTCCAGACCACGGCTGGACGGCCCGATCCGTACGACCCGTCTGCGCCGCTCGAGCTGGCCGATAGCGTCACGCTCACAGCCCACGTCTCCAAGGGCACCTACATCCGCTCGCTCGCCCGCGACATTGCGCACGCCCTTGGAACCGTCGGCCACGTTACCTATCTACGCCGCACCAAGGCGGGGCCTTTCACCGAATCCCAAGCGATTTCGCTGGACAAACTCAACGAAATCGGTAGAGGCGCGCCACTTGAAGACCTACTCCTGCCGTTGGAGGCAGGGCTGGACGACATCCCGGCCCTTCCCCTCTCTCAGACAGACGCGCAGGCGGTCCGCCAGGGCCGGGTCCTGTCTGAACTGCCCCAACCATCCGGGCTCTATTGTGCGATGCTGGACAGTGTCCCCGTCGCTCTAATGGAGATATCGGATGGGACGGCGAAGGTCGTCCGAGGTTTCAACCTACCCGATGTCGCTGAGTAAGAAAGAAGATACATGTCCGTAAGCGCAGAACGCAAAGCAGAAATCATCAAGGACAACGCCCAGGCAAAGGGCGATACCGGTTCGCCGGAAGTGCAGGTCGCGATCCTGACGGAGCGCATCAAGAACCTTACCGAGCACTTCAAGAGCAACCACAAGGATAACCATTCGCGTCGCGGCCTTCTGATGATGGTCAACAAGCGTCGCAACCTGCTCGCCTATCTCAAGAAGAAAGATGTCGAGCGCTACAACGCCCTGATCCAGAAACTGGGTCTTCGCAAATAAGAGTTTCCGAAGGGCGGCTCCAACGGGCCGCCCTTCGTCTATCCGGCTCTCATGCAATTCGGCTGGGAGCGGACGAGGGGGCGAGAATAGCCCCGCACCGGACCGGGACGGATTACCCGGAACAGTAGGCCCCGCACCGCAATAAGGCCGTGCGGGTTCATCAAGGAAAATCAATGTTCGACACGAAAACCGTATCGCTGGAGTGGGGCGGAAAAACCCTCACTCTGGAAACCGG
>JASJDE010000025.1 GCA_030065195.1 Erythrobacter sp. | reverse complement strand
CAATGATTACCTGCGCGACCTCTACCGCGACAACAAGTTGGTCGTGCCCGATGCATTGTCCGCCGGTGCAATGTGATCCTCGCGGCCCGCCTGTACATAGCTTGGCGTTTCAACCTTTGTGAGGTCGATCGGTGTGCCGTCGGCGGACAATGCATCGGGCACGACCAACTTGTTGTCGCGGTAGAGGTCGCGCAGGTAATCATTGTGCCACTTGGACGGCAGGTTGGTGACGTCGCCATTCCAGTGCAGCAGATCGAAAGCGGGGTAGTCCTCGCCGAGCATGTAATTGTTGACGACGTAATTCCAGATCAGGTCCTTCCCGCGCAGTGAATTGAATGTCGCGGCAAGATAACGCCCGTCGAGATAGCCTTTGGGAGAGAGCTTGGAGATCATCTCCAGCTGCCCGTCGTCGATGAAATGCTTGAGCTCGCCGCTCTTCTCGAAATCGACCTGAGCGGTGAAGAAGGTGGCCGACTTGACCTTCTCCGCCTCGTCTCGCCGCGCGAGGATTGCCAAGGTGGCGGCCAAGGTGGTGCCCGCCACGCAATAGCCGATCGTATGCACGTCCGGGACTTTCAGCCGCTCGCGCACCGTGTCGATCGCTTCGATCTGAGCGCGGATGTAATCGTCCCACACGACGTCGGCCATGCTCTCGTCGGCCGACTTCCAGCTGACCACGAGAACCGTGATCCCCTGATCGACCGCCCATTTGATGAAGCTCTTCTTCGGCGTCAGGTCGAGGATGTAGAAGCGGTTGATCCAGGGCGGGAAGATCACCAGCGGGACTTCGTAGACGTCCTTGGTCGAAGGGGCATATTGCACCAGTTGGTAAAGCGGTGTTTCATGCACGACCTTGCCCGGGGTGGCCGCAAGGTTTTCGCCCAATGTGAATGCGCTGGTATCGGTATGCGTCAGTTGGCCGCGCTTCAGGTCTTTGATCAGGTGCCGCATCCCGCGAACCAGGTTCTGCCCTCGCGTTTCGACCGTCCGTTTCATGACGACGGGATTGGTCAGCAGGAAGTTGGCTGGGCTCATCGCTTCGGAAAGCGCACCGACCGCAAATTCGAGCTGTTTGCGCTTTTCGCTGCCGATACCGTCCATCGCCTTGACCGATTGCCGAAAATACTCGGCAAGCATCAGATAGGTCTGGTGCAAGAGCGCAAAGGCAGGATGTTCGCTCCACGCCGGATCGGCAAAACGCCGATCCTTGTGCGGCAATTTGCCAGTTCCTTCTCCCCTTTCGGCACTTCCGCCGAACGAAGAGGCGACGAACTGGCCCAAGACGCCCTGCCACAATTCCATCGAATCCTGCGCAAGCTTGCTCGTCTGGGCCAAATTCGACCCCGGTAGCTGCTTCAGCATCGCCTGCGAAAACGTCAGCCATTGTGCTGGATCGAACAGGTTTGTTCCCTCGCTGGCCTTCGACGCGGCCTTCTGCGCCTGGTGGGCTGCGAATTCGAGCCACATCTTCTGCAGCTCGGCGCTCGCCTTTGCCCACTCCGCCATATCGGCCGGGCTTACGGCGACCGGGAGGCCGGAGGGGACGCCATTGTTTGGACTTTCGGGCGAAGCTGCGGACGGTATCCCGCCGGACATGGCCTGGCTGAACATCTCCCGCATGGTCTCGCCCTGCATGTCGAAGAAAGCACGAATAGATTCGGGCGCTTCGAATGCAGATCCGTCTTCATTTTGCGGCATGGCGGCTCTCACTTTCCTCGTAACCGGTCGCGGTGGGTCGCTATAAACAAAGAGTCCACCGAAGCTTAGCGAAAACGCCTTCCCACATCGACCCACATTGCCCTAGACTGATCATTGCGCCGCCGATCATCTTGATTGCGCAAATGAGGGTACGGATCGCAATGAACGACCAATTCTACCGCATGAAGCGCTTGCCACCCTATGTCATCGCGGAAGTCAACGCGATGCGGCATGCGGCGCGACAAGCCGGGCAGGACATCATCGATCTGGGGATGGGGAACCCGGACCAACCGCCACCGCAGCATGTGATCGATAAGCTTTGCGAAGTGGCGAAGAAGCCGGACGCGCACGGGTACTCGCAGTCCAAGGGCATACCGGGTCTCCGCCGGGCGCAAGCCAACTATTACAGCCGTCGGTTCGGCGTCGATCTCGATCCCGAAACCGAAGTCGTCGTCACTATGGGTTCGAAGGAAGGCCTAGCCAGCCTCGCCAACGCAATAACCGCGCCGGGCGATGTGATACTTGCTCCGAATCCTTCTTACCCGATCCATACCTTCGGATTCATAATCGCAGGTGCGACAATCCGTTCAGTTCCGACGACGCCCGACGAACAATATTGGCAATCGCTCGAAAGCGCGATGAACTTCACGGTTCCTCGCCCCAGTGTCCTCGTCGTGAGCTATCCGTCCAATCCGACCGCCGAGACTGTCGACCTTGCGTTCTACGAACGACTGGTCGCGTGGGCGCGTGAAAACAAAGTCTGGCTGCTTTCCGATCTTGCCTATTCGGAGCTCTATTACGATGACAACCCGACGCCTTCGATCATGCAGGTGGAAGGTGCAAAAGAGATCGCGGTCGAGTTCACCAGCATGAGCAAAACCTATTCCATGGCCGGGTGGCGTATGGGGTTTGCCGTCGGCAACAAGGAGTTGATCGCTGCCTTGACCCGGGTGAAGTCCTATCTCGATTATGGCGCGTTTACCCCGATCCAAGCCGCCGCCTGCGCTGCGCTCAACGGCCCGCAGGACATCGTCGAAAAAAATCGCGAACTCTATCGCAAAAGACGCGATGTGATGGTCGAATCGTTCGGCCGCGCGGGCTGGGAGGTGCCTGCACCGGCGGCATCGATGTTCGCTTGGGCGCCGTTACCGCCAGCGCTTGCGAGCATGGGAAGCCTTGAATTTTCGAAGCAACTGCTGACCGAAGCCAAGGTCGCTGTCGCGCCCGGTGTAGGCTATGGAGAAGAGGGTGAGGGCTTCGTGCGGATCGCCATGGTCGAGAATGAGCAGAGGCTGAGACAGGCAGCGCGGAACATAAAGCGCTACCTGTCTTCCTTGGGGGTCAACAGTTCGGCGGCCTGACGGGTTGAATCGTCCACGTTGGTTTGCCGCCCCTGCCCCGGAGCATTATTGAAGACGACGTGTTAACTATGTTTGATAACGCGTTTGAATAGGAGAGTGAGATGCCGTCCGCCGCGCCGCGCCCACTGACAGAGCGTCAGCGCGCAGTGATGGAGCGAATCGACAGGCGTGTGCCGATCAAGGTCATCGCGCAGGAACTCGGCGTGTCCGAAACTCGAATCAACCAGCACATCCGTGCCCTCAAAGACATCTACGGGGCCGGTAGCCTGGGTGATTTGGTTGAACTCTATCGGGCCAACCAGCCAGGGCAGAAAGCGGCCGATCAGCAAACTACAGCCTCGAATACGGAAAGAAATCAGTTACCTGCGGATTTACCTAAGGACTTCAGCGAAGTTGCATACAACAATACTCAGGTCGCTGTAGAGGGTCAGGGTGTGAATAACGGCGTCGAGGCCGACCACGGCGAGCTCGTCATGAATGACGTCTTGCCGCTCATCGAACAGGCGCCTTGGTTGCGTCCGGGAGAGCCAAGGGTCGTCCCCGGGGTGCTCGACGGCGAAAACGCTGTCCTTTTCCGCCTCGCGGCTATCATCGGTATCGCGTTCGGCATCCTCGCCGCCGTGGTGTTGACGGTTACTGCGGGAATTGCATTGAGCGAGGCGATGGATGGCCGAGTGCTGATCCCCGAAGAAAGGACTTAGCCCACCGTTGGAGCGCGGGAGGGGTCGGAGAACTAAAGTGTCAGACCGTATCCTGAACGACGCATACAATCTGAAGAAACTGATTCGCGAGGCAGAAGCTTTGGCCGACGAATCCATGATCGCTTTCGCACGACTGAAGCAGGCTATGCTCGCCGCGCGTCAGAACCCCAGTGTCGAGGTCCACTCGGGCCAGCGCGCATTGATGCGGCTCAATCAGGCCGAACAGCAGGCAATGGCCATGTCGACCAGCCTATTTCGCGTGCATGACGAATTGAGCAAAGTCGGCCGCGAGACAATGGGCGGTGACGGCCCCATCATGACCGAGGTCGCAGAGTCGGCACTGGAAGAGCCAAAGATGAATCGGGTAGCGGCTGACTCCCACGACTAAAGCTGTAGAATAGTCTTGATGGACTTCATCCTGCAGTATCGCGACGAGGCGCAGCATGCATTCAGCATTGCATTGGCTTTGGCCGCGTGGCGCTGGGGAGGCAATCCGGAACGCATCGTCGCGATAGTCTTTGTGGTCCTATTCACATTGCCGAACAGGATGATCCCTCTCTTTACGGGAAGCGCATTTTTGTTCGTCGAAGGCGGGATGTTCTACGCGGCGGTCGACGTGATCGCCGCAATTGCGTTCACGGCGGTCGCACTCAATGCCAACCGCAATTACACGCTATGGATAGCGGGTTTCCAGCTAGTCGCAGCGTCGGCACATGGTGTGCGGTATGTGACCGATGCCGTGACCGATCTCGCTCATGCCGTCATGGTGATCGGCCCATCCTATTTTCAGCTCATGATTATGACCGTCGGGCTGATCCGGCATATCAAGCGCAAGAACCGCTATGGCGAGTATCGCGATTGGCGCATCTCCCACTCGGATATCGACTTTTCTACGCTCGCAAGGAAGAGGACTGATCCGTGATATCAGCTCCAGTCCGCTCAAGAGGCCGTTTCGACACCACCCGCGAGGCCAAGCTGTCGGGGATGATCGAATACCTGCGAGGCGTGGTGCTTGCTTCGCCGATCGGCGTCGAGCGCTTTCACGCAATATTCGTGAATTCGCAGCGCGCCTATCTGGGTGATGAATCGATGGGACAGGGGGAGACTCATGCGCTTTCCCTGCGGATGCGGGACCTGTTCGCGAGTGCGCTGTCAGTCGGCGCGACGGGTATCATCGTCGCCCACAACCATCCGTCGGGGAATTGCAGACCCAGCCAAATCGACATCGAGGCAACACGCCGTCTTGCTGCGATCGCCGTGGCCTTGGATATCGAGCTCCTCGACCATCTCATCTTTACGCAAAACGCCGTCTATTCGATGCGTGCAGGGGGGGATCTGTGAACTCGACCGCAGCCACGAACATCTTTCCGGACAGCGATACGCTGATACCTCGCTTCCGCGAAGCCGGCGATGTAACGCTCGACCTCTTTCACCGTGATGGCCGCGTTGAGGATAAATGGCTCGGCCTGCATCCGCGCGAGTTTGAATTGCTTTGGCGGCTGGCTGAGCAACCAGGCAAGGCGATGACCAAACGGCAATTGCTCGCCGATGTGTGGCGCATTACCTTCGAGCCGGAGACCAACAGCGTTGCGGTTCACGTTGCCAGGGTAAGAGCCAAACTCGCCCCGTTCGGTCTGTCTCGCATCCTGGCGACACACCCGGAAGGGGGCTATCTCCTCGATACGCCGCCCGGACCAAGCGCATTTGCTTTCGATTCCGGATCCGCCGACTGAGTTACTGCGGCCAAACGGCTCTGCGCCGACGCGAGTTCGATATGGACTTGTCCTACCGCATAGGCCACCTTCGGCGGCTACTCAGGACAACAATCACTAGGGAAGCCGTATTCATGCAGCCGAATGACAGGGTTTCGATCGATTTGGGCGAGGACGGCGTTGCTCAGGTCCGCCTGACGCGCGGCGACAAGATGAACGCGCTCGATCCCGAAATGTTTGAACGGATCATCGAAGCGGGAAGCGCCCTTCACAAGATGGATGGATTGCGCGCGGTTGTCCTCTCGGGCGAAGGTCGGGCATTCTGTGCCGGCCTCGACACTGCAAGTTTCAGCCGCACTCCAAGCCCGGACGAACCGGAACTGACAGAGCGGACTTATGGCAATGCGAACAAATTCCAGCAGGTGGCGATGCTGTGGCGCAAATTGCCGGTGCCGGTGATAGCCGCAGTCCATGGCGTGTGTTTCGGCGGCGGCCTGCAGATCGCGAGCGGGGCCGACATTCGCGTCGTGCATCCCGAAACCCGAATGGCGATCATGGAGCTCAAATGGGGGCTCGTGCCGGATATGGGGGGCTATGCCTTGTGGCGCGGGCTGGTGCGCGACGATGTGCTGCGCGAACTCATCTACACCAACCGGGAATTTTCCGGTGCCGAGGCGCAGGAATTGGGCTTGGCGACCCACGTGGACGGTGAGCCGGTGGCGCGTGCGACCATGATCGCGTCGGAGATCGCCAATCGCAATCCCCACGCAATCCGCGCTGCAAAGCGTCTCCAGGCTGGCATGGTCGAACGTGGCACGGATGCGATCCTGCTGGAGGAAAGCATTGAGCAGCATGCGATCATGCGCACCAAGAACCAGGTCGAAGCGGTGATGGCCGGCATGCAGAAGCGCGCCCCGAAATTCGAGGACGTCTAGGCGCCAACGCTAACCAAACACGGCTACACATTGCAGGCCGTCGAGCACTTGGCGGCCTTGCCGGTCCCACATTCTGAGGCGCTCCGAAGAATAGCCTGCATCGGCATGCTGGCTGGCATTCTCGGCAAGGTACCAGCCGCCATCGGATTGCGTTTCCGGATCCAGCACGTTGAACGACCAGTTTATCGAGCTAATAGGTCCCAACCGTCGCATGATCCGCATCGCACCGGGCGGCATGACATCGCCCATCAGAACGAGCTTGCCGACCGGATCGAGCGAGTGATCTTCGGTCAGTCGCGCCCAGCGGCGGATCGTCGCGCCATGATCTTCGCCTTTGGCCTGCCCGAATCGGACTTCAAAGTTGTTCTGAATAAATGACGGGCCTTCGCCGCGCATTGCGACCGCATTGTCATCGGGATCGCCGGGCCAGTCCCTCGGCCTGTCCGACATGCGCTCCGCGTTGGGATCGCGCCCCGTGCCAAACAGCCAGAACGCGGTTAGCGCGGTCTTTCCACCAGACAGGATTTCGCTGCGCACCTGAGTAACATTGCGGCCTTGGCGGACGATTTCAGCGGAAAGCTCGATTTCTTCGCCGACCGGAGCGACAAACCCGATCTGCGCCGCCCTGAGCGAAGGAAGGCCGGTGAAAGCCCGGGTCGCCATCGTATAGGCGACCAGAGCGGAAGCCCCGCCGTACAAAGTACGTCCTTGCATCCATTCGTCGGCATGATCGAGGCGGGCCGGGCCGGGCTGTCCGGTGACCGGTTCAAGGAGGCTGGCAATCGTCATGGCCGTCCTCTGCCCTCCCAGTGCGGGCCGGTCCAGACTGACGTTGCGTAAGCTAGCGTTTTTGCGAAGTGTTTCGATTTGATGCGGCGCATTTTGCAGCCCTGCGATTGCTGCATTGCCTTTGTCGCGACGAATCGCTAGTTCCCGCGCTCCGTTCACTATGGTGGACGGCTCGGCCCGATGGCGGAGTGGTTACGCAGAGGACTGCAAATCCTTGCACGCCGGTTCGATTCCGGCTCGGGCCTCCACATACGATCTTGCACAGGCGGGTCTTTTCGCCTCGCTTGCATTCAGGGTTGCCGCTTTAGCTCAGTTGGTAGAGCACATCATTCGTAATGATGGGGTCACGTGTTCGAGTCACGTAAGCGGCACCATGAATCCTGTCTCGGATCGTGCAAGCGATAAGTTCAGACAAGTATGGCGCAATGGTCGGGCGGATGGAGGCGAGGCGATGCCCGATTGCGCCGCACCCTATGGACTTCGACGCGCCTGAAATTCTCATCCGGAAGCCCTTTCGGGCGATGTTTGGGCCGGGCGCTCAGCAGCGGCAAGAGTGGCAAGATCCTGCCGGCGGCAGCCCGTTTTCGTTTCCGCGAGATTAACCCTATCTACGAACTCATCCTTGGCTGGCCGTGTGCGAAGCCCGCGGCATGCGAGGGAAGCGTCTCATCAATTCCACAGTCCGTGCGGGACTTGCCAGTTTGGCCGTGGGCTCCGCGTTCATGCCCGTTCAGGCGCATGCTCAAGCGTTCGGAGCTGCCGTGCAGCCCGCGGTAGCTAGCGCGGCGGTGCGGACGGCCTGCGCCGATATTGAGGCAAGCGACTCCCCGGTGATTGCGAGGAGCGCCGCACCCACAAGCGTTCGCGCGTCGAAGAGCGCTGCGATTCTGGGTGGAGAAATGAGCGCGCTCGAACGGATGCGGATACAACAGAACCAGGCCGCGAACGCTGTGGCGCTCGCGCCGCCTGCTGTAGCGCTTGAGCCGCTTCAGCCGGCCGCGTCGGGCGCGCGCTACTGCGCGACCGCGACGTCTGCGCCCGGACTTGCAACGGCTCCGTATTCTGCAGAGGCCGATGCCAGCGACGATTTTCTTGCATCGAAACGCGTGCGGATCGGGAAAACTAATTTCGACAGGGATTGGCGCCGCGTGCAATCGGAGAAGCTATCGAACCGCCGGCATTTGGCCGATCTTGATGTGGCGGCAGCCAGCGAAGAGTTCGTCGCTGCGGTCAATCGTTGGGTCAACCGCGAAGTCCGCTATGTGGAAGATCGCGAACTTTACGGCCAGGCGGACTATTGGGCCGGAGCGCGACTCACACTGATGTTGGGCAAAGGCGACTGCGAAGATATTGCATTGGCCAAGATGCAATTGCTCGCGGCCGCAGGCGTTCCGAAGTCCGACATGTACCTGACGATCGCGCGCGATACAGTTCGCCGTGCGGATCACGCCTTGCTGGTGGTAAGGTTGGGCGATCGCTACGTCGTACTAGACAATGCCACGGACATGCTGCTCGATGGCGCACGGTCGCACGACTACAATCCGGTCTTGAGTTTCAGCGGCGACCAGGCTTGGCTTCACGGCTACTGAGCCGAAGAGTCCCGCCCGAGCGATCTAGCGCTCCGTCAGTGCCCGGTCGAATGCCTTTGAGACTGGCTTCAGCAAGTAGCTCAGAATCGTGCGGCGACCGGTCAAGATTTCGACATCGCAGATCATGCCCGGCACGATCGGGAATGTCTGCCCGTTGCGGGTAATGAACGCTTCGTCGGTTTCGATCAGCACGGTGTAATACGCTTCGCGTTCAACCTCGTCGAAAACGCTGTCGGCGGATACCTGCTGAACGATACCTTCAAGTCCGCCATAGATCGAAAAGTCATAGGCGGTGACCTTCACATTGGCCGGATCGCCGACCTTGATGAAGGCGATGTCGCTTGGAGCGACGCGCGCTTCGACCAGCAATTTGTCGCCCACGGGCACCACCTGCATGATCATCTCGCCGGCGTTGACGAACCCGCCCTCGGTGGTGATCTGCACGTCGTTGACGATACCGTCGGCGGGTGCACGCAATTCGTTGCGCTGCTGGCGCGCTTCGGCGCCGCGAATGGTCTCCTCATTGACCGCGATCCGGGTCGCGACTTCGCTGCGCTCGTTCAAGGCCTGCTGCCGGAAATCGAGCCGCGCGGAATTGAGATCGGCCTGCGCTTGCCGGATCGCAGCCGCTGCCCGGCCCGATGCCTGCCGCGCTGCCGACAAGCGACCCTGCACATCGACAAGATCGCGCTGCGCGGTGAGCAACTCGGTGCGTGGGACGATGCCCTGCGCGGCCAGCGGCTCGAGCATTTGTACCTGTTCGCGCGCCAGTCTTTCGCTGTCGCCGAGAGACGCAATCGTCGCTTCCGCCTCCCGCTGGTCGCGGCGGCGCTGTTCGATTACGGCGGCGAGCGAGCGCTCGCGCGCACGGGCCGCAGAAACTCGCGCTTGCTGCAGTCGGCGTTCCTCGGCGCAAACGGAACCTTCCTCGCAGCCCAACGATCCGCCCGAAGCTTCCTGCTGCAACCGTCTTGCACGTACTGCGAGACGTTCGTTTTCGGTCTGCAACTGACCCAGTTCCGAAGCGGATTGCGCATCGTCGAGCCGCACAAGCAACTGGCCCTTCTTGACCGATTGACCGCCGCGCACGAGGATTTCGTCGATCACGGCAGGCTCGGCCGGCTGCACGAGCTGCGCCTTGCTGGTCGGGATGACCTTGCCCGTGCCGCGAGTGATGCTGTCGACTTGTGCGAAAGCCGACCAGGAAAGCAATAACGCAAGTCCGACCGCCGAGGTAACGATCAGCTTGCGAGGTGCATCCATCGCATCCCACCAACCAAGCACGTTCATGACCCGACCTCCGCTTCCGAAGTCTCATCCCGAACGGATGCCGAGGACTCGGGAGTCTCGCCTTGCTCGTTCACGGTCGCAGCGTAGCTGCCGCCTTGGTTGACCGGATCGGGGATGCTTAGCCGCCATTGCTTGGTGGTATCGAGCCGCCCGCCGACATCGGCGGGCGCATGGCGATCGGTTGGATCGGCGGTGACGGTGAGTCCCGGAACGAAAGGTTCCTCCTCGATTACAGCCAGTTCCTCGATCAAGTCCTCATCGGGATCGAATCGTGCCCAGTTGATTTGCGGGATCCGTTCGGATTGCGACCAACGTGCCTGGAATGCGGCGCTGCGGCCGGCGCGTCCGGGAAAGCGATAGAAGATATGCGTGCCGATGACCTTGAGCTTCTCCAGCGTGAATGCCCATTTGGGCACCACGTAGTCCGCATGATAGTGCGTTGCCGTGCCGACATCGGGCAGCTGTTTGCCTGCCAGCGCGTCTTCGGCAACCTGCAGTGACTCGCTCCATTGCCTTTGCAAGGGCTTGCGCAGCAGGGCGCCATCGCAAGTGAAGCTGAACTGGCAGACCCGCGCATTGACACCCTGGTAGATCACTCCGCAGACCGAATTGGGATAGGCCGGGTGGCGCATTCGATTCATCACCACCTGTGCGACCGCGCGCTTGCCGGTTTCAGTTTCGTTCGCAGCCTCGTAGTAGACCGCTTGTGTCATGCATTTGAGCGCAGTCGAATAGGTGTCGGATCCTGACGAGAACGGACTGTATGCACTCAGGCCGGTATGGGTGCCCCCGACCAAGGGGATCAGGGCGTTGCGCGACTGTGCGTCGGTTCCGGCAAGCATCAATTCCTGATCCTGTCCGGTCGACATATCGGCCAGTTCGCGCTGTAACTCGGGCAAAGTCGCGCCAAGTTCGGCCGCGTAGGAGGCTTCGATGGCGGGCAGTGACGGTGAAGCCGCAATTGCGACAATCGGCAGCAGCACGACGGACCGGGCGAAGAGTTCCTTCATGCGCTTCATCGCGTCATCCCCTCGATCGGCGTCCCGGCGCTTTCCAGCACCTGCTTGATCGGCCCGTCGGCGGCGATTCGGCCCTTGCTGAGCACGATCAACCGATCGCACAGTGCAAACAGGGCAGGGCGATGCGTGGCGATCACCAGAGTCTGATGGTCGGACAACGCACCTGCCAGCTTGTCAGCAAAGAGCCTTTCTGTCTGGCTGTCCATCGCTCCTGTCGGTTCGTCGAGGAACAGCAATTCGAACGGCGTTACCAGCGCGCGGGTCAAGGCCAGGAAGGAACGCTGGCCTCCCGATAGTCGTCGACCACCTTCGCCAACTGGCCGTTCGAAACCGCCGCTCTCGCTCGTCAGGAACTGGTCGGCCCCGGTTTGCCGCAACGCCGCGAGCATGCGCTCGTCGGTCGCGTCGCGACGACCGAGCGAGAGATTGTCGCGGATCGAACCGGAAAACAGGTCCGCATCCTGCCCGACAAAGCGGAGTGCGTCGCGCACCTGTTCGGGGCGATACTGGCTGGCGTCGAGCCCATCGACCAGCACCGTGCCTTCGCTCGGTTCGTAGAGACCGCATAGAACGCGTCCCAGCGTCGACTTGCCGGATGCGACGCGACCGACAATTGCGATGCGCTCGCCCGGTTTGATTTCGAGATTGATGTCGTCGAGCGCTGGCTGGCCGGCCTCAGGGTAGGAAAAGCGCACATCCTTGAGCGAAAGGAGTGGCCGACTGATCGTGGCGGGGGCGAGCGAGCCGCCCTTCTGTCGCTCGTCGCTGGCTTCGAACAGGCGCTCGATGCTCGCTAGCATCTCATTGGCTTGCCGTCCGCGCGTCAGGACGAATGCAATCTGCCCGGCGGGCGCGAGCGAACGGGACGCAAGCATGACAATCGCGATGATTGCCCCCATCGAGATTTCGCCTGCCGCGAACAGGTAATAGCCGCCGATGATCAGCGAGACGGTCGAAACCTGCTGGAATGTCTGCGCCAGGCCGACGGCGACTGAGTTGATGTTGCGCAACCGTTCCTGCGAATGCGCGCCCGCATCGGCAAGGCGATACCAACGGCCTAGTGCGCCGCCTTCGCCGCCCATGCTCTTGAGCGTTTCCATGCCTGCGAGAGATTCCACCAGCAAGGTCTGTTGCAAACCGTAATCCGCCTGAGCGTCTTGCGCGGCGTCGGTTACCTTGCGTTGCAGGAAGTACCCGGCGATCAGCATCGCGATGATGATCCCCAGCGGGATCAGCGCCAGCCAGCCACCGATGATCGCGATCACTCCAACAAACACGAACAGGAACATCACGTCGATCATCAAAACGACGGTCGTGGAAGCGAAGAAATCTCGCACGATCGTGTATTCGGAGACACGCGCGGCGAGCGAGCCGGTGTGACCCTGCCGCTCCTGCAGCGGGGTCGCCAACAGCCTCCCGAAGATCTTCTGCGAAAGCTTCAAGTCGAGCCGGCGGGTGATCTGGTCGAGCACCGCCGTCCGCCCGCGCCGCAGTGCGAACTCCAGCGCGAAAACCAGCGCGACGCCAGCGCCCAACACCCACAGCGTTTCGGTTGCACGGTTGGGAATGACCCGGTCGTAGACGTTCATGGTAAACAGCGGCAGCGCGACCGCCAGCATGTTGATCACCATTGAAGCGAGGATGACCGGCCAGAAGGATTTGCGCTCTTTGCGCAACTCGCCCCAGAACCAGTGACCTCGCGCCTTGGCATGCCATGGGGCCTCGCCCTCGCGCTGGAGATCTGGATTGGCGAAAACCGAATAGAGGCGCCCGGCGAATTCCTCGGCGATCTCGGCGCGAGGCACCCAGATCTCGCCTTCGATATCCGGCTTCCAGACAAGCAGGTCGGTCTCATTGGCCTCAAGCACGACGACGAATTGCTCTTCGGCGAGCTCGACCAGGGCCGGGTATTGGCTCGCCTCGACCGGCAGTTTGCGTCGGGTCGAAGCGTCGAAGTTGACGCCTGCGAGCTCAAGCGCCGCGTCGGCCTGGTGCCAAGGCAGCCGGCCGTCGGCGTTCTTGGGCAGCTGCGCGAATGCGGCTGGAGACACGGCGGAGGAATAGCGCGCGGCAATCTCCGCCACGCACCTGGAAAGGCTATCGATGGCGATGCCTTCCAACTGATCCTCCAACCGCGACACGTGTCATCCTCCTTGCGCCATCACTTCGGATAGACGCGGCGTTGCAGTTCGGCATCGACCGGTGGGCCGTAATCAAACCGTGCACGCTCTTCTTCGCCCGAACCGGCGCCCGGGGAAATGGTTAACGCATCCAAAAAGTTGTTCGTCGCCGCCAAAATCTGGTAGCGCGCGAATATTTCCGAGAAACGTGCCGTTTCGAGACGAACCTGGGTGTTAAACCTAGTGTTTTGTGCATCGAGAACGTCGAGCAGCGAGCGCCGACCGATGTTGAACTGGCTGCGATAGGACAGCAGTAGATCGTCCGAAACGCTGGATTGTCGATCGAGTGCAGTCACAATCCGGCCTTGCGTCTCCAACGCATTGTAGGCGGCGCGGACGTCTTCTTCGGCCTCGCGCTGGCGTTGGTGCAACGCGTAACGGGCGATCGAAGCCTGACGCACGGTTTCCTGGATTCGCGCCCGGTTGATGCCGCCGTCCCAGATGTTCCAACGCATCACGACGCGGCCCTGGATATCGTTGGTTTCCCCGGAGAAGCCATCGATATCGTCGCCTGCACGGCCTCGAACTTCGAGACCGATGGTTGGATATAGTTCGGCCGTTTGTGCATCGACCAGCGCGTTGGCCGCATCGACGTCGGCCTGCGCCTCGCGCACAAGCGGATTGCGGAGCCGCGCCGTACCGACGGCGTTTTCGAGGCTCGTCGGCATGGAAGCGACGAGGCTGGGCGGTACCGTAACGCTGTAGATGTCCAGCCCGGTCAATGTGCGTAACGAGATCTGCGCATCGGTGAGCGCACGCTTGGCCTCCTCTTCGCGCACGATGGCCGCCTGCAGTCGCTCTTCCGCCTGCTGCTGATCGGCCACGCTGATCGAACCTTGCGCTACGCCTTGCGCAAGATCGCCAACCAGCAATTCATGGAACCGGCGATTGTCCGAAGCGGCCGCCTGGACCCGCTGTTGCAGCAGCACGTCGAGATATTGTCGCGAAACCTGCAATGCCACGAATTCGGAGCGCTCCAGGACCCTCAGCGATGCCCCGTCGACCCTGGCGGCCTGGCGCAAGATCTCTCCCCGGCGTCGCCCGAAATCTATCGCAGTCCATTCGCCGGTGATGCCGATCTCAAGCGGGTAGAGCTCGTTGTTGGCGATGCCGAGATTGCGGCGCGTGGTGTTTTCGAGCCTGCGGATACCAGCCGAAGCCTCGACGTCGATCCGCGGGCCGTTCAGGCCTTCCGCCTGCTTGCGCTCGAACTGGATGCCTTCCTTGTTGTACTGCGCCTGCAGGATCTCAGGATTGGAACGCATCGCGACATCGATGGCTTCCTGCATCGATACGGTCGGCGTTGTTTCCTGAGCATGAGCAATCGGAGCTGTCCCCGCAAGGAGAGCGGCCGCGACTGCGGATATGAGTTTGTTACGCATTGGTCCCTCTCCGTCCTTATTGCGATACCGTGATTTCGACGCGCCGGTTTTCCGGGCTGCGGACACCGTCGGCAGTCGGAACTCTGGGATTGCTTTCGCCCTCCGCAGACACCGCCATTTGACCGCGCGGAATGCCGAGGCTTGCCATCAGGTTGGCGACAGCTTCGGCGCGGCGCACCGACAACGCGTCGTTATAAGCGTCGCTGCCCGAGCGGTCGGTATGGCCGACCACGCGGAAGCGGTCCCAACCGCATTCGCGGGCATTCGTCGCAACGATTTCGATGGTCTGCGTTGCGTCCGGTCCCGGATTTGAAGAATCGAACTCGAAGAAGACCAAGCCCGGTTCGACGCTGGTGCAAACCTCTCTGCGCGGCGGCGGAGTTACGACCGGCGCGGGTGGCGGCGGCGCCACCGTTCGGATCGCCATCCGGCCATAGGCGTAGTCGCATTTGCTGATGCTGGTCTCATCGCGTGTGCGCGACTTGAGAAAACCCAATGCAATTCCGCACTGCACCTTGGCTTCGGACGCCCACAAATATCGCGTGTCGTTCGCCGCGACGATTGTCTGGTCGTTGGTCGCCGACAAAGCTGCATCGTAGCGGTTCTGGATCTCCGACCTCAACGTATCGATATCGGCTGACATAAGATCGGCCACCGCATCCTGCGCCGCGGCGCCGGTCGATGTCACCGAAATTATGGTTAACGCCGTAAGAAAGTGACAAGCTGTCTTCATCTTCCTGGTCCCCCCCAAGGGTTGATTTGCGATTAAGCCTGGGCCGCTGCCGCCGCCGCTTCGTCGAGTTGTTGATCGACTGCGTGCAAGGCATCTGTCGTGTTGATTCCCGCTTCCACGATCTGATCGAGTAAACCCTCAGCGGCGCCTGCCGCGTCGGCCATCAGATAGTCGGACGTCTGCGATTGGTCGTCGAACCGGTCGATCACCTGGTCGAGCAGGTTCTCCGCTGCGAGTTCGGCCAGCACCGCATCCACCGGATCGATGGCGGCTACCGCCTCAAGCGCCGAACCATCTAGGATCAATAGCGCTTCCATCGCCTGCGAAACGTCCATCCCGGCAAACGGTGAAGGTGCGGGCGAAGCGGACGAAGCCTCAAAGCCACTGGTCCACTCGATCGTTTCGAAGACGTTCGATTGCGGCTGCGTGATCGCCTGGATGGCTGCCGGTTCGGCCATACCGTGATGGCTGTCGAGAATACTCGCAAAGTCAACCGATCCGAGATCAACCGAGGCTTGCGAGAGCAGATCGCTCGAAATTTCGACATGCTGGAAGGCCTCGCCGCGCATTTCGAAGGCCGCTTCTTGCACCGCAATGCCATCATGGATCGGGTCTTCGATCATGTGCCGCGCAGCGTTGTCGTGCATGCCGAATGCGAAGCCCGTATCCATCAGCAGCGAACTTGCCAGTGCTGCGACAGTGGCGACTTCGGTCGTGCGCAGGGCGGCTCGGTTCTGATCGTTGTCGTTGGCCGAGCCGGTCGCAAAGGCCGTGTCGGCAACAATGCCGGTTGTCCCGTCAGCGAAAGTGAAGGTGGCGCTGCCGAAGATTCCAACATCGCCGCCTGCGGCTTCGGCATCGACTTCGTCAGAAACGAGACCGATCGAAATGATACCGGCATCCTCTAGCGAAATGAACTCGCCCGCATCTGCCACACCGTTCTGATTTGCATCCTGCCAGATTCCAAAGTCAGCATAAGCGCTGTCGGAAGCGTCGAGCACGCCGTCGGCATTGTCGTCGTAGCGGGCAGCGATTGCATCGAGGTCGGTAAAGCCTTCGCCGCCGAACACGAACTCGGAGGCATCGGTAACCGTGCCGTCGCCATTCGCGTCGTAGGCCAAGATCGCATCGTCGGCACCAACCCAGGCGGTCGCCTCGGCCGTGCCGTCACCATCGTAATCGTATGTGACGCCCGCGCTGATCCCCACGAACTCCGCACCGTCACCGTCGAGATCGAGCACAACCGGGAAGATTGCAGACCCGATCAGGCTTGAGACGTTCGTCAGAGTCACGCCTTCGAGCTTGACCAGGTTATCCTGGCTCAGAGTCGGCGAACTGTTGTCCTGGAAGTAGAGGTAGCTATCGCTCCCAACTACGAAAGCGACGACCGAGTTGGACGCGCCAATGTCATTGTTCTGCAGGTAATCGACAACCGCCGCGACATCGCCTTCGGTCGAAAGCGTCAGGGCGCTCGAGAACGAGTTCTGATCGTCGAAGGTGATGATGCCGTTCGACACCGCATGCGATTTCACGGTTTGACCGCCGATCGTCAGCGTCGAGTCCGTGCCGTCGGTGCCCGATGTCGTCGACCCGACGACCGCTGTTCCGTTGAAGTCTATGTCGTCGACGGATGAGTTGAAATCGACGATCGTATCGAATCCAGAAACCGTGCCGTTGTCGCCGGACCCGGAGACGACTGCATTGGAATCGCCATCATCGATATTGAAGTCGTCGCTGCCGGTGCCGCCAAACATGATGTCCGCGCCATCGCCGCCATCGATATCGTCGTTCGCGCCGTCGCGCCCGATCAGGATGTCGTCGCCACTCGTGCCGTCAAGCGAGGACTCGCCGGCCTGCTCGCGATTGACGGTGACAAAGGCATTATCGGTGTTTGAACCGTTCGAGGCGGCGTAGGTGAAGCTGCCACCCGTGTCGGCGCCGCTATCAACAAAAGTTGTCGTGCCGCTCGAACGTGAGACGCTGCCGCTATCGGCATTGCCCACGCTGTCAATCGACGTGCCGGCGGTATCGTTCTGGAGCAGCCAGTCTTCATCGATTGCGACCGATGTCCCGGCGTTGGTGATGACCACGTCATTCTTGGCGAAGTTGGTTGGTTCCGAAACTGCTGCGATATCGATCCGCAGGATCGCGGTGTCCGTATCGCCATCGCCATCGACGACGGTGTACTGGAAGTTCTCGATCTCGGGCACGGAGACCGCCGGCGGCTCGTAGGTGAAGCTGCCATCGGAGAAATCGAAGGTCAGCTCGCCGCCGAAGCCGGTGGTCGCGGTGAACGACGTGCCGGTGATCGGCGAACCCGAACTTGGCGTGATCGTGTTCACCCCGTCGAAGACATAGGAGATGCCGTCGACGACGATCGATACCACTTCGATGCCATTGGTCGCGGCTATGTCGTTGGTCAGGACATTGCCCCCGATAGGCGGCGTGACCGCTGAGATCAGGGTATCGATCAGAGCCTCGAAATCGGCCGCGAGGATCGGTGCACCTTCGCCGTCGAGGTCGACGTCCTGCAGGCGCGCGGTGTTGATCCCGCCGCCGACGCCGATCGCAGTGACGTTGACGTCGTTGTCGTCGATGAAGGTTTGCCACTGGGTGGCAACGCTATCGAGCAACGAATTGCCGCCCGATCCAGTCTGCTGGTTCGGGTTACCATCGCTGAGGAAGAAGACCTGGTTGCTGGCCGTCGTGCTCGGCGTGTATTCCGCGATGACTTCCAGGATTGCATCGGTGAAATCGGTGCTACCGCTGAAACTGCGCGTTCCGCCGAGCTGGTTGTTAAGGTCGTCGATCGCGGCCGCAAAGGCCGCAAAGTCGCTGAAGGTGCCCTCGAGTTGAGCGGTCCCGGAGAATGTGATCAGCGTGATATCGACCGAACCCGTCGTCGTTTCGAACAATTCAAACGCCGCATCCTTCACAGCATTGAGCTGAAGGTTGAGTTCCGAATTGTTGATCGAACCGCTGAAGTCGAGCACGAAGGCCGCATTCACATCCTGACCGCCGACCGTCGTCACGGTCAGATCGTCGATTGCGTCGGGCGCATCGTCGAAGATGCTGATGACGAAATCGTCCATCACCGGATCGCCATCGCCGTCGGTCAGCTTGATCGAAACCGGGATATCGACGTCGATCGTGGTTTCGATCGTGCCGACTTCGTCGAGGTTCAGTTTGACCTGTCCCGATTCCTGGTAGACGTCCACAAAACTGAGGGTTTTGCCGGCCGGAGCCGTGATCGTCAGCGAAGCGGTCGAATTCCCGCCGCTGCCTGTAAGGGTGAAGTCCTCGGTCGTGCCGTCGGTGTAGTGCGCGACAAAGTGCACCACGTCGCCGCTACCGAAGTTCGACACCGAGAACGTAACGAACGCCGCGTTAAGCAGCGCCGTTCCGCCCGGCGGCGTGTACGGTCCCGCGCCATCGTAATCGTCCAGCGGGCCGAAATCGAACCGCATGAATTCGCCAGCATTGAGGTTGTTGTTGCCCAAACCGAAGCCCGCGGTCGAACCGTTGACATCGGCACGCTGGTTGAGATCCGGATTGCCGCCGCCCAGCCAGTCGGTCAGTTCACCACCGGTGAACAAGCCGCCATTGCCGTCGGGTTCCCATCCGGTGACGAATACCAAATCGTCGCCCGTGCTGCTCTGCGACACGATCACACTTTGGCTCGGACCCACGCCGAATGCGCCATCGGTACCTATGTCGACCGCTGTTATCTCCGGATCGAGCGGCACCAGAAGGTCGAACGTGTAGGTGCCCGACGTGCCTGCTGAAGGATCGACCGTGATGGTGAAGACTTCGAGATCGCCGGCATTGAGCGTGCCACTGTTGTCGTTGTCGACATAGGCGGTGAGTACATTTCCCGTTTGCGACGTTGCGAGTGGCTGACCCCCAGCGGTCAGGCCGGTAACATCGGCCATGATCATCATGTCCGTGCCCGGTCCGTCGCCGCCTGGTGCGAAATTGAGATCGCCCACCAGCGGAGCTTCGTCCGGATCGTTTAGCACCTGCTCATCCGAAATCGGCGCAGTGATTACCGGACTGTCGTCTTCGAGGCTGACCGTGATCGCGTCCGTTTGCGTCGTTGTGGTCGTGCCGTCATTGACGCTCACATCGACGGTGAAGCCGGTCACATCCTCGGTCGTTGTGTCCGCGTGGTCGATGCGGGCCGACTGGGTCACAGTGAAGGCCCCGGTGTCGTCGATCACCACTGTCAGGACGGTACCGGCCGAGACGGTCGATCCGGTCAGGGTCTTGCCGTCGGGGCTGAGCGACCAGGTGATGGTCTCGCCGCCCGAGCTCAGAGTTTCGGTCGGTACGCTGAGAGTCACCGTGAAGGTGGTGTCGTCGGCATCGGTGATCGTGATGTTGCCGCTTGCGGTCGCAAGGTCGGTCGTGTCGGTCGGAGTGCCGTTGGTGTCAGGCAGTCCGCCCGGCAGACCTTCGTCCGAGGTCGCAACCGTCGCCGTACCGACGACCGGAGCATCGTTCTCGCCGAAGATGCTTATCGTCAGCGTCGAGCTGTCGGTCAGGTCGCCATCGGTGGCGGTGTAGTTGAAGCTGTCGGTTAGCGGCGCATCGCCTGGACTCAGTGCCTGGACCGCCGGATTGTTGTTATCGAGCGCATAACTGTAGCTGCCGTCCGAATTCAGCGTCAGCGTACCGTAGGTGCCGACAAAGGTGCCGACCGTCGTCACTGTCAGAGGCTCCACGTCGACATCGATATCGGCGACGTCGCCGCGTGGATTTCCGTCTGGCGCGCCATTGTGCGCGATGGTCTGCAGCACGTTGCCGGTAATCGGCGCCGCAGCATCCTCGATCGTCCAGTTCGTGTCGGCGTTTGCCACCGGAGCATCGTTTGCGCCATTGATGGTGATCGTCAGCGTTGCGGTGCTGGTGTCGCCGTCGGCGTCGACGATCGCGTAGGTGAAGGTGTCGGTTTCGGTCTCGCCGTCGTCGAGTCCCTGCACCAGAGCCGTGTCGAGGTTGTAGGTATAGGTCCCGTCGGCTGCGAGATCGAGCGTGCCCCACGTTCCGGTGGTCGAACCGCCGACCGTGCCTGCCCCGCCCGATCCACTGATCGCTGTGATCGCAGGATCGCCCGCACCATCGGCGCCGAAGCCGTCGGCGGTCGGATCGGTCAGGATATTGCCGCCGACCGAGGCCGTGTCCTCGCCGAGCGCATTGGTGTCGTTCACCGCCACCGGCGTGTCGTCGTTGATCCGTACCGAGGCAACGGCGGCAGTGGCCAGGACCTCATCACCATCCGCATCGGTGGCGATGATAAGGCCGGCGAAGTCGAAGAACAGGTCGTTCTCATCGCCGCCCGCCGCATGATCGAGCGGGGCCAGCAAGGTAAAGGTCCAGTCGCCGGTACTGGAATCGAGCACCAGCGTGAAGACCGGGGTCGTGCCCGCCGAAGCGGTCAGCGTGTTTCCGCTGACGGAGTAGGTGACCGCCACTCCGCCCGAGGTAAATGCGCCGAGACCGCTGGTGTCGGTCGAGAGCGAGTAGGTCAGCGGTGCGTCGGCACCGGCGCTGAAGAAGCTGGAGACCGAGCCGGTCGCGACAGTGTCGGTGCCGGGCACGTCGCCCGTTCCGCCGTCAATGCCGCCCGTCAGGCCATCCTCGTCGACCACTCCGGCGGAATTGCCATCCACCGCAATCGGGGTGTCGTCGTCGACCACGATGGTGAGCGAGGTCGTGTCGGTGTCGCCGTCACCGTCGGTGAGCGTCGCCGAGAGCGTGAAGGTCTGCTCATTCTCGTCGTTGTTGCCATCGTCGGTGTGCAGGATGTTGGCATTCTGGGTGACGGTGTAGGCCCCGGTGTTGGGGTCGAGCGTCACCGTCACGACGGTGATGAAGCCGCTGCCCTGGTCCTGCTGGATCAGGATGTCGGAGCCGCTGGCAACATACTGGAATCCGGCTGGTGCGCCGGTGGTCGCGAACGCAACCGTCCCGCCGTCATTGCCAAAGCCTTCGACCGGATCGACCAGCGTGCCGGTGAGGTTGGCCTCGTCGGGATCCTGATCGTCCGGTCCGCCCGGATTGCCGTCGGTCTGCGTGTCGTCATCGAGGAACGCGGTTTCGGTCACGGCTGCCGTCGGCGTATCGTCGGCAAACAGCAGGTCCGATCCGATATCGAGCGTTGCGCTGTCGGTATCGCCGTCATTGTCGGTAATGGTCGCGGTGAGCTGGACGAGATTGTCGGCCAGAAGGGTCGCGTTGGCGCCATCGAGGGTCGACAGCGAATGGTCGACTGCGCGCAGCTGATCGAGTTCGACCGTGCCGTCACTAGCCACAGTCACGGTGAAGACGATCTGGCCGGTTGGGCCGCCTTCGCGCCCGACGACCACTCCGCTCTCGAGGAACAGGAAGACCTCGTTGCCTGTCGCGGTATCGAAGAGACCCGAAGCGGTGCCGTCGGTCACCGACAGAGCATAGTCGGTGCTTTGGGTGCCATCGGTGCCGCCGTCGAATGTGAAAGCACCGGCAAAGGAGAGCGACGCGTCGGTCGCAAGGTCGGCATCCGACACCTGGAGATCAGGGTTGCTGCCGGACAGGGTGACCGAAGGTCCGTCATCGAAGAAGGTCAGACCGGCACCAATCGCAACAGTGGCGTTGGCAGTGTCGCCGTCGCCATCCGTAATCGTAACGGTCGCATCGATCTTTCCGCCGAGCGAGAGCGTATCGTCGTGCTCGCCCGCGCTGTCGTCACCGTCGATAAGGTGCTCAAGCGCAACAAGCTGCGTCAGCGTGACGGTGCCGTCCGGGTTGATCGTCACGGTGAAGGCGTCCTGCACGCCGCCCCCGTCATTGAACTGCCCAGTGATCACAGTCGGGCTGGTCTGCACCAGCGTGATCGGGAAATCGCCGTCGGCCGTCGCCAGACCGCTGTTCGGGTCGGCCACCGTCAGCGTGAACGCCGTACCACCGTCGTCGTCCGCGCCGAAGTCTGGAATGAAGCTGACGATCGAAGCGGCCGAAGTGTCGCTGGTGGGAAGGCCGTCGGTCTCGTCGACATCGACCGAACTGCCCAGATCGGCATTGCTGATCGACGGACCATCGTCGAGGAATGTCATGCCGCCTGCAATGCCCACAGTGGCAGTGTCTGTATCGCCGTCGCTGTCTGTGACGGTCGCGCTGAGCGTGATCAGATCGTCCGCAGCAAAGCCGATCGGATCGTTGGGATCGGTCGTAACCGGATGTTCGACCGCGCGCAGCTGATCGAGCTCGACCACGCCTGCGGTATCGACCGACACGATGAAGACCAGTTCGCCAGTGGTATCGGTACGGCCTTCGACCACACCCGCATTGAGCACCAGCACCACGGCCTCTCCGGTCGCGGTGTCCACCAGCCCAGTCGTGCCAGGATTGATGGCAAGCGTATAGCCGCCCAGCGTGCCGGGATTGTCGGCATTGAAGTCGGGCGTGAACAGTCCGGAGAAATCCGCCGTTGCATCGGTCGTGAAGTCGGTCTCGTCTACTGTCAGCGCGCCTGTATCCGGGGCGCTGGCCGTGACGGTCGGTTCGTCGTCATCGACGGAAATGCTCACCGTGGCGCTGGCCGTGTCGCCGTCGATGTCGGTGGCGACCACGTCGACATCGCCGAGATCGACGACATCGGGCGAATTGACGAGCGGGTGATCGTCGTAATTGTCGTTGAGCGTGGCGGTGACGGTTGCGACGTTGTTCAACACCGAAAGGTCGAGCGTGACGACCAGGCGACCGCCGTCCGAGCCCGTAATCTGGGTATCGCTGACGCGGACCCAATCGAGGCCTCCGCCGAGGCCGCTGACATCGCCAAACACGATCGAAGCGATGTCGTCCGATCCGGGTGTGAAAGTGATCGTATCGCTCGATGAGTCTGGACCCGCGGGATTGGAGCCATCGGCCAGATTGCTGTCGTCGAGCGCCAAGCTGATCGGCGGTCCGGCTGTTGGGCCTTCGCCATCGGTGATGGTGATCGGCTGCACCGCAGTGTCGAAATCGCCGTCGCCGTCGGTCAGCGTGTAGGTGAACGTGGCGTCGATATCGCCGTTGGTGTGATCGAGGTTGGGGCTGGGATCGAAAGTCCAGTTCCCGTCCATGTCGATCGTGTAGGTGCCGTTGGCGGTGACAACCACGGCGTCATTACCGTCCTGCGGGACAGCGGTTTCGTTTCCGTCGATCGTGATTGCGGTGACGGTGGCACCGTCTGCGCCCGGAGTGTCGGGTGTGCCGTCGGTGACGACATTTCCGCCGATCGTTCCGACCGCATCCTCGGCAACATCGATGTTGGCCTGGTCGGTCGCAGTCGGGACATCGTCGACAATGCTGACATCAATCGTTCCGGTGCCGAGCAGGTTGCCAAGCGTGTCGCGGACTTCGTAGTCGAAGCTTTCCGCGCCGTTGACGACATTCGGACCGTTTTCGTCGATTGTGTCGGAGAAAGGCGTGACCAGCGTGTAGGTGTATTCTCCCGTCGTCGGGTTCAGCACGAGCGTCCCGTAGGTGCCGGTGGCGGGCGAAAGGAGGTTGTAAACCAGCGTGCCAGCGGCTCCGACGACGGTGATCTGCCCTGTGTCGAATGTTTCGCTGTCCGACGTCGGATCGCTACCAATCGGCAGACCCGCTTCGTTGACGATCGCATCGTTGTCGGAAACGTCGGCCGAAACGTCATCGATATCGATCGTCAGGGTGGCGGTCGCCTCGTCGCCGTCACCATCGACGATCGTGTAGGTAAACACTTCCTGCGCATCGACATTGGTGGCGTTGGCATCGGAAGAGTAGCTGTAGACCCCGGTGTCGACATTGATCGTAAGCGTGCCGAACTCGCCGGCCAGGATAAGGTTGCCCGAACCGTCGACTGTGGTTTGATTGGTGCCTTCGTTGACACTGTCGATCCGGTTGATCGCACCGGTTGGTGCGTAGTCATCGGCACCGGCGGCGTCGGTTCCCGCGCCATCGTCGTCGGTCAGGACATTGCCCCCGACAATGCCACCTTCGGTCACGGAGGCCGAATTGTCGGTTGCTGTGGGGCCGTCATCGTCAAACACGATTCCCAGGTTGGAGATCGTCGTGTCACCTTCGCTGTCGGTTACCAGCAGGTCGATGGAAGCGAATGCGTCATTCTCGTCGCTGCCTGCGTCGTGCAGCACGTTGTCGAGTAGCGTGACGACGTAGGCGCCCGTCTCGGTATCGGTGATTTCTACGGTGAAGAGATCGGTGCCGTCGCGCGTGCCACCGGTTACCGTTGCAGTCAGCAGGTTGCCAGTGACCGAATATGTTACGGTTTCCTGACCAATCGCGGCGGTAGACCCATTCAGGCCAGGGACGAAGGATACCGTAGCCGGCCCGTCATTGCCGACGTCCACTGGCACGATACCGGTGTAGCTCGCTTCGCTCGTGTCGCCGGGATCATCGCCGATATTGGCGTCGAGATCTCCGGTCGTCGAAAGCGGATTGCCGCCGACGAGCCCATCGTCGTCGACTGTCGCCACATCCTCATTGGGCGATGGCTCTGAATCAGGCTGTAAAGTGACGTCGACCCGCGCGGTCGAGGCATCGCCGTCACCGTCGATGATGGTGTATTCGAAGAAGTCGCTCGTGTTCTGTAGCGACCCTGCACCGGGATCGGGGGTGTAGGTGAACAGGCCAGTGCCTGGATCGTAAGTGACCGTGCCTTGCGTTGCCTGGGTAGAAACGAACACCTTGCCCGCATCGGTCGTGTCGACGCCGTCCGCACCGAACGCATCGTTGTCGAGCGCGTCGATGGTGAAGGCCTCGTTTTCGGTCAGTTGGATTTCGCTGTCGGCCAGCGCAATCGCCAAATCGTCGTCGATATTGAGCGACAGCGGGAATGTAGCGGTATCGCCGTCGCCATCTGTGATGACCACTTCGAAATTGAGCTCGATGTTGTCTTCGTAGCCTGTCTCTGGGCCATCATTCGCGCCGTCGGCATCGGTCGATGGGTGATCGAGCGGCTTGAGGTATTCGAGAGTCATCGTGCCTGCGCCAAGGTCGAAGACCATCGTCAGCACCGGATCGTTGATGTCGGTGGTGTAACCGGTCAGCGTGTTGGTCGCCGGGTCCCAGTCGAAGATAACGGGATCGCCGCCTGAGGAAAGGGTCAATGGCCCGGTGCCAGGGTCGGTGCCATCGGCACCAATGAACGAAGCAGTGATCTCGTCCGCGTTGGCACCGTCGGCACCGAAATCCACGTCATAAGTGAAAGTTCTCAGCGACGTGCTGAAGTCGTCACCAGCCGCGGTATCCCCATTGCCAGCAGGGACGAGATCGTCCTCATCGAGAGGGATGCCGACAACGATCGAATTGAAGCCAGGTCCGTCGTCTTCGAAAGCGAACGAACCGCTGATGTCGATCGTTTCGCTATCCACATCGCCGTCGCCGTCGGTGACTGTCGCTGTCAGGCTGAGCAGGCCGGCGTTGAGTGTTTCGGCAGCGCCCGACGCTTCGGTTTCGTCCGGGTCGATAGGATCGTCATGCTCGATCGCGCGCAGTTGCGTCTGAGTGATATCGCCCGTCGCGGGATTGAGCTCGAGAGTGAACGCTAGGTCGCCCGAGGTGGCGAGATAGCCTTCGATCGTATCGCCATTGAGGCGCAGCAGGATATCCTCTCCGGTCAGAGTGTCGTTAAGACCGGAATCGGTTCCATCGCCGCCATTGATGCTCAGCGAGTAGACGGTGGCGTCCGCCGCCGCCGGGCCGTCTGCTCCGAACACGGTCGAGAATAGGCCTGCGAAATTGTCCGTGTCGGTCGCACCCACACGGCCGCCAATGTCGGAATCGTCGGTCACCAGCGTCGGTGCATTGGCGTCGGCGAGCGAGACATCGGGAATGTCGTCGATCACGAGAACGTCAACCGACGCGTTGTCGCTCGATCCGTCGGTGTCGGTTGCCGAAATCGCGAAGCTTTCGAGGATCGTGTCCTCGCCCGCGCTCGAATGAGTCAGCGTGTTGTCGTCTAGCGTGTAGCTGAACGTGACAGTCGCTTCGGTGACGTCGCCATTGGCGTCGGTGGTGGTCGGCGTGACTCCGGTAATTTCAAACGTGCCGATTGCTGTGGTGACCGTCTGTCCAGCGACGAACCCGCCCGTATCGGTCCAAACGGTCTGTCCGCCTGCTGTGATTGAGGCCAAGCCGTCCGGCCCGGTGATCGTGAAGCTGCCGGTCTGGGTCAGTTCTCCGGCATCGGGCGAAGAGCCATCGGCCAGATCGTCTTCGTCGACCGTCAATTCAGCCGGATCGAGATCGAGCCCGTTGATCGTCACACCGTCGTCGGCGCCGTTGATCGTGATCGTCAGCGTTGTGCTGGCGGTGTCTCCGTCGCCGTCGGTGATGGTGTAATCGAAAACCTCTGTCAGCGTTTCCTGACTGTCGAGGCCCTGGACCAGTGGATTGCTGTTGTCGAGTTCGTAGCTGTAGCTGCCGTCGGCGTTGAGCGTCAGCGTGCCGTAAGCTCCGGCCAAGGCCGTGCCCACCGTTCCGTCGGTCATGCCGAACGCGACTGCCGTGACGGTTGCGCCATCGGCGCCTGCAACATCGGCGACGCCATCGGTGGCGTTGGCATCGCTGCCGCCCGTACCGGTCAGGACATTGCCGTCGGCCGTCAGCGGACCGTCTTCGGTGACAGAATCCGAGTCTGGATTGGCGCTTGGGGTGTCGTCGATGACGACCACGTCGAGGCTGTCGGTGTCGGTCGACCCGTCGGTATCGGTCGCGACAACTGCGAAGCTGTCCGTGAATGATCCGTCATTGCCGACGGTGTGGAGCAATGAATTGTCTTCGAGGACATAGGTGTAGGCAACCGTCGCACTCACCACGTCGCCATCGCCATCGGTGGCCGGGGTAACCCCCGTGATCGTCAGCAAGCCATAGGTCGGATCGTCGATGGTCACCGGATAGGTGATGCTACCGGCAAACACTTCGACGCCGCCGACTGTAAGCGAGACGAGCCCGTCCGCCGACGTAACTGTGAAGGTGCCGCTCTGCGTCAACCCGCCCGCGTCAGGCGAAGAGCCATCGGGTAGATCGTCCTCGTCGACCAGCACTTCCGGTCCGTCGAGGTCCAGACCATTGATCACCACCGGATCGTCCTGGCCGTTGATGGTGATCGTCAATGTCGTGGTCGAGGTGTCGCCATCGCCATCGGTGATGGTGTAGGTGAATACTTCGGTCAGCGTCTCGGTGCTATCGAGGCCCTGGACCGCCGGATTCTGGTTGTCGAGAATGTAGAGGTAGTCGCCGTTCGCGAGAACGCCGATTTCGCCATAGGTGCCAACAACATTCCCGCCGACATTGCCGTTTACATCGCTGCCGGTATCGCCCGCAGCCACGCCGGTGACGGTGGCGCCATCGGCTCCGGTCACGTCGGCAACGCCGTCGGTTGCATTGGCATCCGGAACAGCAATGTCGACGCCCGTTAGCAGGTTGCCGGATGCGGCAGTCGGGCCGTCTTCGGTTACCGAATCCACGTCGGCATTGGCTGTCGGAACGTCATCGACAATTGCGATTTCGAGCGTGTCTTCGCTGAAGTCGCCATCTTGATCCGTGACGCGAACAACGAAGCCGTCCGAGGTGTTGTCGCCGTTTGTCGCAGCCGTCAGCTCGTAAGTGTAGGTGATCGAACCGTCGGCGATGGCATCGATCGTCAGGGTGCCGAATGCGCCGGTAAAGGTCTGGCCGACACTTGTGACTGCCACGCCGTCGATCGTGACTACCGCTGGTCCATCGGGTGCGGCAAACGTAAATGTGCCGGTTGTGAACTCGCTGTCCGACGCGGCATCGGAACCCGCTGGAGGTCCGGCGAGGCCGTCTTCTTCGACCTGGGTCCCCGCTTCACCTGCGACCGGAAGGTCCAGAGTGGTCGGTGCATCGGCAATGGTGATGATCAGATTGGCGGTCGCCGTATCTCCGTCGCCATCGGTAATGGTATAGGTGAAGGTGTCGCTCACGCCGCCCGGCGTGCCGGGATTTCGGGTGTAGGAATATGTGCCGTCCGCAGCGATGGTCAGCGTACCGAAGTCACCCGAAATCGTGTCTCCGGGATTGCCCGTTCCGCCCGTGCCGGAGAAGCTGGTTACGTCCGCGCCATCGGCCCCTTCGGTATCGTTGCCGAGTACGTTGCCACCGACTGGGCCGAATTCGCCCGCACCGATCGCGTTTGAATCGTCTTGCGCGCTGGGCGTGTCGTCGGCGATCACGACAACGAGGGTGGTGCTCGCGGTGTCGCCGTCGCTGTCGGTCACGGTCAGCGAAAAGTCGTCGCTGTCCGGATCGTTCAGAGTGTTGTCGGTGAGAGTGTAGGTGTAGCTGTAGACGCCCCCGCTGAGCGTGACGACCAGCTCGCCGTTGGCGGTGGTGATCGTCCCGCCATTGGTGACGTCGACGCCGTTGATGACCAGAGAGCCGACGGTGTCGTTACCGGTTTCGATGGCGATGATACCGCTGGACGTCTCGCTGTCGCTGGCTTCGTCCGAACCTGCCGGTTCCGCGCCGCGCGCGGGCAGGCCGGCTTCATCGACCAGGTCTTCGCCTTCGGCACCCAGTTCGTTGATGCCGATTTCGGGTGTGGAATCGGGCAGAAGGGTGATCGTGACCGTCGCGGTCGAGACGTCGCCGTCGCCATCGGTGATCGTATAG
The DNA here is from genome assembly GCA_030065195.1 of Erythrobacter sp. GTDB lineage: Bacteria > Pseudomonadota > Alphaproteobacteria > Sphingomonadales > Sphingomonadaceae > Erythrobacter. The sequence continues at coordinate 3,017 of JASJDE010000025.1, read as the reverse complement.
TCGAACGTGACTGGGCCGAGGCCCTGCTCGCCGCCATCCGTGCCTTCTTCCCCAGGGGCAGGCGTGTAGGTGAAGGTCCCGTCGCCATTGTTGACGAGTGTGCCCGCCCCGTTGAGCGAGCCGGGGACCACTTCGATCGAGCTCAGGTCGACGCCGTCTGCACCCGGCGTGTCGTTGGCGAACACGTCTACGGTGACCGGCGCGTCTTCTTCCGACTGTGCGGCGGTATCGTCGCGCGCTTGCGGCACATCGTCCTGGATATTGATCGTCAGAGTGGTCGACGCCGTATCGCCGTCGCTGTCGGCCAATTCGAGTGTGAAATCGTCCGTGTCGGGATCGGACAATGTGTTGTCCGTCAGCGTGTAGGTGTAGCTGTAGGTTCCGCCGCTGAGAGTGACGACCAGCTCGCCCTTGCCGGTTGTGACGGTTCCGCCATTGGTGACGTCGACCCCGTTGATGACCAGCGAGCCGACCGTGTCGTTACCGGTTTCGATGGCGATGATGCCGCTGGACGTCTCGCTGTCGCTGGCTTCGTCCGAACCGGCGGGTTCGGAGCCGCGCGCAGGCAGGCCCGCTTCATCCACCGTGTCTTCGCCGGCCGCGCCAAGCTCGTTGATGCCGATTTCGGGCGTGGAATCGGGCAGAAGATCGATCGTCACCGTCGCGGTCGAGACGTCGCCGTCGCCATCGGTGATGGTGTAGTCGAAGCTGATTGTGCCGCCTTCGCCTTCTTCACCACCATCGCCCTCTTCCCCAGGGGCAGGCGTGTAAGTGAAGGTGCCGTCGCCATTGTTGACCAGGGTTCCGTCCCCGGTCAGCGAGCCTTCGACCACGGTGATTGTTCCCAGAGCGACATCGTCGGCGCCCGGCGTGTCGTTGTCGAACACGTCGACCGTGATCGGCGCGTCCTCTTGCGACTGCGAGCCGGAATCGTCTTCGGCTTCGGGTTCGTCGTCAACGACGTTGATGGTCAGCGTGTCCGTCGCGACGTCGCCGTCCAGGTCGATTACCGTAATCTCAAAATCGAACGACGTGTCGTCGCCGGACGTGTTGTCGTCCAGCGTGAACTCATAGTCGATGCTGCCGTCGCCGGTGACCGGATCATAGGTAAAGCCGGTTACGACAAGGGTGCCCGTGCCGTTGTCGAGGACAATCTGCGGCAGGTTCTCAGGATCGATCTCGACCCCGCCCAAGGTGACGCTGGCGAGCCCGTCGGGCGAATTGAAGGTTATCGTCGATCCAGTCGTTTCGGACGGATCGCTATTGTTGCCCGCATCGTTGTCGGCGATTTCGCCTGTGCCCGCAGGCTCGTCGCCGCGCGTAGGCAAACCGCCTTCTTCTACAACGGTGCCTTCGCCGGTACGCGGGACACCGGTGATCTGGTCCGGCGCATCACCGATTTCGATGACGAGCGTCGCGCTCGAAGTGCTGCCGTCCTGGTCGACGATGGTGTAGGTGAATGTGTCTTCGACACCGCCCGGCGTGTTGACGTCGCGGACATAGGTGTAGGTGCCGTCGGGATTGAGCGTGAGGACGCCGTACTCGCCCTGCAGTGAGCTACCCGGCTCGACGGTCCCGCTTTCGTTGCCGAACTCAAGCACCGCGCCGTCCGTCGCATAACCATCTGCGCCCGGCACATCGTTGACGAGGACGTCGCCGGTGATCGGATCGTGACTGCCTGCCGGAACAACGCCGACATCGTCCGCCGCGATCGGCGCATCGTCGACAATGTCGATGGTGAGCGCGGCGGTGGCCTGGTCTCCATCCACGTCTTCGACGACGACGTCGAACACGTCCGATTCCTCGCCCAAAGTGTTGTCTTCAAGCGTGTAGCTGAAGCCGATTTCGCCCGTGGCGAGATTGATGCTGGTGATCGTGAGCGTGCCGAGGGGCGTTGAAACCGTCTGTCCGACGCTGGTAACCGGCTGACCGTTGATGGTGATCGATTCCAGCCCGTCGGGTGCATCGAACACGATAGTGCCAGTGGTCGTCTCCGAATTGCTGGGCTCGTCTGTGCCCTCGGGCTCACCTTGTTCGCCATCGCCACGTTCGGGCAGGCCGGCCTCATCGACGCTGGCAACCGCGTCTTGCGACCCGACTGGATCGTTTGGCGTCTGGATGACGACTTCCGGCTCTTCGTCACTGAACGGAATTATCTCCTCTTCAGTGTCTTCGGGGAATCCGAATGTCGTGAACGGCAGCAAGTCACCGAGATCGAAGGCATCTTGGATTGCCCCCTCGTCATCGGCAAAATTGCCACCTGAGCTTTGGCTCGCACCGGCTGCTGGTTCGGGATCGTTGCCGGTCAGCAATTGCGCGATATTGAGGGGTGGGACGGCCACCCCGTCGACGATGATCTGGGGCACGAAAACGGCGCCATCCGGGACCACGATGCGCGAGCCATCGGACAGCAGGATTACAAGGTCGCGACCGTTGACCTCCAACCCTTCAAGCGACAGGCCGGGTGGGAGCGTTACTACCTCGTTGCCGGCTGGGAGCACTGTTTCACTTGCTCCGGCCGAATCTACGCCGCCTGTTTCCTGTCCGTCGAATGAGTCAGACTGATCTTCGAAATCCATCACGCTTCCGTCCTCGACTGCCCCCATGGCAGATTCCTCAACCGAGGACGCAAGCACCGCTCACAAGCTGTCGCCAATCATGACGATCAGTGCGTGAATGCCCGCGGCCCCTGTTGCTTTTTCTGTTCTGTGCGCTGACGCGCTGCTCCCCACCAAGCAGGCAGATCAGATCAGGATTCCAACATGGTTTCAAGCATCTTAACCAAACTTAACCTTCCATCGCCGAGTGAAGTGTTCAATTGTTAACCATTGATATTTCGATGAAAAGTCGCAATCCGCACCAGATTGAACTATTTCGGCGAGATCGCTTGGCGTGGCGCGGAACTCGCCGAAATAGTTCGATCTGGTGCGGATTGCGACTTTTCATCGAAATATCAATGGTTAACAATTGAACACTTCACTCGGCGATGGAAGGTTAAGTTTGGTTAAGATGCTTGA
>JASJDE010000164.1 GCA_030065195.1 Erythrobacter sp. | reverse complement strand
CCGCCGCTGTGGCCCGGCGCATGGGCCACGAACCGCGCGTTGCATTCCTGTCCTATTCGACCTTCGGCAATCCGCCGGGGCAGTGGCTAACCAATATCCGCGAGGCGGTGGCGATCCTCGACCGCGAAGATCCGGGCTTCGAATATGAAGGCGAAATGGCTCCCGATGCCGCGCTCAACGACAAGGTGATGGAGCTCTATCCCTTCAGCCGCCTGTCGGCGCCTGCCAACGTGCTGATCATGCCCGGCCTGCAATCGGCCAACCTGTCGGCCAAGATCCTGCGCGAACTGGGCGGCAACGCGACGATCGGCCCGATGTTGATCGGGATGGAAAAGCCGGTGCAGATCGTCCCGATGACGGCGATCGCGCCCGACGTGCTGACGCTGGCGGTGCTGGCGAGCGCTGGGGTTGTGGGTTAGTTTGGGCCGATCCGCCTCGGCTTCACGTTTGGAGCGACCGTAGCGCGCGCTCTACGTTGAGACGTCCATAGCCATATAGCTGCGAATGGCCATTGGTGTCGTAGCCTCCATTGGCTCGATCAATTTTGTCCGCAGTGTCCTTGAGCACTTGCTGGACTTCTTGTCCTGTCAGCAAAGGGTCGGTGGATATCACAAGCGCGGCTGCACCTGCGGCTCCCGGGCATGCACTTGAAGTTCCACCAAAGCTCGTCGTGTAATCCCCGAGCGGGCTTGGTCTTTTGTCATAACCTCTTCGCCCGCGACGATCGGTGGTAGCGATCCCGTCCGTCAACGGGTCCGGCAGTCCGCGTAAACTGAAATTGTTGCTTGGAAACGCGCAATCGATAGAATTGCCAATGTCTGAATAGACGCTACGGGTGCCACGATCATTGCACGCCGCCACTCCCATAACGCCGCCAAAGGTCACGTAACCGTCGAGATCAGCGGATTCGTTGCCGTTTCCAGCCGCCCAGCAGATCACGCAACCTCGTCCCTGCCGTCCAAACTCCATGGCCGCTTCAAGCGAAAGTGCAGTGTTGTCCGAGATTGGGTGGCTGCGGAAATGTCGCGGGTCATTTGGGTCTTCCCAATCTCCGTCAGGAGGCCCCCAACTGCAAGATATCACGTCAGCCCCGTGACGAACCGCCCAGTCGATCGAGTCAGATTCATCTCGCCCGCCTAAGGCCGACACGTTCCGAATCGGAATGAGTTGCGCATCCGGTGCAACTCCCGATGCGCCGTCGATCCCAGCGGCGCAAGCCACGCCCGCGCAGGGTGTCCCGTGGTTGTTCCAAGGTCGTTTCGGGCGTGCATCGGCAACCCGGTCGGTAATGTCGAACTCCGCCACGACTTTGCCACGCTGCGAAAATTCCGGATGATTTGTATCGATCCCGTCGTCAATGACTGCGATGCTCGTGCCTTGGCCGCGTGAAATCGACCAAGCAGCCTCTACGTCTGCGCTTTGATCAATGAGCGTGCCCGCAATTGTTCTTCGACCAAGATGCCATTGCTTGTCAAAGACGCCACGAAACGCTTTCTCCCGCAAGAATTCCGGATGGCAGCGATCGACTTCATTCCTTTCGAGCAAGTCCAACGCGCGACCGAAGACGTCCTGCCCGATCGATTCGACAGGCTTGATGTAGAAGCACGGTCGACCATAGCTCAGGCGGTTCTCTACATACCAATCACCCGGAAGTTCGCCGATCAGCCCATGAACCAGCTTTGGCGAAGCGTCGCGATGCAAGGCCAAGAAGATCCGGCTCGTATAGGCGATCGGTGTTCGATCTTCGCCCATGGTCAAAACACTTCCCGCAAACTCAATCTGGTCTTCTTCGTTCAGGCTGGCCTTGAAGTATTCGAGTTCTGCGCCTTTCGACTGCCACAGCGTGATATCCTCGCCTGCAAATTCCGTGTATCGTCGAACTTCGCTTAGAACGGATCGGGCGGAAGGAGAAAGTAGAGATCTGTCGATCGGCCCTCGTGACACAGTCCGCGTCGCGATCATGCTTTCACTGCTCTGAAGCGAGAGTTCGATGCCGTCCTTGCCACCAAGTTTCATCAACTGCATTTCTCAGAACTCCCTAACGAAAATGTCCTTTATTCACGGGTTTTCCAATTTTGAGTGCTTATAAGAATTTGTAATGAATGAGTCTAATTCGAAAGTCCGTAAGCTAAATACATTGCCCGATTTCGTAGTTATTCGATCGGACAATGCAAACGTGCCGGATGCGATTGAAGTCATGCGAGATGCGGGCAGGTACTTTGCTGTAGTTCCGAAAGGCACGACGCGAGAGAGCGAGATTATCTCCCAGGCACTGATCGATCCCGCGACGAAAGAACTGGCAATCCCAACCGGCGAGATGCTGATTCGATGGGGCGACCGAAAAGATGCGCTCAAGGCGCTCCTGACAGAACATCGCGGTTCGTTGATCAAGGACTATGGAAAGGGCGGCATCGTCGCCTTCGCGGGCTTACGCGACCCCATTTCTTTGGCCGATAATCTGGCAGAATACGACGGAATTCTACGGGCTGAGCCACTCTTGCTTAGAAGCAAGGCCTTTAAGTCCTAGATCCTCAGGAACGGTTCAGCCAACCCCTTCCTCGATCGGCACGTAGTCGAGGTCATATCCGAAATAGCGCGGGCTGAAGACCGCGAGCCCTGCTTCGGTTCGCCATAGCGGGTCGCACTTGAAGCCCAGCACGGCGACCGCTTGGCCGTTCTCGTAACCTGGATTGACCACACCGTCGGCACTTTCGAGGTCGATGATGCTGATCAGATCGGGGCAGGTCGCCAGCACTGCACCATCGCGGCGAGCGACGAGGTGCTCGTTCTTGACGTCGGTCTCGAAGCTCTGCCCCGCGAAGTCGCCGGTGCCGTTGAGAGTGACCTTGCCTTGCAGGAAACCGTCTTCGTCGCGCCACTCCGTGCTTGCGACGGTGCCGGTGAACAGCAGGAAGCCGTCGCCCGCGACCCTTGCGGCGTCGATCGGATCTTCGCCGACAGCCTTCGCCTCGCGTACCGCCCTGCCGATATTGCGCGCGAGGGTGAGGCTGCCGGTTACCAGCGTGCCCTGACGCTTGGCCTGCGCTCCGGTGATCGGGCTGTCGGCGACGCCGCAGGCGCGACTGACAACCGCGACGCTGCGCAGGATGTCTTCTGCACGGGTCGGGTCGCCGAGCTGCCCCACAATCATCTCATCGCCGAACGGAGTGGCGGCACCGATGGGTGTCAGCGGTATGCCAGCGACCTTGACCGAGTGCTGGTTGATCTCGGGCACTGCGCGTCCGACGGTGTCCGCGTCGAGCGCGGGTACGCCCAGCCGTGCGGCAATGGAAAGCCCTTCGGCTAGACTGAGCGGCCCGATTTCGCCCAGGATCACCCCCGCGAATTTCTGATCGAGATGGCGCTCCAGTGCCTCGAAGGCGGCTTGCACTGGTTCCTCGACCTTATTTTCGATCGCGTCGAGCCGCGCCTGCATGTCTTCGCTGGTATCGGCGAGGCTGGCGAGGCCATAGGGGCAGGCGACGCGGTCGCTATCGGCAAGCGCCGAGACGGGCAGGGCAGTCACGGTCAAGCCTGCGGCGAGATCCTTGGCGATCAGCGCGCGCGCCTCCTCAAGGCTCCCCCCTCCGCCGGTGCCGAGATAGGAACTACCGACCAGCGCGTCTTCGAGTGCCTCGGCATCGAGAGCGGTCGCATCGGAATTGGCGACGCGTTCACCGCCGCCGTTTCCCGGCTGGAGTTCCCGACAGGCCGCCAACGTCCCCGCTGCGACGACCAGTCCGCCCAAGAATTGCCTGCGTGCGACCATTCGCCGCCCCCCTTCTGCGAAAAGCGCAGGTTGGCGCAGGGGAGCGAGGATTGCAATTCGATCGGACAGGGCTCCACACTCTTGACAATTCGTCACATGACGCGTATTTATGCGTCAGGAGATGCGAACTGTGCAGTTGGTATTCGAACATGAGGGAGTGCCGCCGGCTCTTCAGACCTTTGCCGACGATTCGGACAGGCGGCGCCTTTCCGGCACCGCGACGAAGGCCGTACTGCGGCTGGTCGATGCGTGGCACGGCAGCAATGCCGAGGGCGCAGCCCTGCTCGGCGTATCGGAAAGCACCTGGGATCGGATCAAGGCGGGAACCTGGGAAGGCACACTCAGCCAGGACCAGTTGACCCGGGCATCGGCATTGATCGGAGTGTTCAAGGGTCTCCACCTGCTGTTTGCCGACGATATGGCGGATCGGTGGCCGAAACTGGCCAATTCCGGCCCGCTGTTCGATCAGCTGACCCCGGTTCAGGCGATGATCGAAGGCGGCATTCCGCGTATGCTCGAAACCCGGCAATATATCGATGCGCTCCGTGGCGGGCTCTGAGCCCGTCGCCGCCCCGCCGTTGACGAGAGAGGCGTTCGAACGCACGGTCCGGCTGGTCTCGAGCGCGCGTTTGCGCGAGGCTGTGATGGCGCCGCTCGCCGACAGCGCAGACGAACTCGCACTGCTCGCGGAAATCGAAGGGGCGACAAGCGGCAGGTTGATCGCCGAACACCGCGGGCGCGGGGGGCTGGGGTCCAAGGAACTGGTCTATGGCGTGCCGCATGCGCATTTCATCAATGCCAGTTTCGCCTATGCCAGGCCGCGCCAGCCGAACCGTTTCAACCCGGCAACTCGTGGCGCTTGGTATGCCGCGCTCAATGCCGAAACGTGCATCGCCGAAGTTGGATTCCACTTGACCAACGCGCTTGCCGAAGCGGGTGACTTCAACGCGGTCGTCGAATACGGCGAAATGATTGCGAGCATGTCGGGCGTGTTCGTCGATTTGCGCGAAGAGCCGGCCCACCCGTCGCTTCATCCCGATCCCGCACAGGGATATCCGCCAGGCAACGCCTTGGCCGGGCAGGCGCGCGCAGCCGGGCACAACGGCATCATATATCCTTCGGTGCGACACGCAGGAGGCACCTGTATCGCGGCGCTCTGGCCCAATGTCGTGCAATCGGTGGTGCAGGGGGCAATGTATCGGCTGACGTGGTCCGGCGGTCCCGAATTCGACTGCGTGGAGCTGGCCTAACGCCGCCGGAAGCGGAAATACCAGACTTCGTGGCCGAACTTCTCGCGCGCCTTTTGCTCGTAGCGCGTTTCGCACCAGCCACTTGGTCGGTTCTGCCAATTGGCAGGGCCTTCGACGACCCATTCGAAGCAATCGGTGAAGCGCTGCATCACCATCAAGGCGTGGCGCAGATAGACGGGGTGATCGGTACCGAAGCGAAACTCGCCGCCGGGTTTGAGCTTGTCGGCAAACATCTGCACCGGACCGTCGTTCATCATCCGCCGCTTAGCATGCTTGTTCTTGGGCCATGGGTCGGGATGCAGCAGGTAGAGCATGGTCAGCCCCCCGTCGGGCACGCGCGAGAGAACTTCGAGAGCATCGCCGTGATGCAGCCGGACATTGGCCAGGCGCTGTTCCTCGATATGGGTCAGCGCCTGCGCGACACCGTTCAAGAACGGCTCGGCGCCGATGAAACCGTGATTGGGCAGCAGATCGGCGCGGTAGGCGAGATGCTCACCGCCGCCAAAACCGATCTCGAAGTGCAGCGGGCAGTCTTCGCCGAACAGCCGCTCGGCCGTGACCGGCGCTTCAGCGGGCACGGCGATCTTGGGCAGAAGACTGTCGACCAGACCCTGCTGTCGCGCGCGCAGCGGTTTGCCGACCGAACGACCGTATAGCCGGCTGAGAGTTGTGGGGTCGCCTTGCTTGAATGCAGTCATGCAGCGCGCGCTAATCCGGCATGGCCGCACTTGTCCAGTGCGATGCGGGGTTGAGATGCCGAGCGGATTGCGGCACCGCGCAAAGCGATGGAACAATTGCAGACTTTCTTCGCCGACCAAGTCCCGTGGGTCCAGACGCTGATCGCGCTGGTGCTGCTTGCGCTGGCGGCACTCGCAGTCAACTACGTCCTGAAATACGTGATCCTGCGAGCGGCGAAGCCGTTGCTGGACCAGAAGAGCGACGCGACGGACAAGGCGGCTTCGTGGTTGGCGACCGTGGTGCCCCTGCTGATCGTGTCGCGCGGGATTGTCGCCGTTCCTAACCTACCGGAAGAAGTGACGACGCTGGTTACCAATGTCGCGCAGGCGCTGATCGTGCTGTCGATCGCCATGGCGATCGTAAAGGCGCTGTCCTATGTGAACGAGCTCTACGAGCGCCGGCCGGAATCGCGCAATCGCCCGATCAAGGGCTTCGTGCAGGTGATCAAAATCGTCGTGCTGTGCGGCGCGGCGATCATCATGATCTCGGCGCTGATCGACCAATCGCCGCTGCTGCTGCTGTCGGGGCTCGGCGCGATAACCGCCGTCCTGCTGTTGGTGTTTAAGGATACGATCCTGTCGCTGGTTGCGAGCGTGCAACTGACCACAAATGATATGCTGCGCGTGGGCGACTGGATCGAGATGCCCGGCATGAATGCCGATGGCGACGTTATCGATATCTCGCTGCACACGGTGAAAGTGCAGAATTTCGACAAAACCATCACGACCATACCGACCCACCGGCTGGTCTCGGATTCCTACCGCAACTGGCGCGGGATGAGCGAAAGCGGTGGGCGGCGGATCAAGCGCTCGCTGCATATCGACCAGAACACGGTTCGATTCTTGAGCGACGACGAGGTGCTCGAACTCAAGAAGCTCCGCATCCTCAAACCCTATCTCGCGGCCAAGCGGGAGGAAATCGCCGAATGGAACGCCAAGGAACTCGATGGCGACGACGCACCCGAGAATGCGCGGCGCCTCACCAATATCGGTACGCTGCGCGCCTACATCATCGCTTACCTCAAATGGCATCCGCGCATTGGCGACGGGTTCACCCTGCTGGTTCGCCAGCTCGCTCCGACCTCGCTTGGCCTCCCGATCGAAATCTATTGCTTCACCGACACCACGACCTGGGGCGAATACGAAGCGATCCAGGCTGACATTTTCGACCACCTCCTCGCAATCCTGCCCGAGTTCGGATTGCGGATCTACCAGGAGCCCAGCGGTCTCGATGTGCGCGAAGTTCCGGCCGGAATGGGTGCGGCCTAGCGCATAACGAAAAACGCCCGGAGCGGGGGCTCCGGGCGTTCTTTCACGGAAGACTGAATTCGTGAAGAATTACGCAGCTTCGGCTTCGTCCTGCGGATCGCGCAACACATAGCCGCGGCCCCAGACGGTTTCGATGTAGTTTTCGCCTCCGCATGCATGGCTGAGCTTTTTGCGCAGCTTGCAGATGAAGACGTCGATGATCTTGAGTTCCGGCTCGTCCATCCCGCCATAGAGGTGGTTGAGGAACATTTCCTTGGTCAGCGTCGTGCCCTTGCGCAGCGAAAGCAGCTCGAGCATCGCATATTCCTTGCCGGT
>JASJDE010000163.1 GCA_030065195.1 Erythrobacter sp. | reverse complement strand
TCACCGGTGAGCCGCTCGACCGGATTCGCAAGGGCAATACCGAGAATATTCTCGCGGGCGTGCCCGACAGCCGAGAGTTCCGACGCGGGCATCCGTTCCAGGGTGTCCATCGCGATCGGCAGGTCGGCTGCGCGATCCAGCTGTTCGAAGCGATGGGTATCGAGCGCGATGACAAGGAAAGACGCCAGGACTGGGTGTTGCGCGGCTTCCGCCAGTTCGACGCGCCCGTCTGCGTGATCGTGACCTACGACAAGGAGCTTTCGACCAGCGACGACACTGCATTCGATTGCGGTGCCGTGACGACCGCGCTGGTCAACGCCGCTTGGAGCCGCGGATTGGGATGCGTGATCAACTCGCAAGGAATCATGCAATCGTCGGTCGTCCGCGAACATGCGGGCATCCCCGACGATCAGGTGATCATGAAAGCCGTGGCCTTAGGCTGGCCCGACCCGGACTTCCCCGCCAACCCGGTGAAGATCACGCGGCGCGAGGTGAGCGAAGCCGCGCGGTTTGTGGGATTCGAGTAGGACTGTTCGGGCCCTACCGCTCGTGCCACCTGCCAGTCCGCTTCGCCGCGGAGACCCCAGCCGCGCCCGCTGTGCAATCGCGACCGATTCCCGTCTTTTCCTGCGCTGCAATTAAGCGAATGAAAACGGTCCATCGCATAACGGTTCGCCGCACGCACTCGTCGGATTGACCGTGCAAAAGCCGCCCGCAGCCCTATCGTTCATCTGCCAGCAAGGTTTATGTTAACAATCGGGCAACGCATGTCGCACATCTTGTCCAGCGAGATGAAGGGGGCTTTGACCACCGGACAAACCATAAGCGGGGGGAGTGGCTGCACAGCCGCTTGAACGCAGCGCCGGTTGGTGAAGTTTGAAGGAGACCTAACAATGAGTGCCATTTCAAAACGGCCGAATTCCGTCGCTCTGCTCGCCATAATTGCAGTGGCAGCGCCCGCCAGCCTTTCAGCCCAACAGGAGCCCTATCCTGTGCCGGCAAACAACCAGGGCGAAGTCCTGACCACGGTCTATGGCTCGCCGCCCTCAGACCTTTCCGGTATGGCCGAAGGTCCGGAGATCGAAGGGATCATTGCAGCGCGCAACGGCGACACCCTGCAAATTGCCACTGCCGACGGTGCACGCACCCCCATTCGCATCAGCGCGGGGACCGACATCAAGGCGAGCGGCGGCTTCCTCGGGCTCGACAAGGATCAGCTCGGCGCCGATTCCCTGCTCAACGGCCTGCCGGTGAAGGTTCGCACGGTGCAATGGGCCGACAATCTCGTCGCCAGCCGCATCCGGCTCAAGAACAACGATCTCAAGACCGCGGCGATGATCCGCAACGGCACCGAGCAGAAGTTCGGCGAGCAAGGCGCAGCTATCCAGCAGAACGCAGCGGCAACCGAAGCGCTGCGCGGACGAGTCGGCGATATCGACAAGTACAACATCAAAGGCACGACCAACGTCTACTTCGATACCAACAAGTACAACCTGTCGGCAGAGGCACGCAGCGAGTTGTGCAACGCTGCGGCGCAAGCCGATGCGATGGACAACGCCTTGCTGTTGGTCGTCGGCTACACCGATTCGACCGGTAGCTATGAGATCAACCAGGCGCTCAGCGAAAAGCGCGCCGCCCGGGTGACCAACTACCTGCAGCAACAGTGCGGCTGGAAGCCGTGGCGTATGCTGACCCCGACCGGAATGGCGGAATCCGATCCGGTGGCGGACAATTCGACCGCTTACGGCAAGGCTCAGAACCGCCGCGTGGCGGTGAACATCCTCGTCAGCAAGAGCGTCGACGGGCTCTGAGCCACTCCTGACCTCAACGAATGATGATAGGGCGGGCCGAAGAGCCCGCCCTATTGTTTTGGAGTGGCGCTCACACTCACCTCATCGCTGTGCGATTCTCGGTGGATGAATCGATGAGATGCGACAAGTCGGTTTCAGCTGTTTCGCAAGCTGTTCATGGCATTGATCACTTTCCGCTCGCTGGCCGAGATCGCATCGACCACGCGGCCCTCGATTCCGGAAACCGCCAACGTGAGGTTTTCAAATCCAGCGATCAACGCTTCCCGCGTACGTCGCTGCTCCAGAATCTGGGCAAACTGAAAATTCGTATCGCCCAGTCGAGAGACAGCTTGAAGTCTCCTAACCGTCGGAATGCCGTCGGGGATCATCGAAGTGGTAATCGGGTATTGAGGAAAGTCATGAGAGCGACCCGACAGGATGTTTGAGTAGCTTTCAGAAGAAACGCCTATGCGCCGCACAGCGTCGGAATACTCCGCGAGAACTTGAACGACTTCCTCGAGTTCATCCCAGAATGAGGAGAAAGCATTGGCCTGATACTCTGATTCTGCTCGGTCGAGTTTTCGGTGCGCTCTCGCCAAAATGGCTTGAACTTCAGCGACCTCCTGAAACGCCTCGCCATAAAGCTGCTGTGCTCTTCGAGTGCGCCCTTGCGCATTGTCGATCACTTGTTTTCGAGCAGCCTGGTTCTTTCGATCCGTGTTCCGGTTCCTTGACTTAACGAGCGATTCTCGGCGTTTGTCTCTCACGAATTCGACCAGTGCCTTGGAGGCCATCGCTGCGACCGCGAACGGCGCAAGCCAGAACCACCCGCTCATGTCGTCCGGCAGGTCCATGCGGTTCATGACGACAAAGCCCGCGATCGTAGCGGCTAGAAACACTCCGCAGCCCAATGGCGTGTCGACCTCGGAATCTTCTGTTTCCTCGTACGGAACGGTAGAAATCAATGGCTGAATTTCCGGTTCTTCAGGCAAGATCGTGCAGTGCGATACGTCTTGACTGGTCAAATTCATCCAAACCGCTCCTCAATCCTGAATCACTTTCTCCAGCCAAGTAACGGATGAGGCTATTGTTGCAGCGAGTAAAGCTTGTTGATTGGGATGGCTGCTAGCGCAAAGTTCTTCTTTGATGAATTTCTCGGTGCCAGCGTGTCGGTACCAAGCTTACGCTTTGTCGCCCGGGGGCGCTCTTTCGACTGCTGGAGCAACGGCTGGTCAGCGACCAGCCGGGAAGAACCCCATCAACCCTCCGCGTCCTTGACATTCACCACCAGCATATCGGCTTCGACGCTGCGCAGGAGGTCGCTGGTGACGCTGCCGATCGCGGCCTGGCGAAAGCCGCTCGTGCCATGGCTGCCGAGCACGACCAGCGCGCATGGATCGCGCTTCAGCCCGGCATTGATTGCCTGAAAAGCGCTGCCCTGCACCAGTTCGGTAGTCGCACGGGCCAGCTGCGTCTCACGCGCCGTGAGTTCGGCGAAGAAATCTTCCATCTTCTCCATTTCGGCCTGCGCGGTCTCATCCGCGACGTAACGGTCTTGTTGCCACGCCTGGAAAGGGACATGCCATGCGTGGACGATATGCACAGCCGCATCGGGAAACATGCGCGCGGCAGTGATGATCGCATGGGCCGATCCGACGGAGAAATCGGTTCCCGCGACGATCTGCCGATAGGGCGTCCGGGGGCGGTTCTTGACCACGAGGACCGGCTTGGTGGTGTTGCGCAGGACGTAGTCGACCGAGGTGCCGAGGAAATAATCGCCCAGCGAGTTGTAGCGCGCGGGACCGACGACCAGCAGCGATACGTCCGACGCTTCGCAGGCTCGCGCGATCGCCTTGGGCGGATTGCCTTCGGGATAGGCGAATTCAACATTCAGGCCGGATTGATCCTCGCCGACGCACTCGCGCATCTTGCGATCGAGTTCGGTGCGATCCGCCGTCTCCGCATCATCGATATCGAGGGCGTGAAGAAACCGGATCGTGCAATCCAGCTCGCTGCCGAGTAGCCAACCCCGATCGATCGCGCGATCGGCGCGTGCGCTGAAATCGGTTGCAACGGCAATGATGGGGGCGGACATGTATCTTCTCCCTTGGTCGTGGAAGGATACACGGCCAACTCCCTGCTCTCAATCTTATGGCCATGGCGTAGGCCGAATGGCATATCCGGTGACATTCTGTAGGCATCGCGCCGGGCCTGCGTGTTTACGGTGGATGGCGGCTATCCGTCCGGGGCAAGCACCTTTACAATTCGGACAGTGCAACTATCCGAATTCACGTAGGAATTCGAGGTCGCACGATGAATCTTCGTTGTCTCGCGCTGTGCGCGCCCATTGCCATGCTCGTCGCCTGTGGAGGTGGCGGAAACAGCGCTGCACCACCTCCGACCGGCGGGGGTGTGGGAGCCGGTGGGACACCCGCACCCACGCCCCCACCAGGGCCGAGCTACACTGCGTTCGACGATCTCACCGGCGACCAGGGGTTTCGCCCCGGCTGCACCAGATCCCTCAATCCGGGCGGCGGATTTCAACTGACGCTTGAACGTATCCCGCGGGCTCTTGCAGATACGTTGTTCTTCGCCGAAACAACCGAGACATGGTCGCTAGACCTCGATGGCAATGGCATCGATTTCAAAACGTTCGCGCCGACCGATCTCATACCCGACCCACCGGCGGGTCGACGGTCCTACGCCAAGGCCAACCTCGCTGGCTCCGCCGACCTGTTCAGCGTGACGCTGCGCGAATTCGGCGGGATCGAGTTCGACTATCTGAGGGGCACCGATTTCGTCGGCAACGCGGATAGCGGGCCGTTCGTCGGACTGGCTTGCGTCTTTGGCGTTCCGACCCTCGTCGACGACGATCTGCCGGAAGGTGGTCTCGACTACACGCAAGTCGCGGTGACCGGTGTCGGCGTGCTCGTCGATGGGACGACCGGCCTCATAACTAACACTTTCGATCTAAGCGACAGCATTGCGACATTTTCGGCAGCGGCCGAAAGCAGTTCCATCGCCACCACGGCGATCAACCTGCGCGGGCGCGAAATCCTCGCCAATGGCGATTTGGCGGCGACAGTCACGCAGTTCCTGGACGACAATGCCGGCCAGGGTTCGTTCGACTCCGAAGTCGGTACCGACGGCGTCGAACGCGGCGATTTCATCGGGAACCTGGAATCGGTTGGCAATCCCGGTGCCGCAGGCGCATTCGTCGGCTGGTTTTACGGGCCGCAAGGTGTCGAGGCCGGTTACGCGTTCATCCTCCAGTATTCCGTGCCTGGCAGCATCGACCAATTGATCTTCCAGGGTCAGGTCCTGGCGAAGAAATAGCGACTACCGCAAACTCACCACGTTATCGCTCTGCACGACTTTCCGCTCACCGATGAACAAGCTCATCATCGGTTCGTCGGCCACCACCACGCATTCGGCATCGCCGAAACCGTTGAATCCGGTCTTCATCGCCGCGCCATAGGCGCCGAGCATGCCGATCTCGATGTAGTCGCCCGCCTTGATGTCGCCGGGCAATGGAAACGGCCCCTGCATATAGTCTGCGTCGTCACAGGTCGGCCCGTAAAACGCGAAGTCCATTTCCGGGTCGCGAAGGTCGTCTTCGAGTGCCCGAACGGGAAAGCGCCAGTCGACATGCGCGGCGTCGTAGAGAGCGCCGTAGGCGCCGTCATTGATATAGAGTTCTTCTCCGCGACGCTTCGTCACCTGCACGATCATGGAGGAATATTCGGCACACAGAGCCCTACCCGGCTCGCACCACAATTCGGCATTGTAGGCGATCGGTAGCGATTCGAAGTGTCTGGCGATGATGGCAAAGTAGTCTTCCAGCGGGGGCGGCTCCATGCCGGGATAGACGCTCGGGAAACCGCCGCCGACATCGATCATGTCGATGACCACGCTGGCTTCCGCAATCGCTGCGCGGGTGCGGTCCATTGCCTGGACGAAGGCGAACGGCGTCATCGCCTGGCTACCGACATGGAAGCACACGCCGAGCCAGTCGCAATGCTGTCGGGCTTCCTGCAAGAGCGCCGGCGCTTCGGTTAGGTCGCAGCCGAACTTTGCGGCGAGGCTGAGCTGCGCATGTTCGCTGGAAACGCGCAGGCGCACGCACAGGCGCAGGTCCTGCGCCGGTGCCCCGGTTTCCGGATCGCTGCACGCCTCGACGATCTTTGCCAGTTCTTCGTGCGTGTCGAGGCTGAAGGTCTTCACGCCATGCTTGAAATACGCCTCGGCGATGGTCTTGCGCGTCTTGATCGGGTGCATGAAGCACAGATCGGCCTCGGGCAGTGCTTCGCGCACCAGGCGAACCTCCGCGATCGAGGCGACATCGTAGTGGGTTACCCCGGCCTCCCACAGCACCTGGATCAGGTCCGGTGCCGGATTGGCCTTCACCGCATACATCACCTTGCCCGGAAACTTCTCGGTGAAGAAGCGGGCGGCGCGCCGTGCGGCATGCGGACGGTTGAGGATCACGGGCTCGTCCGGAGCGAGGTCGCGGACTACAGCCTTGGCATCGGGGTAGATGTGCAACTCAAGGGACCTCCTAAGGTTCAGCGGTCAGACCAAACAGTGTGAGGCTGCCTTGCGGTTGTGTCCCTTGGGGCAGCGAGGGCGCGGATATAATCGCAATCCGCGCCTGCGCAATCAAAATTCGTGCGTGAAAATGGTTCCCGGCAATCAGAACGCAATCTGCGGAACCTGATCGACCGTGCCCTTCTCGCTGTCGTCGAGCCGGTCGAAATCGGCCTCCTTGAAGCCGAGGAATCCGGCAAACAGCACTGCAGGGAAGGATTCGCGCGCGGTGTTGAAGTTGGCAACGGCCGCGTTGAGCGCGCGGCGGGCGGCGGCGAGCTTGTCTTCGATATCGGACAGTTCGGCCTGCAACTCGCGGAAGTTCGCGTCGGCTTTCAGATCCGGATAATCCTCACCCAGCGCCAGAAGGTTGTCGAGCGCCACTTTGAGACCCTGCTCGTTGCCAGACGAAGGATTGCCTTGCGCTGCCGTATTGCGCGCCTGGATGACCGATTCCAGCGTCGAGGCTTCGTGACCGGCATAGCCTTTCACGGTTTCCACCAGGTTGGGGATCAGGTCGTGGCGCTGTTTCAGCTGCGCGTCGATATCGGCCACGCCCTGGCGCACATTCTGCCGCTGCGCGACCAGATTGTTGTAGATCCCGATGATCAGGAAAATGAGGCCAACCGTGATCACCACGATCGCCGAAGTCCAGAACCATCCAAAAATCTCGATCATTTGTGCACCCCTCCTTTACCGGGCGGGAGTATAGTAGCATCAATTGGTTAAGGGAAATCGGCGCTAAGCAGCGCAAAAGGGGCGACAAATGCGCGCAGACGTTCAGGGATTGATGGGAGGCGAGCTCGGCAGCTGGCTCGACCAGCAATCGGGCATGCGCGAAGAAGCCAAGCAGAAGGCGCATAATCGCTGGTTCTACGGCGCTTTGGTCCTGCTGCCGCTCGCCGCATTCTGGTGGATCATCGGCTGGGGCGGCGAACTGAAGTACTGGCTCATCGGATTTGCCGGCATCGGGGTTGGCATCTGGGGTTACCAGCCGATTGCCGAGGCGAAGAAGGCGATCAAGATCGGCATCAACTCGGCGATCGCG
>JASJDE010000024.1 GCA_030065195.1 Erythrobacter sp. | reverse complement strand
GCTGCGATCCGCCTTTGGTGGGTTGATAGCGACGCAATCCGGAGGTGCCGCTTCAGGGCCGCCGCCAAAGTCCTTACTTGAGGCTCCTTAATAGCGCTTTGCTTGTTGGAGGAACTGTAAGATCTGTCGAGCTTCTGGACATCGGGATCGCCGGTGACTGCGACCCCGTAGGTTGCCACGAGACCACGACTGATCACGGTGAGATCGGCCTCGTCCAACGTCGCGATCCACGGGGCGAGAACGTTCTTCGACAGGAGGATACGCGAAGCATGGGCGAGCGCCGCCGCGTCCTGTAGCAGGAACCGGCGAATCCAATCCTTCGACGTGGCGACACCGGGGATCTCAGCCAGCAAGCCGGAAACATACGGTTCGCTGGTGGTCGGTTCGCTGATCAGCCACGCGGCCAACTTCGGGCGCGAGGAAAAACGAACCGGCCGGCCATCGCCGACTGGGCCGGAAGGATTGAGCTGCGCTTTTTCCAGCGTGTCGCGCAAGACGCGCGAGAAACCCCGCGAGAAAGCGCGATTGATACCTCCCTGTTGAAGCCGTTCTCTGACGGTAAGGCGAGGGATGAGCAGGATCTCGTCCGGACCAAGGCCAAGCCCATCGATCGGGCTATGGCTGAGCGCGCGCTGCAGTTCGCGCCGTTCGCCACGACCGCGCATTGTGGCGCGATCGATGACAAGCGGCGTGTTGGCCTTGGCGAGCGCTGGCCAGGTCATGGTCGGATCAACCCCTTGGGCCTATGCCGAAGAGGCCCGCTACAAGAGCTGCCGGAATGGCCGCCATGGCGAACAGAAGGCCAAGGCAGCCGCCCTTATCCTTGCCGTCGTCGCCCGCGACCGGCTTCGGGCCGCCTTTGCCCATGGTCCACGGTTTGCCGGGTTCCATGCGTTCAATTCGTGGAATATCGCTGCGATCGCCCGGGCGATTGTCGCGCTCCGCCGTTAGGCGGAAACGCAGCTGGGTCACTCCCTTGTGTGGCACTTTCAGGGCATAGAGACCCGGTTTGAACTGTGCGAGGCCATCGCCTCCGAACTGCCAACTGAACGGGTCTTTGATGCCATCGTGGGTAGCAACGACGCCGAACGAACCGCATCCATTGTCGAGCAAGGGATAGTCGACGCTGCCGATCGTCACGACCTTGTCGGTCAGGCGATAACCTCTTGTGACCCAGATATGGACGATCGTGTCTTGGTACTCGTTCACGGGACGGCGGGCTGCCGTGGTGAGGTGGGTCGCGACGAAATCCCTGTTCGCGACCCGGTCGACCACGTCGGGATTGGTAACGTTGTCGCCGTCCGGTTTGGTCTGCTGGCTACCTATGATTGCATTGCTTGCCAGTCTGAGCGTTTCCTCGTCGGCCTGTTCCTGGTTCTCGATCAATTCGGGAATGATGAGCTTGCGGCCGAATGTCTGCAAGACGAAATCATGCTCACCGGTGCCGTTCATCGGCTCTTCGTAACCCTCGCCGCTGACTTCAGCCGACTGGTCGATCGAAGAGAGCGTTTCGATATTCATGTTTCGGCGCATGCTTGACTGCGCGAAGCTTGCCGTGCCTGATGAATCGAGTTGCACCCACATGCATTGGTGGGTTCGTGCCTGATAACCGGCAGGAACTTCGTTGACGGGCTCTATCGGCCAATCGGACACCAAGGCGACATTGGTTGCCCCGGTGTTTATCGTCGCACCCGCGGTCGGGTTGGGTTGCAGGCCATTGGGTCTGTCCCACAGGTTGAAGTCAGCGGGGGGGAGCCCATAATTCTTCAGGCGAAACTCGGCCGTCACTCCAGTGGCGTCGACTGAACCGGAATTCTCCAATAGGGCAACGAGTTCGTTGTTCTGGTCATCGCCAGACCCGTTGACCTCAGCTTCGATCTCTCCGCTGAGCGTCAGCGATCCGCTGTTCTCTGGGCGCCGTCCTACGCCTTGCCAGTCGCCGACAAAGCTGATGCCTTGCGCCGCACCTGCCGCGATCGGGGGCAGCAAGCCGTGGCCGAATTGCGGATCGAAGGTAAGAAGCGACAGGAATTCGGGCGCGCCGAGCGGAAAAACGTATTCGGTCGCCATGGCCGGTGAGACCGGAACGATCTCGATCACGCTGAAATAGAATCCGAAGTCATTTGTGAGCGTGATCCAGTCGGGGCCTCCATCCGCTGCGTCTGTCGGGACTTCGATCTCGATGCTCCACGCGGATTCAGGTGTGCCGGTATGATCGGGCGTCCAGGATCGGACCCGGATATCGGTGTTGGTTTGGGTGTTGTATTCGACCCACTCGATCCCGGACGGGAACCCGGCATTCGCCTGACCCCTGCGAAAGAACACTTCGAGGTTGACTGTCGCCGGCGGATTGGTGGGATCGATGTTGGTCTTGATATTGTGAGGGGGCCCCGATCCCACCCCGGTGTCCGAACCGATCCCGTCATCGACCGGGGCGATCTCGATCATCCTGTAGTCGGCAATGTTGTTGACGCCGAAGCTCGGCTTGAGGGCGATAATGACCCTGTTCGCTGTCGAGAACGTGCCGGTCATGCGGCACATGAAAGCCATCACGATCCGGCCATTGCCGGAATTTCGTATGCCACGGAAAACGACAGGGGCGATGCCCCCATCCCCGAAGGTCATTTGCGAGCCTTCGATATAGCCGGTGTCCGGGGTCTCTCCGGTGATCATGTAATCCAGGTCGAAGAACCCGTCGATTGTCGGGACTCCGCCGACGCCGTCATTGTTGGGAAAGGTGAGGGTATCGCTCATGATGGTCTCCTGTTTCTCAGATCCGCTGAAGCGGGATCAGGATGAAGCTGGTGTAAGGTTGGAGTTGGCCACCCGCAGTGCTGGCGGTCTGTCGGGCTTCGACCCGCAGGAATGTCAGGTCGCCCGCGCTCCCGCCGGCATTGTTCATGATTATGCTCGTCGTGGCGTCCTCGCCTGCCGGCAGATTGCTGGTCGAATTCGGCAGCGGCCCGAAACTGATGGGCCAGATTGCGGGATCGGTCTCTATCGTCGCCGAGTATTCGTAGTTCGCATTTGCGTTGCCCCCTCGATTGTCCTGCAGCGTGAAGCGGATTTCCGCGTCACCTCCATTTGTGAAAGTCAGCCCCGGCATGGCGGCCCCGAACACATCGATCGTCGCTTCCTGCACACCATTGGCGTTGCCCGTCAGCGCGAAGTCGAGGCTGGCGTTGGGGCTCGAAACCTCCAGAGTCTGGCCGGCGCGCCAGCCGACGGGCGCCAAGGGCGTATCCGTATCGCCATCCTGGCGGGTCGTGACCAGGCGCAGGTCGGCCGAAACCGCGTTTGCGGGAACGGTAATCGTCGCTGCGACGGTCACCGTCCGTCCCGGCGAGATGCTCAGCGGGGAGGGCGGCGAGAAGCGCGTTTGCGCCTGCCATTCGGCCTCGGTCGCGCCGTCGGCGTTGTCGACGCTTAACGCGAGAGTGAGGTTGTCGTCGATGAGAGTGGCGGCGGCAATCTCCCAGGCGATGACGATCGTTTGGCCGGGTTGCATCACGCCGTCGGGTGTGTCGACGGTGGTGATATCGAACTGCCCCCCTTGGACGGGAATGTCCTCGACCAGGCGGATCGGAACGCTGTTCGATACCAGACCATCCGTTTCGAGCGTTACCATCAGGTCTGCCGGCAAGCTGGCGAACTCGTTGGGGACGTTGAATGCCAGGCTGAATTCATCGCCCCGGCGGAAGTTGCGGATCACGACATCGCCGATGCGAACGGTGTTGTTGCGGAACTCGCGGTTGAAGTTGATTCCCGTTAGCGTGACAAGCGTGTTGATTGCGATGTCACCCTGCGGGCTGATCCCGGTTATGACGGGCGCACCGGTCGAGCCTTCCAATGCCGCCACCCGAAGCTTGAGCGAGTTTATGTCGCTCAGAATCTGGTTGAACAGCTCGGCGGTGATCAAATCGCCCGGAGCGACGCCTTGCGGACTGACGTCGATCAGTTCCGATAGCAGCACCTGGCGTTCTTCCTCGCTCAGGACGCCTTCCAGCGCTTCGAGGATGCTCGACATAGGCACGACTGAATCGGCGGTTATCGTATCGGGTAGAGTGGCCATCTGTCAGTCCTTTCGTCGGACGCGTGGGAGCGTTCAGGTCAGCGCGAAATTGGCGTAGTCCCAGCGGTGCAGGTTGAAGCGAGCGTTGCCGCGGTAGGCGAGGTCACCGCGGGCAAAGATCAGATAGGGGTCGGCCGTGTCCGGATCCCCAGCGGCGACGGCGCCGGCCATGCGATTGGCGGCGACGGCATAGAGCCAGACGACCTCGTTGTCCGCGCTACGAATGGCCGGCGCTGACTGGCTTTCTCGCAGCAGAGGTTCGACTTGCGGTCCGTTGATGTGTACGGGCCCGCGTATCGTCATGCCGCCGAAAAATTCGAGCGCCTGTTCCTCCGAGAAATTCGGCAACACGCCTGCGGGGGGCAGATAGGGGAAATGGGAACGTGCGCGCACGTCTCCCAGCGATACCGGCGCGCCGACCTCCGTAGCGAGATGATCCTGGAATTGGCGCAGCATCGCCATGCCATTGGCCAATCGGTAGGGTTCAACCAGCGAGCCGATGCGATCGCCGCTATCCTGCTGCACAAGCGGTCGCCTGACCGCCCATGCGTCGATGAACATGATTGTGTCGGCCCCGGTGTAGGCGAGGATGCCGAGCGGAACCTCCTGTTCGCCCAATCCGTTCGCTGCCATGTCCTGGACCAGGTCGTTGCCGCGGGGCCCGCGTGCCAGCAAATGCGTGACCCAGTCGGCCTTCACACCCTCCCCGAAGCAGCGATAGGCGATTTGATTGCGGAAGTCGTCTGCCGTTGCGGGCAGGAAATTGTATAGACTTGCCGGGACCTCAAGCAGTCGAAACTGCACGGTCTCGATGACCTGATCGATATTGCACGACACCGCGGCGCCGGAGATTCCGTTCGATGGGGCGCGACCGGAACGCATCTGGGCCGGTGCGATCGTTAGGATATAGAGGCCCTGACCCGCGACATAGGTTCCCGTTCCAAGCGCCGAGCAGGCGCCGAACGGACCGCATCCGGAGGCAAGCGTGCCGTCGTTGGCGGCGGGTGGTCTGGTCAGTTGGACTTGCTGACGGCTGCTTAGCCGCATCGCCTGCCCCAGCGCATTCACGGCCAAACCCGGCTCCACGATGATCGGGCGACCGAGACTGTTCTCGCCGTCCTCGGCGACCATCTCCAGGCCCTCTTTGAGGGTCAGACCGAATGCGACGCCCGCGCCCATAGCTTGGCCAAGGCGTTCATCGGCTTGCGCGCGTGCATTCTGCTCGCGGGTGAAGTCCGATCCTTCCAGCAATCGGCCATTGAAGAAGTTGGTCGCCTGCAGGCTGCCCTCTGGAACCGGCTGCTCGAGCAGGATCGTGCCGTCTGCCATCTCAGCCTCCTCCTCGGGCGATCGTGCGGATTACCGCCCAATTGTCCGAACCGTTGGAGCGCAGATGGACTTCGGACAGCCCATCCAACTCGAAGACGCTGTCGCCGGCGATGTCGCCGGTATTCGGCGTAATGCTAGAACCCGTCGCACTGGCGAGTCGGACGATCAACGTGTGGTCGCGGTTTTCGTCTTCCGCGCCGGGGATTTGCAGGGTCAAAGGATCGTCACCGACGATCACCACGAAGCCGTTCGAGATCTCGGTGCTGCCATCGCCGCCGATCAAGGCCAGTTGCTGTTCGAATCCGCTGTCGGAAAGCGCCAGTCCGGCGGGAGTCTGCTCGACGTTGGAAGCCAGCAGCAGAGGCCGGTCCGACTGGTCGAGGCTAGCGTCGATTCCGGTGATTTCACCGCCTTCGTCTAGATTGGCGACCTCCCATACGTTGGTCGCCCTTTCCGCTCCGATTTCAATGCGCGCAAGCATCACGCAATCGTCGGCATCCGTGGTCTGGGAGTTGCACGACACCGCCACCACGCGTGGCCGCCAGCGGGTTATCCAGAGCCGCTTGATCGCGGCAAAGAAGCCGGCTGCTAGGTCGGGAACAAAATTGAGCGGATCCAAAGAGTCGGGAACCACCGGCTCGGCATCGAGATCGACGCTTGGGAAAATGGCATCGAGTTGTTCGGTTGCGGTGGCAATCAACCCATCCAGATCGTCCGTCTCTGCACCGCCCGCTTCGTTGATAGCGAGGCTGTTAACCCAGGCATTGAGCTTCGCAATTCCTTCCGCCTCGGTCATGGTCGGCGGATCGAAAGCGAAGGATAGGGTGTAATCGTCGGCGATGCGCGACGGCACCATCAGCTCTTCATCGCTACGACAAGGCTCGCCCGGAACCGGGACGGGCGCGATGGCGCAATCTCGATAGCAGAGCACCAACCAGATCGGGAAGCGCAACGAATTCGTGCCGCCAGCTTCGACCGACATGGCATCGAGTGTCGCTGCAACCTCTTCCGTCGCCATCCACTGGTTAATGCCGCCGCATTGTTCGCGACCGACGCAGATCAACTGGCCGCTGGGGGCGGCCGCCGAGCCACCCGTGACGCGAACCATTGGTCCTCGCTCGCCATCGTTTTCCAAGGTGACTTCGAGGCCGTTGAGTGTGCCGTAGCCATGAAAATCGCGGACGATCCATTTGTCCCGGCCAGACGAATAAGCCTGCTGCTGCCGGTAGTCCTCCGCCCCCAAGACCATGCCCGTGGTGAAGTTCACGTGGCGTCCAGGATCGAGCCGCATCGAGGTCGAAGTTGCAGAAAAGCTTGTGCAACAACTCATCATCTGTCTCCCATTGCAGCGGGCAAAAATGCGTATTGGTGGATCAGCATGCGAGCAATTCCCTCCCGTCCTGCGCCGATTGCGCGCCGGCGGCGAAACTTGCTCCGACCGAACTGCGGCCAAGAATGCTGGGTGGAATCAATTGCGGGGCACGGCTGCCTTCGCCGATCTCGGTATCGCGACCCAGACGGGCTTCGCCGACGCGATTCATGGCCCAGAACAACCGCACGTCGAAGACCGTGTGGGCCGGCTTTTCGAGCTCGATAATGCGCTGCGCCAGTTTGAGAGCCTGATCTTCCTCTTCCGGATCAAAAGCGGTCGAAAGCCGGGGGATCAGGACGGAGAAGCGGTGAGCCGATTGGTGTATCGGCGCGAGCGCACCTTCGAAATCGAGCCAATCGCGGGTCGGAGGCTCGCGATCGGGTGCGCGATGGGGCAGGGGGATGTCCTCGATCGCCAGCCAATCCGTCGACCAGGCGAGGTTCAGTTGCTCGACGCTGGCATATCGCTTGATCAGCAGATCGCGCCATAGCTGACGATTCTGGTCAGGCTGGGCGACAAAGCCCTGCCAGTGTTCACCATTGGCATCGGCGCCGGAGCCCGGAACCGCGAGTGCGTCCGGATCTTCGCCCATCGCCCCAAGGAATTCCTGCCATCGATTGCGTTCCTGCGCGCCGAGCGCCGGGGCAAAGCCGATCTGCTTTTGCATGAAACCGGCCCACTCGGAAGGATCAGGATAATCCGAAGCGACGAGCGAGAACGGGGCGATACGCTCTTCCTCCGAAGATTCGACCTCCCCCCGCGCCCAGGCCCAGCGTTCGGTCAGGCCGCGTCTTCCCTCGCTTGGCTGCCAAAGAGTTTCGGGATCGATCAGCGCGTGTATGCCCGTGTCGATTGCCACAGTGCTGGGGAACCGACGAACCGACTTTCTGGTGCGGAAATGTTCGACGATTCTGATCTGCGAGTTTCCGCCGGTTTGCGGTGCAGGCAGAGCGAAGTCTTCTGGTTCGATAGCCTTGTCGAATGCAAGGGCGAGTGCCAGTTGCAAGCCAGGCAATGTGCCGCGCCAACCGAAGAAGTCGACTGCATGGGTAATGAACAGGCGCCGCCTGCGTTCATCCCAACTCGGATCGAGCGCAACATCGAACCAGTCTGCTAGCCAATCCAACGCTTCGGCGGGCACGGTTCGAGGATCGAACAGCATTGCGACCGCAGCGATCCGATCTTCGAGCGCGGTGTTCACACCTTCGTTGTTCGCAAGGAAGCGGTCGGTGAAGTCGCCGGCGATAGGGTCTTCGGAGTAGACCTGGGGCAGGAATCTTCGTGCGTAGGAGAAGCGTGGATACCATACCCGCATGGCCGAAATAGCTGGCGAGTGGCGTCCGTCTCCCTTCATGGTGACGCGGAATTGCGCGAACCGACCGATAAGCCTTTGCAGCAAGAGGTCCCAGCATTGCAGCGACGCTTGGCTTCCCCCCGCGGTTCGGACCAGGGACAGCTTTGGGAGTTCGGCGCGATCTCCATTGGCGTAGGGAGCGGGTTGGGTCGACCAACCCGCTTCGGGATCGATCGCGAACAGCGTTTCATCGTCGAAAGTTCGTGCTTCGACGATGATTTCGCAGCCGGCAGGAATTTGCGCGTCGAGGCGAACGCGATCCCATAGGCACTGGTAGACGTCACTGTCGTAGACGGGCGTCGTGAAGGTCGATTGTGCAGCGAATTGGCACTGGTGCTTAACGCCGATTCCAACCCAAAGAGCGGGTTCGCCGCTGTCGTAGTGCGCCAGTCCATTGGCTACCACAAGTCCGCGTCCGCCAAAACGACGGAGTGGCCTCAACATCGGATCTTCACCAGCCTCCCAAGTTTCTTCGCTGGGTTGGAAGTTTACGGCATAGGCCTGATTTCCGGTCGCTCCCCAAAACAGGGCTGTGCGGGCTCCGGTCGCGGGTTCATTTTCGTCCGGCAGGAGCACCATGCCGATTGCGTCGAACGACACTTCGAGCAGTTCGCTGACT
This sequence comes from Erythrobacter sp., assembly GCA_030065195.1. Taxonomy (GTDB): domain Bacteria; phylum Pseudomonadota; class Alphaproteobacteria; order Sphingomonadales; family Sphingomonadaceae; genus Erythrobacter. The sequence continues at coordinate 22,954 of JASJDE010000024.1, read as the reverse complement.
ATGCGGGTCGGGAGTTCGACGAGGAACAGCGCCGCTTCGGCACCCGCTCTGTAATCTAGGATCACCACGTGGTCATCGTCGAGTTGGAACAGGGCAATGGGATCGGCAATCGTCGCGATATCGACCGACCACGGCTCTGCAGTCGGCTTATCTTCCGTTGGCGGGCCGTCGTCGGGCTGAAACAGCCTGGGCACCGGATCGCCCGCTTCCTCGGTACAGATGCCGAGGTCGCTGGTGGTGCGATAAAGGCGCCGGGCAGTCCGATCGATCAGGAAAGTGCCGCCGTTCAGGTCGGCGGCGATATTCGATATGATCAGGCCTTCCGGTTCCTCGATACGGACGCGTTCCGGATCGCCGCCGCCAACAAGGTCGAATTGCAAGAGGTCGCCGCTTTCGAGCAAGGCCAGGAGGTAGTCGCCGGGCAGCGCTACCAGATCGATTATCTGGCTCGGTTCCTCAACCGGCGTACAATCCTCGAAAAGGCTTCCAGACGGCGTCGGTTTGCTGCGAGGATCCGGCCAGAAATCCGCGCCATAGCGAGTGCCGGATGCCTGGATTCGAATGCCCAGGCGGTCACCGGAAACGGCATAGATATTGCCATGCCGATCGGCTGCGACACCTCGCCGATCATCGAGGCTGTATTGAGCTTCGCCCGGCGTAGATGGCAAATCCTGGGGAAGTCGCGCAATCGCAATCGACGAGAGGTCCTCGCGCCATTCGGGAACAAACTGGCGCTGCTCTTCAGTCAACGGGCTGCCCCAAACGTCGCTCAAGAGTTCGCTCTGTTCGGCGCGCATAACGCTGCACGCGCCCCAATCGGCTTCTCCGAGCAACAGTTGGTAAAGAGCGCCGTTTGCGTTCATCAGCAAGTCTCCGCAACGATGGGGACGGGCAGCAGGCTGGTCGACGAATCGCTGTCGTCGTCGTCCGATTCCGATCCACTGCCGCGCAAGCTGTCGATCGGCGTGGCAGACCCGACAGAGACGGAAATGCCCAGCACTTCGGGCAATTCGAGGCCCCGCATAGCCACTTCGTCGACGACCGGCCCGGCGCCTTGTGCCAGCAGCAATTCGGGCACTGACACCACTCCCGGTGCACGCGCTGCCTCGGCCAGCAGTGCTGCAGCGTGCACTCCACGGTTGAGCGGCCACCCGCGCAGGGCGGGATCGATATCGGGGCCGTAAAGTTGCGGCATCAGCGCCGCGCCGCGCAACTGCGGATGAGGTAGCGGGCTCAGGAACGCGTTAAGCCGGGACCTGACGGCTTCGACCGTTTCCGGGATCGAGTGACCACCCGCCACTTCGATCCCGACCGAAAGCCAGATGCCCTTGTACTTGGGACCGTGAAGGGCGATCTCAGTCGTGACCAGGCGTCGCGGCTCCAGGTAGCTGCACAGCGAATCGAGGAAACGCCCATCGGGCCGGGGCGCGTCTGGATGGGCGGGGTCGTTTTCAGGGACAACCATCAGCGTGACGGAGCCAGGCACGCTGTCTGCTGTCACCGGCGTCACCGACGGGTGAGCTGCAGGTATCACGTCAACCCGACCAAGCGCGATTCCCGGCGCTCGCCAAGCGATCGAACGGAAGTCTTCCGCCGTTACGAGGCGATCGCGGTGCTGGAGCATACGCCGCACCTGCTTCTCGCCATCCTCGATCGTTTCGGCGTCCGAACCGCCCCACGTCGGCACCGGGTTGGTGCCTGTTACACCGGCGGGGATGTTTACGCCCTCCTTCAGCGCGCCTGCGCCGACATTGCCGGCGCTACCTTCCGAGTAATCGTAGCTGGCGTAGATTGCCTCACCCTCGCGTGGACGACGACCGTTCACTCCGTCGCCAAAGCGCACTTGTCCCGCTTCGGCATCCAGCGCGAAGACATCGACCGGCGCATCGCTTGCAGGTGCACCATAGCCGACGATTTCCGCGCCGGCCGCGCTGAGATCGTCGATGGCGCTCCAGTCGCGCCGCTCGGTACCGTTCAAACTCAGGATCGAGACGCTTCCCGCTAGGACCGGTGCACGGCCCAACTGACGGATTTGATTGGGGCTTCCATCGCCATCGGCGAGCCTTTCGCTGCCGACCTTGATGAACTGGCGGACGGGCGAGGCATTTATCCCCATCCAGTCGAAGCTGAAGTCCGCACTGTTGTTGGCGCTGACCTTTAGCCATGTGACGATCCGACCAGCAAGCGCCGTGTCATCCAATTGCGGAGGCAGATCGCCGACCCCGCCTTCCAATGGATCGAGGTCCGACCAGGTCGCGATTGCCGCCGGATCACCGGGCAATTGGAGCTGGACCACGCCCGATTGTCGGGTGGGATCGAAATCGGCCTGCGCTTCGAGATCACGATAGTTGGCCACCGGACGATCTTCGGTGTCGAAGGCGATCCCATCCGCCACCGAAGGAATGGCAAAGTCGAGGAATTCGTCCGCATTGCTTCCCGGCGCGATCGGTAGGAGCTTCTCTTCGCGAAACTGGCTCGGAACCAAACCGAGCGAAAGCGTGCGTCCGGCCAATGCGCCGCGGACATTGGCCCAGGGATCGCTCGCCGCCTCTTCGCGATCGTCATTCCGTCCGATCAACGCAATCCAAACTGAATTGTCGACCGTGTTGGAAAAGCCGAAAGGTGCAGTGCCATCGACTTCGACGGTGTCGTACAAAGCCAATTGCGCCGGTGTTTCACGACCGAAAGAGGCGTAGAGTAGCTCGTAGCTGGCAAGGGTTTTCGGGTCGGGGTTTGAAACCGGCACCTTGCGATAGATGCGCGATTCAACCGGCAATGCGTCGACCGTCAGCGAGGTGCGGAAAGGGATCTTTTGCGCAAGCAGCTCGGAGCCGGCTGCGATCGGGCTGCTGTCGACCGCCCCTCGCTCGTTGGCGAAGCTGACCATTCCTCGGGCTTCCCTGGCGGGTTCCAGGGCAATGCCAAGCAATTGGAGGAACTTTGTGCGGTTCATATCGGGAACTTGGTTAGCCCGATAGATCATGCTTTCGGTGATGTGCGCGTACAGCTGAAGCAGCGTCACGCCCGGATCGGATGGTCCGAAATTGGTCCATTCCGGCGTGTGCACCGGAATCCGCGCGATCATCTCATCGACGAGATCGCGATAGGTTCGGTTGTCGAGCAGAGGAGCGGGTAGCGGCATTTCAGACGGCTCCCTGTGCGGCGGCAACCGGAACATCGAGCGAGATGCGCTCGAGTTCTCCGGTAGCAACGAGTTTGTATGTGACGCGGGCCAACGCCGTTTCCCGATTACCCGGATCGGCAACGACTTCGACATTCTCGACAACGATGCGGCGTTCCCACCGTGTCAATGCGTCCTCGATATCCTTGGCGAGCCGAGCGTGCGTTGCGGCGTTGTTCGGTTGGAACAGCAGGCGCGGCAATCCGGCGCCGAACTTCGGCAAAGCGACGCGTTCACCGAAATCGGTCTGGAGAATGATCGCGATGGATTGACGGATGTTCTGTTCGCCCTGTGACCAGGCGATGCGCCCGTCAGCGCCTGCCATCAACGGGAATCCGACTCCACGTCCAAGCGGATGGGTCATGTTGCACCCTCCTTCGCTTTGAAGTTGGGCAGTGGGAAACAGGCGATCAGCCACGGCACCCATTTGAAGATGAAATCGAGCAAGGTGACGATGATCATAAGCAGGATCAGCGCACACAAGGTGACGATCGGAATCGACAACGAGCAGATCATGCCAATATCGAACCCATTGCCGTTCTTGCATCCGCCGCCGGCGTCGACTTCGATATCTTTGTGCAGGGGCCACGGGAGAACCTGCCGGATCAGGTCGATGAGCCCCAGACCCTTGGCGCGCTGGACTTGGCCACACAGCATGTTGGACATGACGAAAGCGGTTCCGCGTGCATGCTTGCGTAAACCGGCCGGACTGGTGTCGCGTGGGAGCATGATCCTGATCTCGCGTGCAGGCGCGTCGGGATCGAAGAAGCTTGCCATGCGGAAGTACTCCGTTGGCTGCGAAAGTGTCGGCGGGTGAAGTGGCCCGCAATCCTCGTTCAAATGGACGAAGCGAATGCAGAACAGTCCTTCATCACCAGCTGTCTCTTCCATGACGCTGCTCAGGCGCTCTGCGAAGGGAAGGGGACGGGCTGTCTCTTCCTGAGAGGGCGTGAGCGCCTTTTCGACCAATTTGGTAATTGCATCGACCGCAGCGCACTCTTCTGCTGCCTGGCCAAGGAGGTCGCACGCAGGGCAAGGCTGGTCGGCCTCGGCGCATTCCGGACAATCAGGCCCTGCCACTTGGTCTTCACGAGTAGGATCGGGCAGCCCTGTCGAGTTGTTGAAAGGGCCGTCGATGGCGATTGAAGTGCGTGATCCATCGCTCGCAAAGCCGGCCAGTAAGTAATGGAAGTCCGGCCATGCTGCGGCGTCATCGCCGGTGAGTCCTACGACGTAATCGGTCTCGATCGTTTCCAGCGTCTGCTCTACTTCTGATCCTAGCACTGCGGCGAGCGCTTCCCCGAGCGAAACAAGATAGGGCACCGCGGTAGGTTCGAAGACACCGTTGAGCTCGGACACATCCATCGGCTGATTAAGCCAATTGAGCAGGTTGATTTCCTCGTCGGTGAGGCCGAATGTAGAGGCCGTGCCTAACTTGCTAACCACATTCGGAATGTGGCGCTGAAGGAACCTTCCAAAGTCCAGCAACAACAGCCAGCTTTGCATTTGCAGCTGGTAATTCCGTTTGCGTATCTGGGTCTGGAGATCGGCCTCGACGCCTTCGGTGTCGGCTCGAATGTCGATCGCTTCCTTGGCAATCGCGCGCAGCAGGGCCTTCCACGGCTCGGCGACATCCATCCGGAATTCCGACAGTCGAGCCTTGACGCCATCGGGTTTCGGAGCGGGCGCGGTGGGGAAGAGCGCCGCCTTCTGCCCTTCGACCAACGTCACCGCTTCGCGCGACACAGGCGCCGAAAGATAGTCCTCGCGCTTGGCGACGGGGATCGAGCCACCCCATGTCTTCCGCCGAATCTTCTCGTTTTCGCGATGCGCGATGGGAAATACGGGTAGCAATTCCTCGCCGGGCGCAAGAACGTCCGCTTCCTCCTCGGACACGCGGTGCCACCGCGCTTCTTCGCCGGGGACCCAGGCATATTCGACCAAGGGCCCGCCGCCGTCCGATGTGGCAGGCATCAGTCGGCGCATGAGCATGCCGACTTTCTCATGACTGCCCGCCAGTGCCCGATCCGGAAGTCCCGAAGTGGCGCAAGCCAACGTCGCCGTGGCGACGTAATGTCGCTGGTGCGCCGGCTGATATAGCTTGAGGAGCGGGGCGTTCGCTTCTTTCGATTTCACTTCGGTCGGCGCGGAGCTACTCAGCAGCGAACGGCGGTTCTGTCGGATCGCCTTTGGAAGGGGAACACGATCGGCGAGGTCCGGTGTCGCAGTCTTGCCGGGCGGGGTTCGCCAATCTTCGTAGCGCGCGACAAAATTGGCGATCGCGCCCGGCTCACTCGCCATCGCGCCGAGCAGTTGCTCCGCGAAATCGTCCTGCGCGAACCGCAGTATTGCGGGTTGCAGGCCTGCCTGTCCGGCAGCTCTCCAGAGTGGTCGCGGTGAAGTCCAGGTTAGGGGATGATTGAGAGCAGTCACCAGATATTCCCCGCACCTGGAGTGTATGAGGCCGACACGACGCTGGAAGCGATGACCGTCTGTGCGTTGACCACGCCCGAGAATGTCGATGTCGCCGCGTTCACGGTCACCGCGGTGGCATCTATCTGAACCATGCTCGCTTCGACTTTGACCAGCGCCGACGCGGTGACGGTCACACCCGAGGGGTCGAGCTTGATCGAATTCCCGTTGCTGTCTTCGACAAGGATTTCGCCGGGCCCGTCGGTCAGATTGACCTTCTGCCCGCCTGGAGTTTCAAGTTGCAGTTTCTCCTGACCGGAGCTGTCGTCCATTGTCACTTTCACGCCGTTGCGCGAGCGGATCACCTTCTTGTTGTTTTCGTCGGAGTGTTCTGCGTCGGGCGGATTGTCCTGGCCGTTCCACAAGCCACCTAGAATGTAAGGACGGCGTGGACTGCCCTGTTCGAACGCGACAAGGACCTCATCGCCAACATCGGGAAGGAACCAACTGCCTCGATTGGCACCTGCGAACAGGGTCGCCATTCGCGCCCAAGCGAGATAGCGCTCGGAATCCGGATCGGGCGACCAGGGCAATTCGATCTGGACTCGACCTTGACCGTCCGGGTCGGTCAACGAAACGACCTTGGCCGGAGCGACGCCGTGCCACAGACCGCCGAGACCCTCGGAGCCGCGCGGTTCGCCGCTTGCTTGAGATATGCCGGGATAGAATAGGCCGGGCTTCATGCGTCGCCTCCAATTCCGGGTCGGTCGCAGCGGAACTCGGTCGTCGCGCCATTCGCAGGATCGAACAGGTGAGAGACGCATGTGGCGCGATACGTCCCGTCGAAGATGCGTCCAAGTCCGGCGAGTTCCAGCTTCGCGCCTACGTGGATTAGGGGATCAGTTTCGCACAGCCCTTCGCCGGTCACGAAGTCGCGGGCCATCATCCGGTATGCGCTTTCGGCAATTTCGCGAGCCTCGGATTGCGAAGCTGGCAGGCAATGCGCGAGAGTTTCGTCGCGCGCGGCGAGTTTCTCGTCGAGGATGGCCGACCCGCCAGTGTCGCTTCCGAGATCCGAACTCACCACGGATGAGTCTGCGGTATGGCTGGCTTGGTCTTTCGAGCCAACGTCCCACCCGGCAACGGTGACCGTGCTTCGCTGACCCGACAGATCTGCGCACACGTCGAATGCACGCAATGTCCCCGCCCAGCGCAACTCGACCGCTGGAGTCCCGCGGTCCGCACGAATCTGAAGGATGCCGTCTTCGATGGCCACCGATCCGCCAAACCGGCGGGCAAGGTCGAACAGGAAAGCGAAGTCCGTCTGGTTGATCTGTGCGATGAGCGGGGCCGCCGCGGTCGTGATCGCCACATCGGCGGTAAGGCCGTGAGCCTGGGCGATATCTCCTGCAACGTCTTCGAGCGTTGCATTCTCGAAGCTGCGGCTCCGCCGGGTCATCCGCAGGGATTGCAGTTCGTCTTCGGCACAAACCGAGATGGTCGGAGGTCCCGCTTCTGGGTAGTGACCGCTGATTGCCGAGATCTTCCCCTGGAAAAGCGGGGCGTCGTCGATCGCGACTTCGAGCTCAGCGCCGAATTCCAGCAATTCCCGATCGTAAAACGTGAAACCCTCGTCTTCGCCGCCCCAGTTGCCAAATTCGAGCTGCGCGCTCGCCATGTCTTCCAGTGACGAATCAAGGCGATAGGAAATGAGGGCAGCTTCCAGCGTCGGCTCGGCCTGGCCATCGATCTTGATGGTCGGTCTGGAGGGACGGCTGGGAAGGCGGGCGACGGTTGCGGTCATCTCGCTCTCCTCAGGTCCTTGCCATGCGGATATGGCGGCATGCCGCCAGTCGGGCGCGTCGGCGCTGCGCACGTTCGGCCACTTCGGGTGGCGTGCCTGAACCGGCAGTCGCAGCGGGAGGTGCTTCGCCAAGCGTCTCGAATTCATTGATCACGACAGTCATCGCAGACTCCTATTCGATCCCCAGTTTGGGCAGAGGTGGAGGGATGAGGCTTGGCAGTCCGAGCCGTTGCGATGCGCCGCTTTGCGACGCGATTGTTTGCGGCAGATTGAGGGCTGCATTCGCCGCATCGGTCAAGGACACGGCGGCACCTTGGGGACCGACCGAAATTCCCGCGCCCACGTCCACGTTGCCCGCGCCGATCTCGACGCTCGGAAGCTTCACTTGCGCCTTGGGAACCTTGGCATTTAGATCGACCAGCTTGCCAGGTTTCATCCGCAAAGGGTCTTCGATCTGGTTTGCCTCGGCGATCGATTGCCAATCGTTGCCCTTGCCCTTTTTGGCGGCCATCTTCTGAACGCTGTCGCCTTCCTTCGCCTGCTCGCGCGGCTTGGTGCCTGGCAGGTTGACCTTGCCATCGCCTTCGAAGTCGGAAACGAGAATCTTCTGTTGCGTGAAGCCCAGAGCCATGTTCGCACGCAACGGCTTTCCCTCCGGTGAGAAGAATTCGAGATTCTCTTCCATCGATGTGACCAAACCGTCGAAAATCAGACTCGCCCATTGAAAGCGAACTGCCGGCGGGACGAACTTCGATTCATCGGATTCGAATTTGCGAGGCGTCATGAAGTAAAGCACTTCCTTGGTCTTGCGCCGCACATCGTCGACCGGGTTGGTTTCCATCGCGGTCACGTCGAACCACAGGGTTACGGTCAAGGTTGTGCTGCCCGCTCCGACAAACTGCTGGCCAGCGGTCCCGCTGGCCTGATCACCGCCTTCGGGTTGCTGGATCTCATTGGCGAATGCGAGCTTTAGGGTTTCGGGATTGAACTGGACTTCGACCGATTTTCCGTCGGCTTTCTCGCTGGTGAAGTCGTCCGTGAGCTCGATCAACTTGGCCATGGCAAGTTTGGTTTCGCTCATGCCGCCGACTCCTGAGTCTGTTCCTCGACGAGCTCGAACTTGTCGTAGGAAAGCTGGAACTCCTCGATCGCGATCGCGCCTTCCTTGGCGTTCAGGGCAGGCGCCTTGAGTTTGATTGGGATGCAGCGCGACAGACGAAAGCGGGCGAGCTCAGCCTTTCCGTCATCCGCCAAGATGACCACGTCAGCATCGGCCCGCAGAAAGGGATTCTCGATTGATCGACGGAACCACTTCCACAAATCGAGGTTGGCAGTCATTCCGCGTTTGAGCGTGAGATTGGTGTAGTTGATGACCGCAGGGACGCGCCAGGCGCGATCATTGGCACCGCCCGAACGGATGGTCTGGACATCCATTGTCATTTCGAGGCCGTCGCATTCGGAAAAGGCGGCGTCGCACAGCGGCTTACTGTCACCCTGCGGCACGATCTCTACAACGAAGTTGAAAGTGTTCCAGGGGCGGTCTTCGATTGCCATCAGGCGGCTTCCTCCAATGTGAGGCGTTCGCCTTGCTGGACCAATGACACTTCGATGAACTCCATCGGATGCGACGGCGCGATGCCGATATCCGCCAGCACCTGGCCGTTGTCGTGATTCTGCCGGGAGTTGCGCAGCCTGATGAAATAGCTGTCCCGCGAAATACGGCCGGAAAAGGCTCCCTCGCGCTGGAGCAGGTCAAGATGCGATACGAGCGTGCGCTCGATCGAGCGGCGAACCGACGGCCCGTTGGGTTCGAACAGGAATGTGTTTCCAATGTCGAGAAGCAACCGTCGCAGCATGATGAACAGGCGACGCACGCTGATCTGGTTCCAGTCGGCCTCATCAGACAGGCTTCGCGCGGCATGGGCGAAAAAGCCATCGGGTCGCGGGAGGACGAGGTTGATCCGGGCGGCATCGCTTGGGAGCCAGTCTTCTCGTGCAATGGCAGGGTAGATGCCAACTGCGTTGGCGAAATCTCGATTGGCCGGCGCGAACCACGCGCCCTGCTCGCGGGCGATCCTGGCCATCTGGCCTGCCACTGCTCCGTCAGGTGGCAGGGTGATCAATTCATCTTCGTTGCCGCCAGCGATCCACGGGTGGAACAAGCCGCCATAGGACAGCGACCGCGCTTCTCGATCCGTCAATGCCGCGTCGCCGAAGCCAGGGACTACGAGTTGCGCAGCGTAGTCTTGAGCATCGTCGGCGCGGAAATCTCGAGGCAGGCTCAACAAGGTAGTCATCGCTGCCGATCCGGCTGCCAATCGCAACATGGCGACGTGGACCCGCAATGTATTGGGAATGTCAGTCGGCAGTGCGACGTAGTCGGAACTGCGGATGATCACGGTTCGAGCCGAGAATTGGGAGACATTGCCGTCGAGTTCGGTCCGGAGCCGATAATAGTAGGCACCTTCCGCGCGGTCCTGGATCGTCAGTTCCGTATTGCTCCCTCGATAGATTTCGGCAGCATCTGCGAAATCGTGGCGGGCGGATTCTTCCAAGACAAACTCCACGCCCTCGACCGAGGATGTGAAAGTCAAGTTGAAGCTATCTGATGTGACTGCCCGGAGTGGACCCCAGAGCCTGGGGCGCGGAAGGACAACCACGTCGCAGTCGAGGAAGCCGGCGTAGTCCGGTTCGTTGAGTGCGATTTCGGGCTCGGTCAGGCAGGGTCCAGAATGATCGTGCCAATTGGGAGGAACGAAGGTGCCTGGTTCGGGATCGGGCAAGGCGGTCGTGTCTTGCCGCAGGACCCACCCAGGCTGGACCGCGTCCGGAACCGACAGGATCGATGCCTCACCCACGGATTCGCCCGGAATATCGTAGCATGCGTGAATTCCGAACAAGTCCATGCCGTCCAGATCGTGGCGCTGGATAGCGTGGCGATCTATTTCCTGTGTTGATACGCCGGCGAATGAAGGATCGATGAAGACACGGTGGTCGAACGGCGTCAGCCCACTGAGCTCCAATGCGCGTTGGTCGTCCGATGGATAGGGTAGGGTGGATTGTCCGAATTCGTCGTCCAAGCCGAGAGGAATGAAGGCGGTGCGCAATATAGGGCGCTGGCTCTCCAAGGCTGTTTCGTCTACGAAATCGCGGGCGAGATCGCTGCCACCTATCCCACCCGCGTTGTTTTCGCGGAATGTCTCCAATTGCTGCGCGAGGCCATGCGGTGAAGAGAACAAAGGTCGCGACTGTGCAAGTCGGCTTTCATCGCCTGCATAGTGCTCATCGTCTCCGACAAGCTTGAACAGCGAATTGGCGGATTCGGGCGTGAGGCCGACGCCTTGGGAGATTCGGCTTGCCTCGCCCAACTGGCTGCGGAGATCCAGGCTCAGTCGGCTGGCAACGAACGGAGTCTCAGGAAGTCGCGAGCCGACTTGCTGCCAAGCCGGACCGGTCGCTTCTGCACCTTCGACTTCATCAGCGCGCAACCAGACAGATTCCCCTTGCTGGAAGAAATTGACCCACGATCCCGCCACCATCTCGCTGTATTCGCGCTCAAGTACGACCCGGCTGGTCGGACCTTCGTAGAAACGAGCGTTCACGCGGTTGCGTCGCCCAGCGAGATGCGCATGCCCCTCCTTTTCAGGTGTTTCCTCGGCAATTTGTAGGAAGGACGCCGACCAAGCCGCCCAGAATTGATCGCCTTCGGCGTGAACGATCTTCGCAAAGCGGAGGATGCCTGCATCGTATTCGCGCAACTCAATCAGGTCGCCTGCGGTCAGTTGACTTCGACTGGAAAAGCGCAGGCCCCAGCGGTGGCTGACTGGATCGATAATCGAAACGGGTTCCCGCAATGCCCGCCCGGAAAGAGCGAGTTCCGTAGACCAGGCACCGACCGAGGACGCCATCAATTCGCCTATCTCTACCCGGCTTTCGCCATTGCTTGGGAGAGCAAAGCGACCGAGCATCCCACGAAGAGCGAAGCGTCCTGTGGATGCAGGTACGACATCGCTCGTGTCGCTGCCCGTGTCGGACCATGCATTGACCAATTCCGGAGTCCAAGCGACGCGGATCACCCAGCATTGCTGACCGCCGTTGGAGAAGAACGCCCGCACGCTCGGAGCGAGGTTGGCAGTCAAGGTATTTCCGCTTTCGATATCGAAAGCGAGCTCAGCGGTCCCGCCGAATGTCGCCTCGAATGCCGCCACCGACTCTACCAACACGGGACGATGGCACGGGCCACGTTCCGCGATACCGAGAAATACTGCCACATCCATGCGCGGAAACCGACCGCCTGGCCGTGCAGGCAGTGCAGTGTCGACATGGATGCCGGGAAGGCGGCGACCAGCGGCCATCGACCTATTCCATCTCCAGCCGTTCGTAAGCGAGCACGAGTTCTTCCATCGCAACGTCCGTGCCCTTGGCGTTGAGCGGTCCGCTGGTGTGCTTCATGATCCGGGCTTCGATCAGCTTCCAGGTCATGATGGTTTCGCTGTGGTCTTCGCTCTGGAGCTGGACCTTGACCGTGCGATTGGCATCGGTTGCGCCATTGCGGATCGCGTCGAGCCATTGGTAGAGCGATAGCGATCCGATAACGCCGCGTTTGAGCGTCACATCGGTTGCCTTGACCAACCCGTTGACCTTGATGACCGAGTTTTCCTTGCGGTTGCCGTTGCGATATTCGGCCAGCGCCACTTCCATGCCCATGCCGCTGACTTCCTGAAATCCCGCATCGGGCCCGTCAGTGTTGCCGTTGCCGACGTCGACCAGGAAATTGAATTGGTTGACGGGTCGCTGTTTGAGGACTGCCATGATCTACTCTCCTCAGGAATTGCTGTCGGCCGTCCACTGGCCGATGCGGAAGATGACGAATTCAGCGGGTTTCAGGGCAGCGACGCCGATCTGGCAGACGAGCCTGCCGTTATCGATGTCGTTCTGCGTCATGGTGGAGCGGTCGCACTTGACGAAAAAGGCCTGATCCGGTCGCTCGCCGAGCAGGGCACCGTTCTGGAATTCGTTGAGCAGGAAGTCTTCGATTGTAGTGCGAATGTTCGCCCACAGTCGCTCACCATTGGGTTCGAACACCGCCCACTGGGTACCCTTGTCGATCGAACGCTCGAGATAGATGAAATAGCGACGCAGGTTGACGTATTTCCACTCCGGGTCACTGGTTGCACAGCGCGCGCCCCACAGCCTGTTTCCGCGACCTTCGAAGAAACGGAAGCAGTTGACCCCTTCGGGATTCAGAACCTCTTGCTGACCCGTGTTTATGGTCTTCTCGAAACCGAGCGCGAGATTCACCACCTCGTTGGCCGGCGCCTTGTAGACGGCGCGCTCAATATCGTTGCGGGCATAAATTCCCGATACGAAGCCTGATGGCGGGTAGAGGTTCTCGTTCCCCGTCTCCGGATCGGTGATCCGCACCCAGGGATAGTAGAATGCCGCATATTTCGAATCGAACTTGCCGCGATATTCCCGCACCTGGGTGATCGACTGGCCGAGCACGCTGTCGAGGACGGCGATGCGATAGCGCATGCGCTGGGCATGGCTGATCAGGGCATTGGCAATCGCCTGCGCGTTGGTTTCGACATAGGTCGATCCGGGGGCGGCGACGATCGAGACGTCTTCAAGATCTTCCAGTGCGACCAATCCGCTCTTGAGATTTGTTGTGGGGTTGATTGCACCGACATAGTTGGGCCCGTTGGGAGGCTCTCCGTCCGCCCCTTGGGTAAGGAAGAATTCCGCATCCATGAAAGGTTCGCTACCGTCGCTTTCGCGAAGCTGTTGCAGTGTGAACCGGTTGTCGGCCTCGTTGGCGACCAGATAGTCGCTAGCAAAGGCAAGTCCGGATCGATCGGCATCGCCCAGAGCGACGATTGCTTGTGCGGTGTCGCGCCATGCCTGCGCTTGTACGAGCGCTTCGGCCGATTGATCCTTGGCCTCTTGCGCGGCCGTGAGCGCTTGCTCGGCATCGTCGAGTGTTTGCTGGAGCACCGCTGGGTCGGAACCGCCCGGAGGGTTGTCGACGTCGTCCTGAGCGTCGTCGCGAGCATCTGTTGCAGCGGTCAGAGCGAGGTCATTCGCGTCGTCGGTCGCTTGTGCGGCGTCTACCAACAGCTGCGCAGCATCGCGTTCGGCGGTCGCTTCCGCGACCGTGAGCGCGGAGATAACGATCGGATTCGATCGCGCCGCCGATTGGCTTTCCGGCTGTTCGGCAAAGTAGTCGAAGACCGAATCCGGCTTGCCGTTACGTCGGTGCTGATCGTCGAGCGCGAGCTCGGCTGCCGCAAAGAAAGGCAATCCCGGCTGGGTCGGTTCGACCAAGATCGTCGCCGTGACAACGCGGACGATCGCGTCGGTGTCTCCGTCGGCCAAGATCTGTTGCAGCTCGAACGAAGTGCCGTTTTCGTTGTCGAACGTCCAGGTGTCCTGCTGCTCGTCGCGCGTCAGGATGTACAAACCTTCCGCACCCGCCGTGACATTATTGATATAGACGACGTCGCGATGTGTCGTGCCGCGCAGCTTGGCGACATCGGTGCCGCCTTCGTTTTCGACCGCGTAGCGGTTCGCTCCGGCATAGAATTGCAGCCGAACACGCGATTCCCCAGCTTCACCTGGGAAGCGGGCGCTAATCGTCACGTTTGCGGGTGGGACCGTGCCCGTGACACGGGCGCGAGCCGCGCTGATCGCGGCTGCATCGCCTCCGAATACGCGCGCCACGTATAGTCGCTTCCCGCCTTCCTGAAAAAAGGCGCGTGCGGCATTCCACATATAATTGTCGACGGTGCCACCGTTTGCGCCCGTGAAATTGAGCTGCTGGCGACCGCCATAGATCCGCTCGAACTCTACCAGAGAGGTGATCAGCTCCGGTTCCAGATCGATTGGACCGTATCGGGTCGGGCCAACAAAGCCGGTGGTAGTCGTGCTGACGCCTTCGATGGACTTGGCGCGATAGGACACCTCTTCCACGAATACGCCCGGGGCCAGATATTCAGGCATCTTCTTGCCTCCTTCGCTCAGCTCGCCTCAAGAAAGAGGCTGGAAAGTGGTTGGTCGGACCCATCGAGCGTGCGCAAAATGAGTCTTTCTCCGAGCACCAGATCGGTGGCCGGAAATGGGGTATTGTCGTCGATGTTACGGAGCGCTCTGGTGGCGGGTCCTGGTAGTTGCGCCAGAATGTCTTCGAATTTCGGCGGCAGAATCTGGCCGTCGCTCGTCGTTTCGCTCGCCAAATCATCGAAATGAACGCTTATCCGGATGCGCCAGGTGATCCTGTCACGACCCGCCGCCGCATCGGCGGGCGATAGGATCGGTAACTCCGGATAGGAGAAGGCAACTTCTGCGTTTCCATTCTGGTCGGCCAAGCCAAGGCCGATGGTCGTATTGCCTTGACGAACCCGCAGGAGCGCCCAGCTCGCCGGGCGATCGGTCCCGTCGGCCTGACGGATGGCGAGGTGCGCACCAACTCGGCCGACTGGCACGTCATAGGTGCGGCCGGAACGATTGAAGAGCGGAATGTAGTCCGCTTCGGTTTCACCCGGCAGCAACAATGAACGGATCCGCGCGATCGGGGGAGAGCCCCAGACCGACCAGATCGTTTCGGCAGGGTCGGGCATACGGAAATCGAACCGGGTCGGAAGAAACCTTCCCTGCTCGTCCTCTACGCGCACTTCGAAGTCGCGCGCCCTGCCGACCCATTCCGGAGGGAACTGGCCGATTGTCGTCGGGTCGACCGGTTGACGGTCAGCGATTGTTCGCAGGGCGAGCGGGGGGAGGAATACGGGCGCACCGGTAACGCGATTGGGTACCCAGTGACCGGCACCGCGAGGTTCGAGACGGTGGACGATCGATCGCTCCGCCTGATCGACCATAATTGCATCAAGGCTCGCGGTGACGGGCGCAAGATTGCTCGCATCGACGAAACGCAGTGAACCGACCGCGCGCATCCGGAACTTGTCGGGATTGATCAGCACTGTCATCGCGCCCCACTCCGATCGGGTGGAGTTATCGCGCCGTATTCGAATTCGCGTTCGACAACCGGTGGGTTCTCGGTGATCGTGACATCGCTATCGAGAAGGACCATGCGCAGCTGGTAACTGGCGTAAGCCGGATAGCGCTGGAGGCGCTCCCAAAGAGTCAAGTGATCCGCAAGCGGCAACGGATCGATCACCAGTTCTACGTCTTCCGTCGGGGGGAAGATATCGTCTTCGGCAAGATAGGCGTTCAGCTGCGAGGGTGAGATATGACCGACGTCTGCGAACATCCGCATAACCCATCCCAGCATGCGGTGCTGTCGTTCGACCGACGTTGCGAACGGGATTACCATATAATGGAGGTCGAGCGGCAAAGATGGCTTGAAGGTGTTCCCGAAAACGTCAGTCCGAGGCGGGCGGGCGCGCAATTCCTTGTTGATCGTTACGCGCCACAGAAGCAGGGAAAAGCCCTCGTCGGTTCTGGGGTTTTCGTGATCGGCGAAACGAAAGTCGTCGACCACGAGGCCATTTCCGAACTCGTCTCGCGGATAGCGTTCCTGAATCAGCGCCCTCAGGGTCGCGCTGGTCGCGGCGATGGCTCGATAGTGCGCCATCAGCCTTGCTCCGCCGCCATCAGGATCGCTCGTTCAAGTGCGATCGGAGCGGAGATTTCGAGGTTCAGATCCTCGCTGAGCTTCCGGAACACCGTGGCCGTGCGTCCGCCCGAATTGACCATGACAATCCCAGAAGAAGGGCTGGGGCTGCTATATCCATTGCCCTCTGGTTCGGAATCCAGCGAGTTCAGGACAAGAACGTCGTAGTCGCTTATGATGCCGGGATTCTCCGAAGAGATGATCTCGATGTTAGGCGCGTCGCGCAACACATCCCTGATGATCGAATCGATCATTTTCGGGACCGCCCCCAGAACGACGCGAACTCGCTTCACTGGACTGTCAATTCACTTGGCATGCGCAGACAATCGCCGCCGAATCGAGTGCGCGCATGAACCACTCCGAAAAAAAATGGTCCATGCGATGGTCTAGATATGGTCTCCCCAATCGGCTCCGGATTGCGCAATTCGCGGATGTCGAACCGGCAGTCTTCTCGGCAAAACCTTTGAATCCGAATGCAAAGGCAATTCAGCCTAGACCCTTCGGTCTGGACCGTTCGGTCGAACTAGACCGGGCTGGTTCGGCCATCCGAAATCAGAGACGGCGGTTTTCTACAATCGGGAATATCAAAATCGGATATAGTGGCAGTTACTGAGTTCAAATATTCGAAGCTGGACTCTGGGGTTCTACTGTCATCGCGATCTTCAAGGGAGGTAGCTCGTGCCCGATTTAGTTTCCAAAACTAACGATGACAGGGGATCGATGAGCAGCCCGACTTGCCTGATTGTTGGTGATGTCTTGCTCTTTAGAGAAGGGCTTGCCAGGGGATTAGGCCGCCTCGGCAATGTCCGAATTGCCGATTCCGTCCCCTCGCACGACGCTGCAGATTCGATTCAGGAGCATTCTCCCGACATTGTGGTGCTGGATATCAGCCATCTCGATACGCTCGAAACCATCCGACCTCTCCTGCACAAGCAGCCGGATCTTTCGGTTGTCGGATTCGGCATCGGCGGCCAGCTCGATGCCTTGCGCTGCGCGGAACGGGGAATCTCATCCTTTGTGGGTCGGGATGAGAGCATCGAGGATCTCGATCTTGCAATCCAGAAGGCCGCGCGCGGCGAAGCCGTTTGCAGCCCAGCACTGACTGCCCGACTGATCCGGCATATGGCAGCGTTGATAGACAACGCTCAAGTCCAGACGAACAATTGCTTGACCGCGCGCGAGCGCGAGGTGGCGACACTCGTGAAACGCGGGATGTCGAACAAGGAAATTGCCAAGGAACTCGGGATCAGCCCGGCAACGGTGAAGAACCACGTTCACATGATCCTTGAAAAGCTGAATATGCCGCGTCGCGCGTCGATCGGAATGGCAGTTTAGCCGCACGTCGGAGTTTCGTTCTCGAGCGCCAATTCGCCTGCAAGTGTTCTGGCCGCTCGCGAGAAAGACGACTTGGCACGGCACGGGCGTGCCTGCGACGGCCCTTCCAGCCGTTCCAAATTAGCGCCTCGAATTAAGGCTGGAGCGCGCGCTAGGCTCCGCCAGTCTGAAGACACTCAGCGGCGATCCGGCAGGCCTGCAGTCAGGCCCTTTGCGCGGCGGTAATCCTCAACCGCCCGGAAATGCGGACGATCGAAAATCGCTACATAACGTGGATCGGTTCGAACCCGCTCGGGCAGCCCCATTGCATCATCGTGAACGAGGTCATTCACAGCATTTGCAGGCATCCAATCAAGTTTTAGCACTTCAAAATGAGCAATCGCTGCTTCGACATCGCCTTTGCGCATGTCCACTTGGGCAAGAATTGTTGGTCGACCATAGGAACGTTCGGGGATCGGTCCATATCCTTTCAAGTATCGCGCAGTTGCACCCATGTTTGCCGTCATATTTCCATCGAAACCCATATCGGCGGCTTCGATATCGATGTTCGCACGGCGCATAGCGGCGGCCAGTTCCTCTAGGTCGCGCTCAAATCTTTCGCGTGAAGGATAGTTCGCGATCAGGATCGCTTCGAACCAGCCTGAGAACAGCCAGAAACACCGTGCATCGCACGCCATCGCTAGGTCTTTGCTGTTTCTGGCGGTGCCCAAGCCCCTTAAGGCCTGGGTCCGGATGAAATTGCCGACGCTTGTCGGAACGGCATTCAGCGAATCGATCTGATCAAATTCATTCAACGCGGCGCGATAGTCACCGCCCAATACCAGTGCCTGAGCATACAGCCTGCGAGCTAGCGGCCATTCCGGTTCATCTTCGACCAAGTCGCGCAGAATTTCCAATGCGGCACCGAGATCGGTTCCATAGCGTGTTTGAAAGACACCGTCCGCCAAGCGGGTCCAGCGGTTGTTCGGATCGATAGCCTTTGCTTTCGCAATACCATCTCGGATCGCCTCTTGGTGCTCCTCAAAGCTGAGCGCCAAAGTGTCAAGGTGCGTGAACACGACCGTGTATGCAAATGCACCATGCGCGTCCGCCCAGTTGGGCGCTTTCTCTCTCGCAGATTCGAGCAATTGGTACTGATAGAGTCTTGGCGCCCGTCGGTTGAAGGAGAGCTCGGTTTCGATAGCAATTCGATAGTCCCGGATGGCATCTTCGGGAGTGCCGTCGGGAATGTCGACCCGCCCTGCTCCGACTTCGAGATGCGCTTGTATCGCCGCGGCGCTGTGCAGGACCACGAGTTTCACAAGCGTGGGTTTCAGTACGTCCCCGCGCTCGACAGCGCCGGACCAAATCTGACGCTGGGTCGATGTTTCGACCAGTCTTAGATCGACGGAATATCCTTCTCCCATCCGCCGGACGTCGCCTTCCAGCGCATGGGTTGCACCCAGTTCCTCAGCGATTTCCGCAACCGTCAGCCCGCGCTCCGCGAGCGAAAAACTGCTGGTAGATGACACCATGGCGAAGTCTCGCCGATCGCTCAGGTCGGTGACTATCGCGGCGGCGACCTCTCTTCCGAACGCTTCTTCGTCAGCCGGGCCTGAGAATGGCATGACTGCGATAGCGACAGCTTGATCGTTGGTTGCCCACCTGCCGCTGGGATTGCCGTAGAGATACGCAAGGGTGGCAAAAATCGCGACGCAAGCAAGTCCGAATGCGGCGTAAGGCCATCCACGTTGCCACGGTGACCTTGACGACCCCGGTTCGACTGTGGGTTTGGCAGTGGACGATGGATTTTCTGAGACGGTTCCCGATTGTCGATCCGACGTTTCCGCAGCTTCGCCGACAAACCGAAAGCCCCGGCCATGAACGGTCTTGATGAACCGCTGCGCCTTCCCGTCGTCACCCAGCAATTGCCGGGCCGATTTTACGCGGCTCGACAGCGCGGCATCCGAAATCGCCCGACCATCCCAAATGGACTCGACGATTGCATCCTTCGTGAGCAGCTTGCCCTGATTTTCGACCAGCAGGATCAGCAGGGACAGCACCTGAGGCTCAGCAGCAACCGGCTCGCCCGCCTTGCGCAACTCGAACGCATCTGCGTCGAGTTCGAAGTCCTCAAAAGACCACCCCATCGGGGTTTCTTACTGCGATTTCAGGGATTCTACAAAGTTTCTGCAGACTTCTCCGGGGAATTTCCAAGTCGACTGCAGCCCGCCTTCAAGCCCGCAAACCCGCCCGTGTTCATGTTTTCAGGCCTCAACCAACAGGAGGTTATTATGAACACGCAATTGAATGAGACGAAAGTCAAACTCGCAACCGGCACCTCGGCTCTGATCCTTTCCAGCATGATGCTGGCCATGCCCGCACAGGCGCAGAACGAGTGCCGCAACGGGCCAAGTTCGGCGAATGTGACCCTGGAGTGTGGCTTCGATGCCGAAGCATCCGGCGACAACTCGGTGGCGGTGGGCGACTTTGCGATCGCATCAAAAGACCAGAGCACTGCGCTCGGTGCGGAAGCCGAAGCCACCGGTATCAACAGCACTGCAATCGGCCAGAACAGCACTGCGGCAGATTTTGGCGATACCGCCGTGGGCCAGAACGCCTACGCTGACGCTGGCGGAGCAACCGCGCTGGGCGCGGGTTCGGTCGCGACCGGTTCATCCGCCACAGCGCTCGGAATCGCGGCCGTCGGCGCAGAGCTTGGAACAACGGCAGTCGGTGCGAGCGCGAGCGCTTTGGAGGAGCGAGCTATAGCATTTGGCAACCAAGCCAGGGCCGCAAGCTTTGCAACTATTGCAATCGGTTACAAAAGCAACGCTGAAGGAAGAAGCTCCAGCGCAATCGGCAATGGTGCTCTCGCAAGTGGTGACGAGTCGATTGCAATTGGCAGCGATGGGGCCAACGACACCGACCTTCTAGGCACCCGTGCCACAGCAACTCGCGCAGTCGCCATCGGCCACGAAGCAAGTGCGATCGGTCGATCTTCGCTCGTGCTCGGCAGTTTTGCAGCTGCAAATTCTCAGGCGGCTATAGCCATTGGTGAAAGTTCAGGCGCCACGGGTTTTGAAAGCATGGCCATCGGAATGAATTCGTTGGCAACAGGCGCACAATCCGTTGCGTTGGGACGCGGTGCAAGTGCTGCTGGTACTGCCAGTCTCGCCTTTGGCACAACGAGCTCGGCAGCCTTCAACAATTCGGTTGCCTTGGGTCAAGGAGCCACGACGATCCGCGAGGGCCAGTTCGCGATCGGTGGCGTCTCGAACACTTACACCTTCGCCGGCTTGCCATCCGCAGACTCGCTGGCGGAGCAAGGTGCGGTTGCCGGCCTCGTCACCACCGACGCAGACGGCAATCTCGCCAGCGATGGCGGAGCACTTCAGGCCCAGGTCGACAACAACGTCACGCGTATCGTCGCGCTGGAAGCTGGCGGTGGTATGGGCGGGGGCACGAGCCTTTGTACAGGTGGCGTCGGAACCAGCAGCTTGCAGTGCGGCGAATTCGCTGAGGCAACCGCCGATTTCTCCTCGGCATATGGCTCCTTTGCGCAAGCGACTGGGTTGAATTCTATCGCTCTCGGCCGCCTTGCATCTGCCGAAGGCAACCAATCGGTGGCGATCGGCGACGACGCGGAAGCAACCGCAAACGGTGCAATTGCCATCGGCTCACAGACCACGGCCCGCGCATCGAACTCCGTTGCGATCGGAATTGGCGCCGAGGCCTTTCGCGCTTCGCAGATTGCAATTGGCGGCAACAGTCACACCTACACCTTCATTGGGATCAACAGTCAAATGTCCCTCGATGCGCAAGGTGCGGTCGTCGGAGTTCTGACCACCGATGCCGACGGCAACCTCGCGAGCGACGGAGGAGCGTTGCAGGGCCAGGTCACCACCAATGGCAACGCCATAGCTTCGCTCGGCATCCGGGTGACGACGCTGGAAGGAAATGGCGGTGGAGGCGGCGTATCGCCAGCCGACCTTGCTGCGGTCCAAACCCAGGTCACATCGAACGACGGCGATATCGCCGGCCTTCAAACCCGTGTGACCGATTTGGAAAGCATGGGCGGCGGAGGCGGCGGCATTGATCCCGCCGAATTCAACGAGTTCGCCGCCCGGTCGACCCAGAACATGATCGATATCGCGGTTCTCGAAAGCGACCTGACGGGCGTCAACAACCGGCTGAGCGGGGTTGAAGAGGATGTCGATGCTATCGACGTGCGCGTGACATCGCTCGAGAATGGCCTTGCTGCCGAGCTCGAAATGAACGGTACAGGCGACGACAGCACTGCTGTCGGCACCAATGCTGTCGCTTCGGCGGCGCGCTCGACCGCGATAGGCGATAATGCCGCAGCTACCGGTGACGACGCGACTGCCATCGGCTTTGGAGCCACGGCAAGAGGATCGGTCGCGGTTGGCGCCGGTTCCTTCGCTGCCAACGGCGGGACTGCCATCGGCGACATCGCCGATGCTAGGGGCAATTTGGCGGTCGCTCTGGGTGAAGGCGCCACGGCAACGCACGACAACGCGTCGGCAATCGGCAACAACGCCACCACCACACGCGCAAACCAGATTGCCTTCGGCACGGCATCGAACACCTACACCGCGGCCGGCATTGCTTCGGCGGCGTCCTCGGCCGCTCAAGGCGCCGTGATCGGTGTGATCACCACCGATGTCGAGGGCAACCTCGCCAGCGACGGCGGGGCGATCCAGGGAGCGATTGATACCAACTCCGCCGAAATTGCCGCCAACGGCCAGGCCATCACGGTCAACAGCGCGGCTATTGTCGCGAACGAAGCAGCGATCGCGGCCAATGCGCAATCGGTCGACCTCAATAGCCAGGCTATCGACGCGCTCGATCAGCGTCTGTCGGGCTTCGACCTGAGGCTCGAAAACTTCGGCCTCGCGGTCGACAGCAACCGTCGCCGGATCAGCGATCTCGAAGGCGGTCTAGCGGCGGTTGCCGCAATTCCCGACGCCTATCTCGACAGCTCCGAAGC
Source organism: Erythrobacter sp. (assembly GCA_030065195.1). Taxonomy (GTDB): domain Bacteria; phylum Pseudomonadota; class Alphaproteobacteria; order Sphingomonadales; family Sphingomonadaceae; genus Erythrobacter. The sequence goes on along the minus strand of JASJDE010000024.1, from coordinate 606 downwards.
CTATGCAATCAGCGGTGGGTTCAGCATCGTGAATGGCGAAGTCGGCTTCGGCGCCACAGCGACCGTACGGGCCAGCGACCAATGGAGCTTCGGTTTCAGCGGCGGTTACTCGAACGGTGAAGCCGTGGGCAAAGTCCAGTTCCGCTTCGCGAACTGACGCCTCCTGTTGGCGCGAAGCGCGGAGCCACCGGTCGGCTAGGCCGGTGGCTCCAAAGCTCCCCAGAGTTCACCAATCCAGGAAAGGCTCTCGTCATGACGAGCATCCCCAATGAAGAGTCTGCACCTTCCGCAGAACCCATCAAGCCCGGTGCCGCAATGCCCGCTGTCGAAGCGCTCGTCGATACTCGATCGCAAGCGGGACATTCGGCGAACGACAACGAAACAGACCAACCCAAGCAGAAGCCGGACTCGCCACGGAGCCTCTACGCAGCCCTCGGCTACTTCCCGCGCTGTCCATACCAATGGTGGGCCGACTGAGGCGCATCGCAAGACAATCTCATTTGGAGACAACCTATGAAACTCTTTGCAATCCCTTACAGCATTGCCAGCTATCTCTTTGGTTTTGCCTCACTCGTCGGCCTGATCCTGTTTGTAAGCGGACTATGG
>JASJDE010000162.1 GCA_030065195.1 Erythrobacter sp. | reverse complement strand
TTTCGAACATCTTGAGGATTGTGCCGACCTCTTCCTCGGAATGCTCGGCGCAGAGCGAACAGCGCAGCAGCGTCATCCCCGCCGGGGTTGCCGGCGGACGCGCGAGATTGACGTAGAGTCCCTCTTTCAACAGCGCCTCCCACATCATCGCACCCTGTTCGAGATCGGGCATGATCACCGCGACGATCGCGCTTTGCGGTTCGCTGGTGCCAAGCTCGAAACCAAGCTCGATCAGCCCGCCATGGAGACGTTTGGAATTCTCCCACAGATGCGCGCGCTTGTTGGAACCGTGCATCAGCTTTCGGATCGAAGTCGCAGCGGTCGCGACGACGCTCGGCGGAAGGCTGGCGGTGAAGACGTAGGGACGGCAGACCAACCGCATGATGTCGAATTTGGGATGGTTGGAAACTGCGAAGCCGCCCACGGTGCCGACGCTTTTCGAGAAGGTGCCGATAATCACGTCGACATCGTCGATAACGCCTTGCTCTTCGCACACTCCGCGTCCGTTTTCGCCGATGAATCCCATCGAATGCGCTTCGTCGACCAGCACCATCGCGCCATACTTCTTGGCGACGGCAATCATTTCCTTCAGCGGAGCGACGTCGCCCAGCATCGAATAGACGCCTTCGAGAACGACCAGCTTGCCGGCATCCTCCGGGATGCGGCGAAGGCGCTTTTCCATCGCTTCGATATTGTTGTGGCGGAACGGGACGATTTCAGCGTTGCCCATGGCGCAGCCGTCATAGATCGAAGCATGGCTGTCGATGTCGAGAACGATGTAGTCGCCTTTGCCCGCAATCGTGGAGATGATTCCGAGATTGGCCTGGTAGCCGGTGGAAAAGACCATCGCATGGTCCATTCCGTAGAATTCTTTGAGCGCGTCTTCGCACTCCTTGTGCCCTTGATAGGTGCCGTTGAGCACGCGACTCCCGGTCGTGCCCGATCCGTAATCTGCCAGCGCCTGTTTGCCCGCATCGATCACATCGGGATCGAAGGTCATGCCCATGTAATTGTAAGTGCCGAGCAAGATCGTGTCGCGCCCGTTGCAAATGGCACGGGTGGGCGACAGGACCTTTTCCATCACCAGATTGTACGGATCTTCGACTCCGGTAGCGAGCAGTGTCTCGCGAGTCTGGATCAGGCCGTCGAACTTGGAGAACAGATCGCCCTGCGGCACTGCGGTGCCGGTTTCGGTCATCGTGTCAGTCATGCGGGTTCTCTATCAGCTATCCTGCAGCTTGTGCACTGCGGCGACGAGTTGACCATAGGTTTCGATTTCGGCCTGCTGGTTCATGCTGATGATGACGTCGAATTCGTCTTCGATCTCTGCGACGAAATCCATCACCGTCAGGCTGTCGAATTCCAGGTCGTTCTGGAATGTGGTTTCGTCGGCGATGGCAACGCCCTTCTTGTTGAAAGGCTCGATCAAGGCGCGGATACGCTTGTCGACTTCGGCACTGTCCATGGGCGAATTGCTCTCTTTCGGTGGAAGATCTGAAGGCCGCTATGGCGCGGGTTTGTGGCTGAAAAGCGGCTGTTACGGGCGCATAAATGGCGAGAACGGTACGAAATGCAAGCAGCGGTCAAACGTCGACCTCAACGAGCTGTTTCACCGCCGTCATGAAAGGGGTGATCGATACGGGCTTCGACAGATAGCCGGAAGCACCCGCGGATCGGATGCGCTCCTCGTCTCCCTTGGCGGCAAATGCCGTTACGGCGAGCACCGGAATCTCACGCAGCAGCATGTCCTGTTTGGCCGCCTCGATCAGGTCGACACCCGACATCCCGCCGAGCTGGATATCCATGATAATCAGATCGGGCGAGGTTTCGCGCGCCGTATCGAGCACAACACCGCCATCCGCAACCGGGTCCACTTCGAACCCGTTTGCCTTGAGCACATCGCAGAACAATTTTCGGTTGAGGTCGTTATCCTCGACAACCATTATTCGCTTTGCCACTGCAAGCCCCGCTGCTGACCATGGCCATGCCTATCCCCACGAGAAGGACGCGACAATCCCGAATTCGAACACTTCGCCATCGCGAGACCCCTCGCTAAGCCCGCAGACGCTTGCGCTTGCCGCATTGGGTTGGGTGCTCGAGGACGCCGATCGGGCCGCTCGCTACCTTGAACTGACGGGTCTCGATCCCGATACTCTGCGCGAAGGGCTCGGTGATCCGGCCGTGCTCGCTTCGACGCTGGATTTTCTGGCCAATCACGAACCCGATTTGATCCGTGCCGCCGAGGCCTTGGCCGTCACGCCCGAAGAACTGATCGCCGCCCGACAGGAGCTGTCACAATGAGCCGACCACTCGTCATCAGCGATTGCGATGAAGTGATCCTGCACATGGTTGCACATTTCAAGGACTGGCTGGAGGAGAGCCAGGGGGTCGATTTCAATCTCGACCACGGCAATTTCGCCAAGGCTCTCAAATGGCGCAAAAGCGGCGACTACCTGCAAGCCGACGAAGTCTGGCGGATGCTTGGAGGGTTTTTCGACACCGAGATGGACCGGCAACTGCCGATTGCGGGTGCCGTGGAATCGATCAACGCGTTGGCCGAACATGCCGATGTCGTGATCCTGACCAACCTCGTCGACCAACGCCGCGACCGCCGCGCCGAACAACTCGCTGCGCACGGCATTCACGCAGAAGTCTACACCAATCAGGGTCCCAAGGGTCCGGCACTCGCCAAGATTATCGCGGAACATGCGCCGAGCAGTGCCTTCTTCATCGACGACCTCGCGCAGCATCACGCATCAGTTGCCGAGACGGTACCGCATGTGACCCGGCTGCATATGTGCGGCGAGCCGATGATCGCCGGCGCGATCGAATGCGCGCACAAGGCCGGGCATGCCGACGCCAGGATCGACCTTTGGTCCGATGCGTTGCCTTGGTTGATGGATCGTCTGGAGGAGGAAAGAGTATGAGCATCGAAACGCGACTTCGGGATCTGGGCATCGCCTTGCCCGAAGCGGCGGCGCCGGTGGCGAGTTACCAGCCCGTCGTGCTGCATGGCGGCTTCGCCCATGTCTCGGGCCAGCTTCCCTTTATCGACGGCGCGCTCGCGACCGGGCGACTGGGTGAAGACGTTTCGCTCGATGACGGCATGGCCGCGGCGCGCGCTTGCGGGTTGATGATCCTGGCGCAGCTAAAGGCGGCCGGGTTGCTCGAACGGGTCGAGCGGGTCGTCAAGCTCGGCGCGTTCGTCAATTCAACTCCGGATTTCACCGATCAACCCAAGGTTGCCAACGGCGCTTCGGATCTGATGTTTGAGGTGTTCGGCGAGGCGGGTCGCCATGCCCGCGCGGCCGTCGGCGTACCGGTGCTTCCGCTGGGCGCCGCCGTTGAAGTCGATGCGGTTATCGCGATCGCGAGCGAGTGAGCGAACGCGCCGCTCCCGATTGGCTTACGCGCCACACCTTCGCGCATCGCGGGCTGCACGGCCTCGGCATACCCGAAAACTCGCAAGCTGCGATGGAAGCGGCAATCGCGGGTGGTTTCGGCATCGAGTGCGATATCCAGATGAGTCGCGACCATGTGCCGTTGGTCTTTCACGACTGGGAACTGAATCGCCTCACGCGGGAACGCGGCGAGGTGGCGGCGAAGCCGGCCGATGAATTGTGCCGGCTCACGCTTGGGGAGACGGACCAGACGATCTGGACGCTGGCGCAATTGCTCGAACTCGTCGACGGGCAGAAGCCGCTTTTGGTCGAGGTCAAATCAGTCCCGGATTTTGCCATTCAGGAGGCCTGCACAGCTATCGCAAGGGAGCTCAGCAGCTATTTCGGGCCGGTAGCGGTGATGAGCTTCGACCCGCGCATGGGCGAATGGTTCGCCAGGCACGCGCCGCAGCACACGCGCGGCCTGGTCTGCACCGATACGCTCGACCATGGGTGGAAGCATGCATGGCGGCGGCCGCATGCGCTGGAGCGCGCTCAGCCCGATCTCCTCGCGTGTGACATTCGCGATCTTCCGCATGCCGTGGGAAAACTCTGGCGGGCTTCGGGCAAGCCATTGCTGACCTGGACCGCGCGCACCCAAGAATTGCGCGAGAAGGGGCTCAACCATGCCGACGCGCTGATTGCGGAGGGTGAAGGGATCGCATGAACCCCGAAGAGGCCCCGAAGTCTGAATTGACCGTCAAGCTCGCGCCCCGTGTTGGTCAGTTCGACTGCGATCAGTGGAACACGCTCGGCGGGAATCGCAATCCTTTCGTCAGTCATGAATTCCTGACGGCGTTGGAAGATTCCGGAAGCGTTGGTCCCGGAACCGGCTGGGACTCAGTGCCGATCGTCATCACCGATCCGCAGGAAAAGCTGCTCGCGGCGATGCCGAGCTACGCGAAGGGACATAGCCAGGGCGAGTATGTTTTCGACCACAGCTGGGCGGACGCGCTGCAGCGGGCAGGACGCAATTACTATCCCAAGCTCCAGATCGCGGCGCCATTCACTCCCGCCAATGGGCCGAGGCTGCTGCTATCCGATCCGTCACTGGCGCTGCACTTGCTCAAGGGTGCGGAGCTGGTGTGCGAGCAAAACGGCTTGTCCTCTGCGCACGCGACCTTCATCGAACCCAGGCAGGTTTCGCTGTTCGAACAAGCCGATTGGCTGATCCGTAGCGATATCCAGTTCCATTGGCTGAATCGCGATTACTCCAGCTTTGACGCGTTTCTGACGGAACTCGCCTCGCGCAAACGCAAGAACCTGCGCAAGGAACGCGCGGCGGCGCAGCGAGATGTACGGATTGTTCACCTCTCGGGCGACGACATCAAACCCGAACACTGGGACGCCTTCTGGATCTTCTACCAGGACACCGGTGCGCGCAAGTGGGGCACGCCCTATCTGACTCGCGAGGCCTTCACCCTGTTCGGGGAGAGAATGGGGGACCAGCTGATCCTGATCCTGGCCTATGAGGACGACCAACCGATTGCCGGCGCGCTCAATTTCATCGGGTCCGAAGCTCTATACGGCCGATATTGGGGCTGCACCCGCGACGTTCGGTTCCTGCATTTCGAGCTGTGCTACTATCAGGCGATCGACTTGGCGATCGAGCTGGGATTGCCCCGTGTCGAGGCCGGTGCCCAGGGCGGTCACAAACTGGCCCGAGGCTACGAGCCGGTTCAGACCCACTCCGCCCACTGGCTCGCCGATTCCGGATTCCGCGCTGCGGTTGCCGATTTTCTCGAGCGCGAGCGCGAAGGCGTGGCGACCGATCAACTTTTCCTCGGGGAACGCACCCCGTTCAAGAAAGAGAATTGAGTAGGAAGGTCAGGCGGCGCGTCGGCGTTCATCGGCCAGCCACTGGCGTGCGCGGCGCTGGGCTTCTGCGATTTCGCGAGCGGTCATTTCTTCGGAAATGTCGGCACGACACCACGATGCTTCGTCGTGTCCGCGCGAAGCCGCGAGGTTGAACCATTTGTGTGCTTCGATAAGATCGCAATCGAGACCATTGCTACCGGTCGAATAGGCCACTCCGAGATCGAAATAGGCCGACGTATCTCCTTGCGCGGCAGCTGCCAGGCATTGTGCAATAACCAGGTCCGGCTCGTTGCCGCAGATGGGTTCGGAATTGCCCCCGTCGATCGATTTGAGTTCCATGTCTCACTCCCCGTTTTCGCGCGAAACGGACCCCCTTGCCGATCGCGCAATGCAAGACCTCCAAGATCATGGTCAACAATTCGTTAATGCCGATGTTAATTCTGCTCGCTAACGGAATTGATGCCCGTGCCGCGCCCTGATTCCGGCCCATTCATCGCCGGTTTCGACAGCACGTTGCAAAGCGGCTTGTGCCGCTAGGACCTCGCGCCTATAGGCCGCGCATCGCATCCGCTTGTGGGGGCAATCGGAACGGATGAAACTTGAGGCGCCAAGACAGGACGGGATGTCTTGCGGGAAATGAATGGGCGAAGAGAACCACATGGCCACGGCGGCGTCTAACGAATCCGATATCCTTGAAAATGCAAAGCGCGCGCTTCCTGCGGATTACATTCCGAGCGAAGACGAAGACTACATGAACGAGCGGCAGCAACACTACTTCAGGGTGTTGCTGATCGAGTGGAAGCGTTCGATCCACGACGCCGCAGACCAGACATTGCAGTCGTTGCAGGACGGTCCCATCCGCGAGGCCGATTTGAACGATCGAGCTTCGAGCGAAACCGATTGGGGTATAGAACTCCGTACGCGAGACCGGCAGCGCAAGCTGATTTCGAAAATCGATTCCGCCCTGCGGCGTATCGATGAAGGCGAATACGGTTATTGCGAAGTCACCGGCGATCCGATCGGACTGCGCCGCCTGATTGCCCGCCCGGTCGCGACCATGACTGTGGAAGCTCAGGAAGCGCATGAACGCCGCGAAAAAGTCTCACGCGACGATTGAGCGTCGGATTTGAGTTCGATTGTCGTGCCAGATTGGGACGCGACCTTGCGAACCTGTCGTGATGTTACAACCGTTAACGTTGCATTAGCCTTCCTGATCTAACCCGAAATCTACGTATCGGGACATGAATCTGCCCAGCGCAGCAGTGGCCCGGACAAGGACTGAACCTAGGAGATGATCCGAAGATGACGGGTGTCGAAACACGGAGCGTATCGCGCGACAGCCTGTTTCTGCTCGCCAATGTTCGTGTCGAACAGGGTGAGGAATCGCATCGAATCCGGGTGCGCAACCTGTCCGATGGCGGCATGATGGGTGAGGGCAATCTGCGTGTGAAACGCGGCAACCGCCTGCTTATTGAAATGCGCAACCTGGGACGAGTTGAAGGCACTGTCGCTTGGGTTCAGGACAACCGCTTCGGTATCGCCTTCGATGAGGACATCGATTCCCAACTGGCCCGTGGAGGCCCCGTCGATCCGCAAGCGGACGATCCGGCGGTGATCGAACGGTCCTGGCAACACCGCGCGCCCAAGTCGCCTGACCCGCTGAGCCTGCGCAAGGTCTGAACCGGCGTCAGCCGAACTGGAGCGCACATCTGCGCTGACCGACCGCGTTCAAGGTGCTAGTCGCACAGCACCATGCGATTCTGTCTTCTTCTCGCGGCGATAGCGCTTCTTGGATCCTGCGGTCCTGCGAACGACGATGGCCCGATCGAGATTGCGGTTGTGGGCCAGCCCGAGAGCCTGTTCGACGAAGGCGTCCGCTTGTCACCGGCCGCCCAGCATGTGCGCGCCGCCACCCTTGAAGGCTTGGTGGCGCTCGATCCGGCGGGGCAGATCGTGCCCGCCATCGCCGAACGATGGATCGTGGCGGATGATGGCTTGAGTTACATCTTTCGGCTGCGCGCATCGAGCTGGCCGGACGGCGAGCCGATCACGGCTGCCGATATCAGGCAGCTGCTGCGGGACGCCATTTCCCGGCTTGAAGGCACTTCGCTGGGCCTCGACCTGGCCAAGATTACCGACATCAGGGCCATGACGGGTCGGGTGATCGAAATCCGACTGTCGAGCCAGATGCCCGAATTCCTGCGACTGATGGCGCAGCCCGAACTGGGCTTCATCAAGAACGGCAGTGGTTCCGGACCGATGGTGATGTCGCAGGAATTCGGGCATCTGGCTCGACAGTCGGATTTCGATCACCCGACCCGTCATGGCCCTGATGTCGGTAATCTT
>JASJDE010000161.1 GCA_030065195.1 Erythrobacter sp. | reverse complement strand
TCTTGCCATCAGGCAGCGTCACCATGTCGGTGCCTTCCTTGATTTCCTTCCACTCGTAATTGTCGAGCGCGGAAATCTGGATCTCGCTGTCGAAGTGGCCGATATTCGACACGATCGCCATGTTCTTCATGGCTTTCATATGTTCGCCGGTGATGACGTCTTCGTTGCCGGTGGCGGTGACGAAGATGTCGGCGCGTTTCACCGCTTCGTCCATCGATACGACTTCGTAGCCGTCCATCGCCGCCTGCAGGGCGCAGATCGGGTCGATTTCGGTGACCATGACGCGGGCGCCGCCATCGCGCAGCGAAGCGGCAGAGCCCTTGCCGACATCGCCGTAACCGGCGACGCAGGCGACCTTGCCGGCCAGCATCACGTCGGTCGCGCGGCGGATCGCGTCGACCAGCGATTCCTTGCAGCCATAGAGATTGTCGAACTTCGACTTGGTCACAGAATCATTCACGTTGATCGCCGGGAACGGCAGTTTGCCCTGCTTGGCGATCTGGTAGAGGCGCATCACCCCGGTGGTGGTTTCTTCCGATACGCCCTTGATCGCCTTCACCGACTTGGTGAGGTAACCTGGCTTGGCGGCGACAAACGCCTTGAGCGCGCGCTGGAACTCGATTTCCTCGGCATTGGCCGGGGCCGGCATTTCCTCGCCCGCTTCGATCCGTGCGCCCCACAGCGCGAACATGGTGGCATCGCCGCCATCGTCGAGGATCATGTTTGCGGTGAGATCAGGATCGGCTTCGGTCGACCAGTCGAAAATGCGGCCGACATAGTCCCAGTAGTCGGCCAGCGTCTCGCCCTTGATCGCGAACACCGGAATTCCTTGGTCGGCAATTGCGGCGGCTGCGTGGTCCTGGGTCGAGAAGATGTTGCAGGTGGCCCAGCGCACTTCGGCACCCAGCGCGACCAGCGTCTCGATCAGCACTGCGGTCTGGATCGTCATATGCAGCGAACCGGTAATGCGCGCGCCTTTCAAAGGCTGCTGCGCGCCGTACTCTTCGCGCAACGCCATCAGGCCCGGCATTTCGGTTTCGGCGATAGCGATTTCGTCGCGACCGAACTGAGCGAGCGCGATGTCCTTGATAATGTATTCCTGTTCGAGTGCTGCGGTAGCCACGGCGTATGTCTCCTGCATGGGAAATGCGGGCGAGGAGAGGTCTCGCCACTATTGCCGCAGCCCATAGCGATCCGACCGCGTCGGTGCAAATAGAATATAAAGAAATCTTTATATGTCGTACCGAGCGGTCGGTGGGACGAACCGGGTAGGTCGGAAGCGCTACTGGTCGTGCGACGCCACCAGCGGCCTTCGACCGGGCTGGCCATAGGGCCCAGGTTCCGATCCAGGCGACGCATGCAATCCGGAATCGACGCCCGCGATTTGAGCGGGCGGCGTTGGTTCGGCAGCGAGCAATCTTTTGGCCGCTTCGTACAGCGCCGATTCGTCTCGCATCGCGCTCAGGTCTTGGGCGGTCGCCTTGAGTTCGGCGCAATCGAGCCATGGATGGCCAAGGCCGTATAAGTTTGCCATGCTCACGCCCATCCGGTCCATCGCTCGCTTGCTGCCCTTGGCACCGTGACGCGCGACAAGTTCGCTGCGCAACCGCTTGTGTGCCGCGTTGAGGCTTTTCAGATGGGTCGCGGTAAAGCGGCGGTAGTCTGCCCGAAAATCGTGCTCGCCATGGCGGCAACGCAGGCTTGTCACCATCAGCATGATGTCGAGCTTGCGGATACTGATCGCTGAATCGCTCTGCGCAACGGCTGGCTGTGCACCGGCCGTCATCGCTGCAGCTATCGCGCATGCAGCGATTGTCGGTCTCTTGAGTTTCATGGTCCCCGTCTCCTGGTCTGGAACAAGCGCCCCCACCGGCACGAAACAGGATCGCGGGTGACGTTTACCCGCTGTTCAACAGCCACGGTGAAGCGGGCTTAACCATGCAATGATCGATTTTGCGGCATTGCCGCCTTCGAAGGAGGTCCTATATCGACAGCAAGGCGCCGACTCCGAAGCCAGGAGTACGCGCATCGCGTATCGAGCATGGAGGACGCAATGACGATTTCAGTGGGTGACAAACTTCCGGAAGTGACCATGGTCAAGGCGACCGCCGAAGGGCCTCAACAGGTCCAGTCGAGCGACTATTTCGCCGGGAAGAAGGTTGCTTTGTTCTCCGTTCCTGGCGCCTTCACGCCGACCTGCTCAGCCAAGCACCTGCCCGGCTTCGTCGAAAAGGCCGACGAGCTGAAGGCCAAGGGCGTCGACGAAATCGTCGGCACTGCGGTCAATGATGCCTTCGTCATGGGGGCATGGAATTCCGCCGCCGGCTCGGAGGATATCACCATGCTGGCCGACGGAAATGGCGATTTCGCCGAAGCTGTGGGCCTGACGATGGACGGATCGGGCTTCGGCATGGGCAAGCGCGGCCAACGCTTCTCCATGGTCGTGAACGATGGCGTTGTCGAACAGCTAAATGTCGAGGAACCGGGCGACTTTCGGGTATCGAGCGCAGAACATATGCTCGGACAGCTCTGAAGTCTGAGCGAGATGCAAAAGGAAAAGGCGCCCGATCAAGGCGCCCTTTTTCTTTGGCCACTCTAAGAGAGTGTGAGGCCGCTCACAGACTCATAACGCACAAAGCGACTAGCACTTCGACTTCACTGAAGTTCAACAACGCAGAGAGACACGATATGCCAGTCTACCTTCTGAGCCCGAATCAAGCAGATGAGTTCGCACGCCTGCCCGAAGCCGCCATGGATATTCATCTCGGACATTCGGGCAACGCTCTCCAAATCGTTATCGGATGTCGAGTTGCTGTCACCTACGATGTCGACTCCTTCAGAAGCCTGGCCCAAGCGCAAGGCGACCAGCTGATCGATATCCGGGCGGTGCCGAATGGCACCCCAGAAGCATACTGTACCGCGCTGGGAGCGACGCAGGCGTTGCCTGCCTTGCAGCCATTGGAGGAAGACGACGTCCGATCGGCAATCAGTTTTCTGCGCACCACGCCTGTCGGTGGAATTGCGCCGACACCGCCCGCCCCGACCCCAGTCTTCGGTCATCTACCATTCAAGGCCATGACGCGAACTTCTGAGAAGTTCTATCGGTACGAAGCATTTCCAGCCAGCCGTCGGGTGACAAGGACCGGTCTGAGTTCAGGTTCCTATGCTGCGCCAGCTTCTGAGGATCCTTTCACTCCGACCGGGCTCTCGGCTGTCGGTCGATATGCCTTGCCTTCGTTGCTTCCTGCGTGCTGGCGGTATGAGATTGAACCGCCAGTAGGTACGACCATTCATTGCGGCGCTTCGGTCCCGCTATATGGTCAAAGTGGAGGAGCGGTCGAAGTGTGCTTCCCAGCTGGCTTCGCAGGCGGCACCAACACGGGACCGAGCGTCATCCCGGAGTTTTGAGACGATCTGCATTAGGCAATTGGCGCAATCCGTCGCATCTGATCGAAACGAGAGGGCGCTCAATACCCCATCAGCGCCATCACTTCCTTGCGGCTGCGATGGTCTTCCAGGAAGCAACCGAGCATCCGGCTCGTGGTCATTTCGACACCGTGGGTCTTCACGCCGCGGCCGGTCATGCAACCGTGCTGCGCTTCGATCACAACGGCAACGCCCTGCGGTTCGAGATTGTCCCAGATGCACTGTGCGACTTCGGCTGTCAGCCGTTCCTGGATCTGCAATCGCCGTGCAAAGCCGTGGAGCACGCGGGCGAGCTTGGAAATGCCGACCACCTTGTTCTGCGGCAGGTAGGCGATGTGCGCCTTGCCGGTAATCGGGGCCATGTGGTGTTCGCAGTGGGACTGGAACGGGATATCCTTCAGGAGCACGATCTCGTCGTAACCGCCGACCTCTTCGAACACGCGGCTGAGATGGATGGCCGGATCTTCCTGGTTGCCTTCGCAATATTCCAGCCATGCGCGACCGACGCGCTTGGGAGTATCGAGCAACCCTTCGCGGTCGGGATCGTCACCCGCCCAACGCAGAAGCGTTCGAATGGCTTCCTGGACATCTTCGGGAACGTCGGGCTTGTTCAAGGGATTCTCGGGATCGAATTCGTCATGATCATGCACATTCAGGTAATTCATAGCTGACAGTCTTTCTTTGGCAAATGGCGGACCTGGTGCATGGCCCTTGCCGTCCTCGTCTTGATCCCAAGGTAAAAATCGCCCACGCTTCAAACAGTTCCCTGCGAAGTTTGCAAGGGATCGGCACGCTAGCAATTGCGACCGCCAGGCGGCGCCCCATATCGACAATATGGGTAAAGTTTCACGGATTTCATCTTCTGGCCTTCCAGCATCCTCAGAATTCGAAAGCGCCGCGCGTGCCGTTATCGATCGATTGCCGGCAGAATTCCGCGAAAAGCTCGGCGATGTGGTGCTCAAGGTCGAAGAATTCGCCCGGTCGGACCAGCTCGAATCGGTAGGCATCGCGGATCGCCGGGACCTGTCCGGCCTGTATGAAGGCACTCCCCTGCCCGAACGATTTGTGTGGCAGAATGGCGTAGCGCCACCGGTCATAAGCCTGTTTCGCCAACCGCTGCTGCTGGAAATGCGGGAGACGGGCGTGCCGTTCGAGCAGCTCGTTCGCCATGTCGTCATCCACGAGGCCGGCCATCACTTCGGCCTGTCAGACGAAGACATGCATGCGCTCGAAGAGAGCGTCGCGGATTGACGTTTGTTCAGGGAAGCGGGTGCGGCTTGCGCCCGAACTAGTGCCGGACCGCTCCACCTCGGAGGAACGGTGCGGGTAGTTTGATCCGTACTCTGGCAACCAAACCAAGAAAGCCCACCCCTGCAAGGGATGGGCTTTCTTGGCGCGCCAGGAAGGATTCGAACCTCCGACCGCCTGGTTCGTAGCCAGGTACTCTATCCAGCTGAGCTACTGGCGCGCGTGAGGGGCGGCACATAAGGGTGCATGCCCCGCTTGGCAACCACTGATTTGCTCCCCCACTCAGGCGCGTTGGGATCGGTCGGACAAATGCCTCGCCAGCTCGCAATCCAATGGCGGCTTGTCGAGCGCCGCCACCTGATCCGGCGTGAACCAGCCGATATCCTCTCCCTCGAGCGCCATCGGCTCACCCCGCCAATCGGTGACATTGTAAAGCAGGATGACAATGGGTTTTCGTCCTTCTCCGATGCAGTCCTCCGCGAAGGCCAACGGTTTGCAATGCCACGGTTCGATTTCGATACCCAACTCTTCGGACAATTCCCGACACAGCGCTTTTGCAGGAGTTTCCGTGGCTTCCACCTTACCCCCGGGGAACTCCCATAGGCCTCCGTGATGCTTTCCCAAAGGTCTGCGATGCATAAGCCAGGAACCGTTTCGTCCCTGCAAAGCGCCCGCCACCACCAGCATGAACTCGCCTGTCATGTCGGAATTTTTTCCATTCTCGTGGCCCAAATCAACCATTTCTTAAGCTCCTGGGCCGATTTGAGGGTTCATCAGGAACGTAAGAAACGGGTGTTCCCATGAATTTGACGAAATTCCTAAAGCACATTGGAAACGACAATTCGGGTGCCACTGCAGTTGAATACGGACTGATTGCGTCGCTCATCGTGATCGCAGCCATCGGCGGCTTCCAGGCTGTCGGGAGCGAAAACTCCACTGGCTGGGATGCGGTGAAGGACGCTGTTGAGGGAGCCATGAGTTAAGGTTTTTGAAAGGCTGCGAATTAGCATTTCTTCAAGAGCTGCAACTTACACCCTCAAATGTCTGTTCGTTTAAATTGGACGGGCACGGGTACCAGAAGACTGAACCAGGAGACTACAAATGAAGTTCATCAACAAGATGCTCCGTGACGAGCAGGGCGCAACCGCCATCGAATACGGCCTCATCGCTGCTCTGATCGCTGTTGCTGCGATCACCGCCATGCAGAGCCTCGGCAGCCAGCTGGGCGCGACTTTCTCGGAAGTTTCGACCGAAATGGCCGGCTAAGTCGAAAGACTAAGCAAAAACGGAAAGCGGCGGGGATTTCCCCGCCGCTTTTTGTTTGTGCGGTGAAACGTTCGGAAATCAGCGGGCCCGAACGATCAGTTTCACCTTTTGTCCCGCAATCAATCCTTCGTTGGACCCCAATCCGTTCAGCACGCGAAAACGCCTTTCCTGGGCGTCGCTGTAAGCCATTCGCCGTGCCAGCCCGCTGACAGTATCGCCTCGACGAACGGTCACGACATCGATTCGCCTCGGGATGACCGCGCTCGCTTCCGATTGGGTGACCCGGCGCATCGATCGAAACATTGAGGAAAACGTGTTGCCTCCGCCCGCCGGTGTGATCGCGATGAAGTGATAGGCGCGGTCGTTAGAAAACTCGTATGCGAACACCACGACATCGAGCTGGTTTCCGCCATTGTTCACCCGTGCGGAACCATAGGCTGCGCTGATACCGTTTACCGTTGTACGCTGGATGCTCGACGGAGCCAGGCGACTGTTTTCGCCGCCCAGCTCGGTGAATTGCCGGCGAACATAGCTGTCGAGATCACCGGCATAGGGAGCGAGTTTGAGCTGTGCCCTGCCGCTCTGTCCGTTCACACTCACGGCGCGCGTGCCGTTGACCATGTAGAAACCCTGCGGTGCCGTGAATGCGAGCCGCAGGACCGGGTGGATGAAGTCGCTTCCCTCGATCACGCCCTGCTCGGGATCGTCGCCGTAAAGCATGCCGTCGATCCGAGTCAGGAACGTGTCGCGATTCGTGACACCGTCCGCGAGGCCCTGTGTCTTGGCCAGCGCGGTTTGCACCCTGGCCTGGGGATCGGGATGAGTCGAAGTCCACTCGGGCACCGTCGCATTCTGGCGGCCCTGGAGTTGCGCATCGAGCGAATTCTGCGCCGCAAGGCTTGCGAGGACCGTGCTCATCGCCCGCGGGTCGTAGCCGGCGCGGCTGAGGTAGGTGATGCCGAGATCGTCCGCTTCCAGCTCCTGCTTGCGCGAAAAACGCAAGGTGAGCAATTGCGAACCTTGCAGGAGGCCGCGCGACACCGTGTTGCCGATCTGGCTGTCGCCCAGCAGGATGGAGCTGCCGATTGCCCCGAGGACGCCCAGGATCGAATTGCGTTGGGCCGCCTGCTGCCGCCTTTGAGAATGCCGCGCGGCGACATGACCGACTTCATGCCCCAGCACGCCGGCCAGTTCCGCTTCGTTGTTCATCAGGCTCACGAGCTGGCGGGTCGAGTAGATATAGCCGCCCGGTATCGCGAAAGCGTTGTTGACCGAGCTGTTGAGCAAGGTGACCGTGAAACTTTCGCGAGCGTTGCCAAGCCCGGAATGCACGGCGATGTTCTTGCCTACCTGCTCGACATAGGCCGCCTGCGGCCCCGTCATGGCACCGCCGAATTCGGCGAGGAATTGCGGGTGGTATTCCGCCCCTTGCTGGGCCTCACTGTCGGTAATCGGCGTGGATGCCGATGGAATCGAACCGCCCATGCATCCCGTCAAAGCCAGCGCCAATGGTGCTGCGCCCGCAAGCCAAAGCCTGTTGCGTGCCATTCTCATTGTGTTTTCTCCCGCTACGATGGCATCGCGCTCCACCCTCGCGGTGCCTGACCCTTGATGCGACCGAGTATCGGGAAATTGACGAGGCTGGGCAACCCCTTGACGCACTTCGCGC
>JASJDE010000023.1 GCA_030065195.1 Erythrobacter sp. | reverse complement strand
ACTCTCGGGATAAACGCCCATCCAGAGCACGGCTGCTGCAATAGGTGCGAGCATCGCCCATTCGCGCGGGTTGAGGTCCCTCATGGAAGCTGCGTCTTCATTGACCTGATCGCCAAAAGCGACGCGGCGATAGAGATACAGCATGTAGCCCGCACCAAGGATGATCCCGGTCGTACAGACCAAGGTCACAAGCGTGGAAACCTGGTAGATGCCGGCAAGCGAAAGGAATTCGCCGACAAAGCCGCTCGTACCGGGCAGGCCAATGCTTGCCATTGTGAACAGCAGGAAGAACAACGCGTACTTCGGCATGTTGATGGACAGCCCACCATAGCGATCAATCTCGCGGGTGTGCAGACGGTCGTAGATCACGCCAACGCACAGGAACAGCGCGCCTGAGACGAGGCCATGCGAGAGCATGACGATCATCGCGCCTTCTAGGCCCTGTACATTAAAAGCGAACAATCCGACCGTCACAATCGCCATGTGCGCAACGGATGAGTATGCGATCAGCTTCTTCATGTCGTTCTGCACCAGCGCCACGAGCGAGGTGTAAACCACCGCGATCATGGACAGGATGAAAACCAACCAGGCAAATTGTGCGCTGGCCTCTGGAAACATCGGCAGGCTGAATCGAATGAAGCCGTAACCACCCATCTTCAACAGAACACCTGCCAGAATGACCGAACCTGCCGTCGGCGCCTGGACGTGCGCATCAGGCAGCCAAGTGTGCACCGGCCACATCGGCATCTTCACAGCAAAGCTTGCAAAGAATGCGAGCCAAAGCCAAGTCTGCGCCTCCGGTGCGAAATCGTACTGCATCAGTGTCGGGATGTCCGACGTGCCCGCTTCGTTCACCATCCAGAACATCGCGATCAGCATCAGCACAGAGCCGAGCAGCGTGTAGAGGAAGAACTTGTAGCTCGCGTAAATCCGGTTCGCTCCGCCCCATACACCGATGATGAGATACATCGGGATCAGGCCGGCCTCGAAGAAGATGTAGAACAAGAACAGGTCCTGCGCCGCGAATACTCCGATCATCAGCACTTCCATGATCAGGAAGGCTGCCATGTACTCGCCGACACGGGTCTTGATCGAATCCCAACCGGCGAGAATGCAGATCGGCATCAAGAAGACACTCAGCATGATGAGCATCAGCGCGATGCCGTCGATTCCCAACGCCCAGCTAAAGCCCGCAAAGAGGGGCGCTTTCTCGACGAACTGCCACTGCGTTCCGCCAATGTCATAATTGACCCACAGCACAAAGCCGAACGCCAGATTGACCAGCGTCGCCACCAGCGCAGTCATGCGCGCCGCCTGCGCTTCCAGGAAGAAGCATGCGATGCCGGCCACAAGCGGGACCAACAGCATCACGGAAAGGATCGGAAAACCGTCCATTAGAAGAGGACCCACGTTATCGCCGCGACCACGCCAAGCAGCATGATCAATGCGTAGCTATAGAGATATCCGGACTGCACTTTCTTTGCGAGGACTGCGCCGCGTTGGACGACCCAAGCCGCGCCATCAGGCCCGAAGCGATCAATGGTCTTTTCATCACCCCGCTTCCAGAAAATGCGGCCAAGCCAGAAGGCGGGCCTGACGAAAATGAGGTTGTAGAGCTCGTCGAAATACCACTTGTTGTAGACAAACTGGTGCACGTAGCGGAATTGCTCAACGAACTTGGCCGGGATCGACGGGTTCTTGATGTATGCCCACCAGGCCGTCACGAAGCCCACAATCATCACGAAGGTCGCGGTCAGCTTCACCCATAGCGGCACTGCATGCAGCGCGTGGATGAGGCCTTCGTTGAAGTAGATCGAAGCGCCCCAGAAAGCACCAGTGACTGCGCCGTCCGAAGATCCATCGATAAACGGGTATTTGAAATACCAACCCGCGAACACAGCGCCAACCGTCAGCACACCGAGTGGGATCAGCATGGTCAGCGGGCTTTCATGCGGGTGATAGCCGCCTGTTGTGTCTTCGCCTGCCTCTTCCGGCGTCTTGTGAACGCTGTGCTGGATGTGCTCGCTCTCGATCCAGCGCGGCTTGCCGTAGAAGGTCAGGAAGACCAGGCGCCAGCTATAAAAGCTCGTCAGCAACGCTGCGATCGCGCCCATCCAGAAGGCGAAATAGGACATGTCCGTGCCGCGTGCGAACGCGGCTTCAAGGATCGCGTCCTTTGAATAGAAGCCAGCAAATCCGAACACGCCCAGTATGCCCACGCCGGTAATGGCCAGAGTGCCGGCCATCATGGCCCAGAAGGTGAGCGGAATATGCTTACGCAGCGCACCGTAATAGCGCATGTCCTGCTCGTGATGCATCGCGTGGATGACTGAACCAGCGCCAAGGAACAGCAGAGCCTTGAAGAAAGCGTGCGTGAACAGGTGGAACATGGCCGCGCCATATGCGCCGACGCCCGCAGCAAAGAACATGTAGCCGAGCTGCGAGCAGGTCGAATAGGCAATCACGCGCTTGATGTCCCACTGCGTCGTGCCGATGGTCGCTGCAAAGAAACACGTCGCAGCGCCTATGAAGATCACGATTGAAAGCGCAACAGGGGCCGCTTCGAACATCGGTGACAGGCGGCAGACCATGAACACGCCCGCGGTGACCATGGTCGCGGCATGGATCAGCGCAGAAACCGGCGTCGGACCTTCCATCGCATCGGGCAGCCATGTGTGCAGTCCAAGCTGTGCGGACTTGCCCATCGCACCGATGAACAAGAGGATGCACAGAATGTCCATGGTGTGCATGCGATAGCCCAGGAAGCCGATGGTCGCGCCGGTCATGCCGGGCGCAGCTTCCAGGATTTCAGGGATCGATGTGGTCTGAAACACCAGATAGGTGCCGAAGATACCGAGCATGAAGCCAAGATCGCCCACGCGGTTTACGACGAACGCCTTGATCGCGGCGGCATTGGCCGACGGTTTCTTGAACCAGAACCCGATCAGCAAGTAGCTCGCTAGGCCAACGCCTTCCCAGCCAAAGAACATCTGGACCAGGTTGTCAGCCGTCACCAGCATCAGCATCGCAAAGGTAAACAGCGAGAGATAAGCGAAGAAGCGCGGCTGATCCGGGTCTTCCTCCATATAGCCCCAGCTGTACAGGTGGACGAGCGCGGAGACGGTGTTGATGACGACCAGCATGACGGCGGTCAGCGCATCGACGCGCAGCGCCCAGTCGAAGGTCAGCGTGCCCGACTTCACCCATTCGAGCACCGGCACGACTTCGGCGGTTTGCGTGCCGCCCAGGAAGCCAAGGAAGATCGGCCAGCTCAGGATTGCCGAGATGAACAGCGCGCCGGTCGTGATCGACTTGGCCGCGACATTGCCGATCATCCGGTTGCCGAGCCCTGCAACGATCGACGCGATCAGCGGCAGGAAAACGATGATGAGGATCGAGTTCACTGTTCCGTCACCCCTTCATCCGGTTCACATCGTCGACCGCGATCGTACCGCGCCCGCGATAATAGATGACGAGGATCGCCAGCCCGATGGCAGCCTCAGCCGCCGCGACGGTCAGCACCAGCATCGCGAACACCTGACCGATGAGGTTGTCCATGAACGCGCTGAAAGCGACCAGATTGATGTTCACCGCGAGCAGGATCAGCTCGACCGACATCAGGATCACGATCACGTTCTTGCGATTGATGAAGATTCCCAACACGCCGAGCACGAACAGGATCGCGCCGACGACGAGGTAATGCTCGATCCCGATCACAGTTCGACCCCTTGCCCGACTTCCGGGTTCTTCATGACGGTGGCCTCTTCGGGGCGACGGCTTATCTGCTTGCCGATATCCTGACGGCCGCGTGCACCCGGCTTGGGCTCGCGGTGGGTCAGCACGATTGCGCCGATCATCGCGACCAGAAGGATGATCCCGGCGATCTCGAACAGGAAGATGTAAGGGCCGTAGAGCAGCCGCCCGATCGCCTCGATATTGCTCTCGCCGGGGGCCTGCGCTGCGACCGTTTCAGCAGAGCCAAGCTCAAGCCCGCCCGCGCTGTAGGCACCAATGCCCAGCACCAGCTCGGCCAGCAGGATTGCCGCGACAGCCAGTCCAAGCGGGAAGTTCTTCACAAACCCCGCTCGCATCGCCGCGAAGTCGATATCGAGCATCATCACCACGAACAGGAACAGCACCGCGACCGCGCCGACATAGACGATCACCAGCAGCATCGCGATGAACTCGGCGCCCACAAGCACCATCAGCCCGGCGGCGTTGAAAAAGGCCAGGATCAGCCACAGGACCGAGTGCACCGGGTTGCGCGACATGATGACCATGACCGCGCTCGCGATGACCAGCCCTGCGAACAGGTAGAAGGCTATGGCTTGAATCATGATCCCCGTGTGTCCGTCCCGCGCGCGCCCTTAACGGTACGGCGCATCGGCTTCAAGATTGGCCGCAATGGCCCGTTCCCATTTGTCACCATTCGCGAGCAGTTTGGCCTTGTCATAGAGCAATTCCTCGCGGGTTTCGGTGGCGTATTCGAAGTTCGGTCCCTCGACGATCGCATCGACCGGGCAGGCTTCCTGGCAGAAGCCGCAATAGATGCATTTCGTCATGTCGATGTCGTAGCGCGTGGTGCGGCGGCTGCCGTCTTCGCGCGGCTCGCTCTCGATCGTGATCGCCTGCGCCGGGCAGACGGCTTCGCACAATTTGCAGGCGATGCAGCGCTCCTCGCCATTGGGATAGCGACGCAGCGCATGCTCCCCGCGAAAGCGCGGGGACAGTGGATTTTTCTCGAACGGATAGTTCACCGTAACCTTGGGCTTGAAGAAATAGCGCAAGGTCTTGGCGTGAGCCTTGAGGAATTCCCACAAGGTGAACGATTTGAGAAGCTGGGTTGCGGTGGTCATTGGGTCAACTCGGCGTCCGATCCTCGGTCCCTATTCGGTCTGTCATCGTAGATGAAATGGAGCTCACATAATCCGGCGGCGATGGGGAAGGCGAAATTGCTCAGCGCCGACGCCCAGTTAGCGTTCCCTGCACCGACCTTACTAAACTCCACGTAGTAGGTTATCGGAGTGCCGAACTTGTTTACTTTCGACAGCTCGATTTTGAGGCGGTCAACGTTCCTGGGAATTTCGATACTTTCCGGAGCCGTAAATTCGGGGTCATCGGCTATCAAGCTCAGTGCAAACAAAGCGCCTTTGGAATCGGCGCTAGCTTTGAGGGCTTTCACTTCCCCGCTCAAAGAAAGCCTTGGATTTCCCTCAAAATCCGAGAGACGACACTCAATCGACCGATCGAAAGGATACTTCGGTGGCATCCGGGGCGTGAGCTGAATCACGTCCATGGCCATGATCATGGTAGAAAGAACACTCATCCGAAATGTCCCTCCGCAGATGCGAGACGGCCGAAAAGTGAGACCTTCCTAACCATCAGAAAATCGGCGCAATCTTGGTCGCCATCAGGTAGCCGCTGATCAGTGCCACGAAGAGCAGGCTCATCGGCAGGAACACTTTCCAGCCCAACCGCATCAGCTGATCGTAGCGATACCGCGGCACGGTCGCCCAGATCCAGCTGAACAGAAAGAAGAAGAAAAACGTCTTGAGCAGGAACCACACGATCCCCGGCACATAATAGAGCGGCGCCCACTCGATCGGGGGCAGCCATCCGCCCATGAACAGCAGGGTGCACAGCGAGCACATCAACAGGATGTTGGCGTATTCGCCGAGCCAGAACAGCGCGAAGGCCATGCTCGAATACTCGGTCTGATACCCGGCGACGAGCTCGGATTCGGCCTCGGTCAGGTCGAACGGCGCGCGCGCGGTCTCGGCCAGTGCGCTTATGAAGAACACCACGAACATCGGGAACAGCAGCGGGTTGACGAAGAACCCGTTGATGATGCCCAGCCCGTGCCCCTTCTGCGCTTCGACGATCCCGCTCATGTTGAATGTGCCTGCAAACAGCACCACGCAGACCAGCACGAAGCCGATCGAGACTTCGTAGGAGATCATTTGCGCAGCGGCGCGCATGGCGGAGAAGAACGGGTATTTCGAGTTCGACGCCCATCCGCTCATCACCACCCCGTAAACGCCGAGCGAGGAGATCGCGAGGATGTAGAGCAGCCCGACATTGATGTCCGCCAGCACCATGCCCGCATCGAACGGGATCACCGCCCACGCCGCGAGCGCGACGGTAAAAGTAATGATTGGCGCGAGCAGGAAGATGCCCTTGTTCGCCGCGCTCGGAATGATGGTTTCCTGCAGGAACACTTTGAGCCCGTCGGCGAACGACTGTAGCAGCCCGAACGGCCCGACCACATTCGGCCCGCGCCGCAACATGATGGCGCCCAGCACCTTGCGGTCGACATAGATCACCATCGCGACCGCAAACATGACCAGCAACGAGATCACGATGATCCCGGTCAGCGTCGCAACGGTCCACGCCCATTCGTAGGGCATACCGAAGGATTGGAAGAATTCGGTCACGCTTCCGGACCTTTCATCTTGTCATGAATGGCGAGCAGCACATGGATGATTGCCCCGTTGGCGACCATGTAGGCGGCTTCCTGAAACGCGCCGAAGAGTGAAATGCTCTTCTGATAATTCTCTACTTCTCCGATACCCGGCGTTCCATACCCAAACGCCGAAGCGATACCGAGCCATGCATTGGCGAGGTACCAAACGAAGAAGATTACCGCCAAGGCGTAGAAGATGAATGGCATGCGCCGCACGAATTGAGGTAGCTCAATCACTCCGCCGCCTCCTTGATCTCGTCCGCATGGAGCAGCTCGGCCGAGCATTGCTGCATCACCGCGCTCGCGCGAGCGATCGGGTTGGTGAGGTAGAAGTCCGCAATCGGATAGGCAGTGATTTCGCCTTCCGCCTTGGCCGAGCTGTCCGCCTTGGGCAGCGCGCCGTAATCTGCGAGGCCTTCTTCGCCCAGAGCCGGTACCTCGGAAATCATCGCGCTTTGCAATTCGGCGAAGCTGTCGAACCCGACGCTCACATCCAACGCATCGGCCAGCGCGCGCAGGATCGTCCAGTCCTCGCGCGCATCACCCGGCGCAAACACCGCTTTCTCGGCGAACTGTACCCGGCCTTCGGTGTTGACGTAGGTTCCGTCTTTTTCCGCGTAGCTGGCCGCCGGCAGAATGACGTCCGCCGCATGCGCGCCGCGATCGCCATGGTGGCCGATATAGACCTTAAGGCTGTCGGCGAAGGGTTCGTAATCCATCTCGTCCGCGCCAAGGCTCAGCAGCACCTTTGGCTTTGCCGCAGCAAGGTCAGCCATTCCGCCCTCAACCGCGAAATCAAGCATCAGCGAACCCATGCGTGCTGCGCTCATATGGAGTACATTGAAGCCGTTCCAATCGTCACGGACCAAATTGAACTTGTCGACCAGCTTGAGCGCCGCAGCCAGCGCACCTTTTGCCAAAGCCGCGCCGCCGACGATCACTGCCGGACGCTCGGCCGCCTTCATCGCATCACCAAGCGCCTTGGGCACGCGGTTAAGCACTTTCAGATCTTCACCAAGGAATTCAGCCGGATAGGTCGTTTCCCAATCAGGTCCGACCACAAACACTTTCGCGCCATTCTTCGCCGCCTTGCGCAGCCGCGCGTTCACCAGCGCCGCTTCCCAGCGGACATGGCTGCCGACGATCAAGATGCAATCGGCGGTCTCGATTCCCGCCAGCGTCGAATTGAAGTTCACTGCCGCGAGGTTCGACACGTCGTAGGTCATGCCGGTTTGGCGCGCCTCCACGAGCCCGCCGCCGCATGCCTTCAGCAAGGTCTTGGCGGCAAACATCGTCTCGCAATCCACCATGTCGCCTGCGACTGCCGCGATGGACGACTTGTCGGAGCCAAGATGCGACGAAATGGCGTCAAAAGCTTCGTTCCAACTTGCAGCCTGCAGCTTGCCGCCTTTGCGCACGAATACTTTGTCGAGCCGCCGTTTGGTCAGGCCGTCGACCTGATAGCGGCCCTTGTCGCTGAGCCATTCCTCATTGACGTCATCGTTGATACGCGGAAGTGCGCGCATGACTTCGCGACCCTTGGAGTGCAGCGAGATGTTGGCGCCAACGGCGTCGGATACGTCGATGCTGAGCGTGCGCTTCAACTCCCACGGGCGCGCTTCAAAAGCGTAGGGGCGTGACGTCAAAGCGCCGACCGGGCACAGATCGATGACGTTGGCGCTCAGTTCATGCGCCGCCGCCTGTTCGAGATAGGTCGTAATCTGCATGTCTTCGCCGCGATAGAGCGCGCCGATTTCGTCGACGCCCGCGATCTCCTCGGAGAAGCGCACGCAGCGGGTGCAGTGGATGCAGCGGGTCATGATCGTCTTGATCAGCGGGCCCATATACTTCTCGGTCACCGCGCGCTTGTTCTCGCGCTCGTAGCGAGAGCCGCCGCGGCCATAGGCCACCGCCTGGTCCTGCAGGTCGCATTCGCCGCCCTGATCGCAGATCGGGCAATCGAGCGGGTGGTTGATGAGCAGGAACTCCATCACCCCTTCGCGCGCCTTCTTGACCATCGGCGTGTCGGTGCGGATTTCCTGACCGTCGCCTGCGGGCAGCGCGCATGACGCCTGCGGCTTGGGCGGCCCCGGCTTCACTTCGACGAGGCACATGCGGCAATTGCCGGCGATGGACAGCCGCTCGTGATAGCAGAAACGCGGGATTTCCTTCCCCGCAAGCTCGCACGCCTGGAGCACCGTCGCGCCCGCCGGGACTTCGATCTCTTCGCCGTCTACGGTGACTTTAGGCATGATTACTGAGCCATCTCCGAGAGGGTTTCGGAATCAATTTCGAGCAGCGATCCGTCCGCGAGGATGAGGTCGCAGCGACTGATACCACCATGCTCGCCGAGGCTGCCGCCGCCTCCGGCAAAAACGAACGACAGGGAAAAGAACTGCGCTTGCGACGTGTCCGGTCCAAAGCCCCATCGATAACCCGCAGGGCGTTCGAACTCGGTGTCGTTCCTGAAGTAACGGCGGCAGACATAGGCCAAGGGTTCGATCGTGTCTTCGCCCGGATTATCGGGCTTCATGGCGATCAGAGCCTTGCGCACCTTCTTGTCGTTGAAACCATGGGGGCGTTTCTTGCCTTCCTTGGTCAGCTTTTCGAAGCACGCGGCTTGAAGTCGATACTTCAGCGCAAACTCCGGCTTGATCTCGCCGATCCCCTGCCGCCGCTCCGGCATCGGCATCTCGACCCAGTTTGCAGCCGAAGCCGGCACGGTTTCCCAGATACAAGCCGCCCAGGCATCGTCCTTCTTGCCCGCCGAAGCCGGTGTCGCAGCGAAGCAAGACGCTGAAACCAGAATTGCGAAGAGTTGAGTGACCTTCGCTCTGCATCCGGACGCAATATCAATCATTGGTGATTTCCTCACTTGTTCCGGTGCTTTCGCTAAGGAGGCTGCCGTAATGGCTGCGCGCCCAAAGGCCATCGGCGACGAAAGCGCGGATGCTCGGGACGTCAAGCGCCATCTCGCTTCCGGCCGAGAGACAGGCTCCGAGCGCGGGAACGATTGCATTTATGGCCTGACGTTCTTCCTTGGACGCGGGCTTGGTGTGGACGATCGCATGCGCTTCGGCCGGTGCGTTGTACACGACGCAATCCGAAAACGACGCGACTGCGCGTGCATCGTCGTAAGTCGGCCCTGCTACGAAATATCGATTTGGCAGCACTTCAGGAGCATCCGCTGGCAAAACAATCGGTTCATTTCGCTTCTTGTAAGTGTCGAGATATGCTTCCTCGACGAGGGCACTGCGAATCACGGAATTGCTGATGCGAATGCCGATCTTGCGTTGATTGGCCGTCATCGCGCGGCGGAGACAGAATTCCATGAACTTCTTGTCGTTCAGGAATTCACCGGCTTCGCCGAGTTGTGAATAGTCGATGCTGCGATAATCGCTGACGGCCAGCAGCGAGAGCGACTGCTTGGCGCGACCATCGAATATGCATTTTCCGAAATCCTTGGTCATCTTGCGGACGACCTTAGGATCCACGGTGTTCGGATCCTGGAGGAAGCGAGAGCCAGTTGTCGCCTCGCGTTCCAGTTGGGCGTGGGCTGGCGTTGTGATGCATGCAGCGATGACGAGGACCAAGAGCTTCTTCATCATTCGGCCGCCTCCGCGAATTGGGCGTTATGCTCGTGGATGCGCTTTTCCAGTTCGGGGCGGAAATGCCGGATCAGGCCCTGGATCGGCCATGCCGCTGCGTCGCCCAGCGCACAGATCGTGTGCCCTTCGACTTGCTTGGTCACTTCGTGCAGCATGTCGATCTCCTCGATCGCCGCGTCGCCCGTGCGCAAGCGCTCCATCACGCGCCACATCCACCCGGTGCCTTCGCGGCACGGCGTGCACTGGCCGCATGATTCGTGCTTGTAGAAATAGCTGAGGCGAGAAATCGCTCGGACGATGTCGGTGGACTTGTCCATCACGATCACCGCCGCCGTACCGAGCCCCGATCCGAGCTCCTTCAGCCCATCGAAATCCATCGGCGCGTCCATGATCTGCTCGGCCGGAACCAAGGGAACCGAAGAACCGCCGGGTATCACCGCCAAGAGATTGTCCCACCCGCCAGTTATGCCGCCGCAGTGTTTCTCGATCAGCTCGCGGAACGGGATGCTCATCGCTTCCTCGACCACGCAGGGCTGTTCGACATGGCCGCTGATCTGGAACAGCTTGGTCCCGGCGTTGTTCTCGCGCCCGAAGCTGGCGAACCAGCTACCGCCACGACGCAGGATCGTCGGGACGACCGCGATGCTCTCGACATTGTTCACGGTGGTCGGGCAGCCATAGAGGCCCGCGCCCGCCGGGAACGGCGGCTTCAGGCGCGGTTGCCCCTTCTTGCCTTCGAGGCTCTCGATCATCGCGGTTTCTTCGCCGCAAATGTAGGCGCCCGCGCCGCGATGCATGAAGACATCGAAGTCGTAGCCCGATCCGCTGGCGTTCTTGCCGATCAGGCCTGCATCATAGGCTTCGTCAATCGCCTTTTGCAGCGTTTCGGCCTCGCGAATGTATTCTCCGCGAATGTAGATATAGGCCGCCCGCGCGCGCATCGCGAAACCGGCGCACAGCGCGCCTTCGATCAGCTTGTGCGGATCGTGGCGGATGATCTCACGGTCCTTGCACGAGCCGGGTTCGGATTCGTCGGCATTGATGACGAGGAAGCTCGGGCGTCCGTCCTTGCTTTCCTTGGGCATGAACGACCATTTGAGGCCGGTCGGGAAGCCTGCCCCGCCCCGCCCGCGCAGGCCAGACGCCTTGATCTCTTCGATGATCGCGTCCTCACCGCGCTCGATCAGCGCCTTGGTGTTGTCCCAATCGCCGCGCGCCTGCGCCGCCTTGAGGCCCCAATCCTGGTAGCCATAGACGTTTGTGAAGATGCGGTCCTTATCAGCCAGCATCGTCGGACCCTTTCTTAATCGCCTTCAGCTGGCGCAATGTCAGCACCTGGAAGATCAGCCCCAAGCCCATCAAGGCAATGCCCACCGGACGCTCACCGGTCGCAGCGAGGTAGGCTCCCGCGAGAAACCCGACGAGACCCGCAATCATCAAGGCAAGAATGCCGCCATTCATCACCACTCACCCCGGTAATCGTGGTTGGCGTCGACCATTTCCTTGAGCGACGTTACGCCGTCCTTCGGTTCGGAGGTGTGGCGACCGGGCTCCTGCGTGCCAGCCTTGGGCGTCTCGCCCGCCGCCAGCGCGTCGAGCAGCGCGTCGAGCCGTTCGGGCGTCAGGTCTTCGTAATTGTCGTCGTTAATCTGGACCATCGGCGCTGTGGCGCAATTGCCCATGCATTCGACTTCGGTGAGGGTCCACAACCCATCTTCGGAGACTTTGCCAAACGCCATGCCGCGCTTCTTGCAGGCGGAAATGATGTCGTCCGAGCCGCGCAGCATGCACGGCGTCGTGCCGCAGACCTGCACGTGATACTTCCCGACCGGCTTCATGTTGTACATAAAATAAAAGGTCGCAACTTCGAGCACGCGGATGACCGGCACGTCGATATAGGCGGCGACATATTCGATCACCGGCAGCGGCAGCCAGCCCTGCGTCTCGGTCTCTTCACCGACCTGACGCTGGGCAAGGTCGAGCAGCGGCATCACCGCCGATTTCTGCCGCCCTTCCGGGTACTTGGCGATGTGATAATCCGCCTTCGCCTTGTTCGCAGGAGTCCATGCGAAGGATCCCCAGCGCTCGCGCAGTTCAGCCGTATCGGGTGCGGGTGTGCGGTCAGCCATCACGCAAACTCCCGAATCTTGGATTCGAGATCGGAAACAAAGTATTCAACGGCTTCAACACCGAGGATGTCTTGCAGCTTCTCAGCCGTTTCGAAGCTCACATCGTATCGGACCCGCGCCGGAATACCGCCGGGCAATGTCAGCAAAAACTCCTTACCGTTCCGAAGAGCCTTCACGATGATACGACCGTAAGCTTCTGGGTCTTCCCAGACCAAGATTTGGTATTGGGCATCATGATGGGCGAAGGCTTTCGCGAGGTGAGCGGTTTCAAGCCGGGTCACTGACCAAACTCCTTAAGCTTACTCGTCATTGCGAGCGTAGCGAAGCAATCCAGAGCGTAACGCTCGGCGGCTCTGGATTGCCGCGTCGCTTCGCTCCTCGCAATGACGGTAGAGAGCAGAGCACTCACCGGTCACACTCCCCGAACACCACGTCGATCGCGCCCAAAATGGCGGTCGCGTCGGGCAGCATGTGGCCTTTGCTCATCATGTCCATGGCTTGCAGGTGGCTAAACGCCGTGGGGCGGATCTTGCAGCGGTATGGCTTGTTGGTGCCGTCGCTGACGAGATAGACGCCGAATTCGCCCTTGGGGCTTTCGGTCGCGACATAGACCTCGCCCTCGGGCACGTGGAAGCCTTCGGTGTAGAGCTTGAAGTGGTGGATCAGGCTTTCCATCGACTGCTTCATCTCGCCGCGCTTGGGCGGGGAGACCTTGCCGTCGGTGCTGGCAACCGGACCTTCGGGCATGTCGCGCAGGCACTGGCGGATGATCTTGGCGCTCTCGCGCACTTCCTTCACGCGCACCATGAAGCGATCGTAGCAATCGGAATTGGTGCCGACCGGAATGTCGAACTCCATGCGGTCGTAGACATCGTAGGGCTGCGACTTGCGCAGGTCCCACGGGATGCCCGCTGCACGGATCATCGGGCCACTGAAGCCCCAGGCGATCGCGTCGTCGCGGCTGACGACCGCAATATCGACATTGCGCTGTTTGAAGATCCGGTTGTCCATGACGAGGCTCATCGCGTCGTCGAACAGCTGGAAGAACCGGTTGTCGAGCCAGTCGCCGATATCGACCAGCAGTTTTTCCGGCACGTCCTGGTGGACGCCGCCCGGACGGAACCACGCCGAGTGCATCCGCGCACCCGACGCCCGCTCGAAAAAATTCATGCAGTCTTCGCGCAGGTCCATGATCCACAGGTTCGGCGTAAATGCTCCGACATCAAGCACATGCGCCCCCATGTTGAGCATGTGGTTGCAGATGCGGGTCAGTTCGGCGAACAGCACGCGCAGATATTGCGCGCGCTCGGGCACTTCGAGATTGAGCAGCTTCTCGATCGCGAGGACGTAGGAATGCTCCTGGCACAGCGGCGAGCAGTAATCGAGCCGATCGAAATACGGCAGCGCCTGCAAATACGTCTTCTGCTCGATCAGCTTTTCGGTGCCGCGATGGAGCAGGCCGACATGCGGGTCGATCCGTTCGATCACTTCGCCGTCGAGCTCCATGATCATGCGCAGCACGCCGTGCGCCGCCGGGTGCTGAGGGCCGAAATTGATCGTGTAGTTGGTGATGACGTCGCCGTCGGTGGTCGGCGATTCCTCGATCTGCATGCTCATCGCAAATCCTCGGCGCTTTCGGCAGGTTCATTAAGCAACGGATCGCCCGAACCGCCATCGTCGACGAAACCGTCGTCACCCCATGAGGAAGGCGGCGGTGGTGGGACATCTTGACCGAATTCGCCGGCCGCCTCGGCGGATTCTTCCGGCTCTACCGGTTCGGTCGGCTCTTCCGAACAGGCGGCAATCGCAAACGGCATTACCGCCGCAAGAGCAAGACGGGGGAGCCGCATCACTTCTTCTCCTCGGCTTCGTCGCCGGCCTTCTCATCACCGGGAAGGACATAGTCCGAACCTTCCCAAGGGGAGAGAAAGTCGAAGGTGCGCATATCCTGCGCCAGCTCGACAGGCTCGTACACCACTCGCTTTTCCTCCTCGGAATAGCGCAGTTCGGTGTAACCGGTCATCGGGAAATCCTTGCGGAACGGGTGCCCTTCAAAGCCGTAGTCGGTGAGGATCCGGCGCAGGTCCTTGTTGCCCGCAAAGGTCACACCGTACATGTCGAACACTTCGCGCTCGAGCCAACCGGCATTGGGCCACAAATGCGTAACAGTCTGGACAGGCGTGTCTTCGTCGGTCGAACACTTCACCATAACCCGGTGGTTCTTGGTGAGGCTCAGCAACATGTAAACGACTTCAAACCGCTCCGGGCGATCCGGATAGTCGGCCCCGGCGATTTCCATCAGCTGCTGATATTCGTGGTCGTCGCGCAATATCTGGAGCACCCGTGCGACTTCATCGCGCTTCGCCGTAAAGATCACTTCACCGTGCTGCTCTTCGGCCCCGTCGAGCCAAACGCTGATCGTTTCGCCGATTGCATCGATGACGCCTTCGTTGGAGGCGAATTTCGGGGCGGAGTGAACCGTCGTCATCCTTGCCTCTCCCCTTGGCCGTTAGCTCTCGTCGTTGATGAGGAATACAACCAGACACCCAAGAAGACCGCGGCAAACACGGCCAGGCCGACGATTGCTCCGCCAGGAAAATTCTCATTGAGCCACTGATACGACGCCTCGACCTCTTCTACGAACCACAGAGTGGCGACGAGGATCGGAAACGTCAGGATCACGATCGGCACAAACAGTGCCTTGGCCCAGGTCCGGTTGCGTCGGAACTCGCTCACCGCTCGATAGTCCCCACCCGACGGATCTTCCGCTGCAATTGCATCACGCCATAGAGCAGCGCTTCAGCGGTCGGCGGACAGCCGGGCACGTAGATGTCGACCGGGACGATCCGGTCGCAGCCGCGCACGACGCTGTAGCTATAATGGTAATAACCCCCGCCATTGGCACAGCTGCCCATGCTGATGACGTATTTGGGGTCCGACATCTGGTCGTAGACCTTGCGCAGGGCCGGCGCCATCTTGTTGCAGAGGGTACCGGCGACGATCATCAGGTCGGACTGGCGCGGGGACGCGCGCGGAGCGGCGCCAAAGCGCTCCATGTCGTAGCGCGGCATGTTGACGTGGATCATCTCGACCGCGCAACAGGCCAGGCCGAAGGTCATCCACCACAGCGAACCGGTGCGCGCCCACTGGAACACGTCTTCCGTCGAGGTGACGAGAAAACCCTTGTCGTTCACCTCGGTCTGGAGCGCGTTGAAATAGTCGGCGTCCGGTTGCCTGACTTCACCGCCCTTCGCGGTCGGCATGGTCGCAGCCGCTTCAGCAGCGTCCAGCGGCGCCGTCGGCGGAGTGATGATCGTGCTGTTGGAATTGGTGCTCATTCCCAGTCCAGAGCTCCCTTCTTCCATTCATAGGTCAACCCGACCGCGAGGATGAACAGGAAAGTCATCATCCCGATCCAACCGACCCACTGGGTCTCGCCCAGGCTCACCGCCCAGGGAAACAGAAACGCGGCCTCAAGGTCGAAAATGATGAAGCTGATCGCGACAAGGTAGAACCGCACGTCGAATTGGCTGCGCGCGTCCTCGAAGGCCGGGAAGCCACATTCATATTCGGAGAGCTTTTCGGCGTCGGGATTGTGCGCTCCCGTCAGGCGGGAAACGCCCATGGGAAGGAACACGAAGAGCACCGAAAGGCCGAGCGCGACGAAGATGAATAACAGTATCGGCAGATACTGGCTGAGGTCTATCACAGCGATGTCCAAGCAAGTTAATCCCTATCAGGGCACTAGGCCCCTCGCCCGCCCCGCGCAAGACTGCGAATCGGGCAAAACTGCGTAGCCCTGTTGCGCGAAATCGAACAGAGCGCCAGCCCGGTTGGGCGCTATTTCAACGGCAGCCTCCGAATATCGGTGGGAATGGCTTCCATACCTTCGCGCAACTCGCCCTTTTCGTACCTATCCCACTGACCGGT
Source organism: Erythrobacter sp. (assembly GCA_030065195.1). Lineage (GTDB taxonomy): Bacteria > Pseudomonadota > Alphaproteobacteria > Sphingomonadales > Sphingomonadaceae > Erythrobacter. The sequence goes on along the minus strand of JASJDE010000023.1, from coordinate 15,189 downwards.
CGCGACGTAGATCAGAGCGTCATCGGCGATGCTTCCCCCAAGTGGTTCCGTCCATCCACTGTGCGCTTGCTCGAGAATGCGAGCGGCGGTTATGCGGGTGCCGTCGCCCGAAAGACTGAAAGCACTTATCCGCATCGGCGACGTGCCGTTCTGGATTGCAATGAGCTCGGCATCGTGAAGCCAAAGGCCGTCGGTCCCGTCGAGGATCACCGGAACGTCGGCGGCGAGGCGCGACACTTCCCTCGTTTCCAGATCTACGTATGCAAGGCCGTATCGATAGTCGCTTACGTAAAGCATCGATCCATCCTCGTTCACTGCAGTCCCCTGCGCGGAACGAAATGTGCCCGGTGCGATCAAGGTTTCCAGCACGTCCCTGCCGACCGGTTTGCGATAGATTCCACCGTTGATCGGATCGCTCGCAAAGACGGTGCCGTCGGGTGCGACCGAGATTTCCGAGATCGATGCGCCATCTGGCGCCGGTACAAGAGTGATCTCAGCCTCGGCATCGACTCCAATCAGCCCCGAAAAGTGTTCCGCTTCCTCTTCCGAACCGTCGATGTTGGACGAAGCAATCCAACCGGCCGAACCATCGGGGGCTCTCGCCATGCCCGATAGGTCGTTCATCTCGGGCACCTCGATCTTGTACCAATGGCGGTTCGGATAACGCGTCCAGGCCGCGTTTTCACTGACAGAAGTCACCAGAATGGTGGTTCCCACTTCAGGAGCAACGACACTTTCAACAAGTCCCGCCTCCGCCGGAACCTCGGCAACAACTTCGCTCGCTTCGATCACCTCCGGCCGGAGGATCAACAATGCCCGCGCTTCATCGGCATACTCCTCGCCAACGAGCTGGGGTATCTGTGCCTGAGCGCCCTCGCTGAATACGTAGCCGCGATCCCTCAGCCATTCGAGAATTGCGAGCACTGCCGGCATGTTGCCCGCGCCAAGCTGCGCCTGGAGCAAACGCAGCCGCACCGAACCGCTTTCGGGATAGGCTGTGGCCAGCGCCTCCAGTCCTTCGACATCGCGGATCTGGCCCGTCCCAACATCCACCGGTCGCCATTCGGGAGCGTCTTGCGCGACGACAGGGGCCGCGAGCCCAAGTGCCGCAGCAACCATGCAGGCGACTCGCATCGTCATTTCATGATGTTGGCCGCAGCTTTTTCGGTCGCCTTGCCATAGGGCGGTTTGAACCCGCCCAGCTTCGCGATGTCGATCTTCGGTTGGTGATAGACGGCGCGGGCGTGGCTGAATTCCTTGAAGCCTTCGATCGCATGGTAGCTGCCCATCCCCGACGGACCGACACCGCCAAAAGGAAGATCCTCCATCGAAACGTGGAAGATGACATCGTTGGTCGTCACGCCACCCGAAATGGTCCGGGTGAGCACGCGTTCCTGTTCTTCCCTGTCGTCACCGAAGTAATAGAGGCCTAGCGGTCGGTCGTGTTCATTGACGTAGTCTACCGCTTGATCGACCGCCTTGTAGGTCTTCACCGGAAGGACCGGACCGAAGATCTCCTCCTGCATCGCGGTCATTTCGTCATTGACGTTCTTGAGGATCGTCAGCGGCATCTTGCGCTGGTTCGCGTTGCTGAAGTCTTCGTTGCCGGGATTCACCTCGACCACTTCTGCGCCTTTGCCGCGAGCGTCTTCGATCATCCCCTGGAGCCGTTCAAAATGACGGTCGGAGACAATCGAGGCGTAGTCGTCGTTTTCCAGTAGTGTCGGGTACATGGCGGACACGCCGTTTGAGACACCGGCGACCGCTTCGTCCTGCATGTCTTCGGGCACGTACATGTAATCGGGAGCAAGGCATATCTGTCCCGCATTCATCATCTTGCCGAGCGCGATCCGTTCGCCCGCTTTGGCGAAGTCGGCGCTGCGCCCCATGATAACGGGGGATTTTCCGCCAAGCTCCAGCGTCACCGGCACGAGGTTTTTCGAGGCAGCCTCCATCACGCGCCGTCCGGTTGCCGTCGATCCGGTGAAGACGAGGTGATCGAACGGCAGCGATGAAAAGGCCGCCGCCACTTCGGGGCCACCGGTAATGACGGCGACTTCATCGGGCGTGAAATATTCTTCAGTCAATTCCGCCATCAGCAGGCTGGTGCGCTCGGTGAATTCGCTCGGTTTGATCATGGCGCGATTGCCCGCGGCGAGCACCTGCATCAGCGGACCAAAGGCAAGCTGGAGGGGAAAATTCCACGGCGAGAGAATCCCGATCACGCCCTTCGGCTCGTAGCGAACCTCCGCCTTTGCGCCGAGCAAGCCGAGCGGGAATTGCACCGGCCGCTTTTCGCGCTTGGCCCACTTGTCCATGTTCTTGAGCGCATGCTTGCCCGCACCGACGGTCGCGGCGATGTCGGTGAGGAGGCTCTGTTCGATCGCCCGGTTGCCGAAATCGGCACTCATCGCCTTCGCGAAATTCTCACCGTGCTCTTTCACAAGCGCCATCGCCCGTTTGATGCGGTCCTTGCGCATTGACATCGCTTCGGGCCGGGAAGCCGTGAAAGCTTCGCGCTGGCGTCGCAGTAATGCTTCGAGTTCGTCGCGCCGATCGTCGGCCATAAGTCTCTCCCAGATGTGACCCGTTTCGATTTGCCATCGGTTCTTGCGCAAAGCCCGGTCGCTGACAAGCTAATACGAATTCGCTAGGCGTGGTCGATTGCCTTTGCCGCAGCGCAGCATTACATCGCACGCGTAATTCTTCCTCCCCGAAGCAAAGGAACCCATCATGGCTCAGTTCTCCGCCTCCGATCCGATTGTGGTCCTCTCCTATGCCCGCACCCCTATGGGCGGGATGCAGGGAGCGCTGGCCGACGTGTCTGCAACCGACTTGGGGGCAACGGCGGTCAAGGCTGCCGTCGAGCGCTCGGGCCTGTCGGGCGAAGACTTCGATCGCGCTTACATGGGCTGCGTCCTTCCTGCCGGCCTCGGTCAGGCCCCAGCCCGGCAAGCGGCAATCAAGGGCGGACTGCCGAAATCGGTCGAAGCCACGACGGTCAACAAGGTGTGCGGCAGCGGCATGCAGACCGTGATCATGGGTTCCGAGGCGCTGGCGAGCGGGACGGTCGACGTTGTCGTCGCGGGCGGCATGGAGAGCATGACCAACGCGCCCTATCTGCTCAAGAAGCACCGGTCGGGTGCGCGGATCGGCCATGATACCGCTTACGACCATATGTTCCTCGACGGACTGGAAGATGCCTATGAGGAAGGGCGTGCGATGGGCACCTTTGCGCAGGACACCGCCGACGAATACCAGCTGACACGCGAACAGCAGGACGAATACTCGATCGAATCCCTGCGCCGTGCCAATGCCGCCATCGAAAGCGGCGCGTTCGCCGATGAAGTCGTCTCGGTTACCTATGCGACGCGCAAGGGCGAAGTGACGGTCGAGGTTGACGAGCAGCCCGGCAAAGGGCGCCCCGACAAGATCCCGCAATTGCGTCCCGCCTTCGCCAAAGACGGCACGATCACCGCCGCCACCTCCAGCTCGATTTCCGACGGGGCGGCCGCCATTGTCCTCACGCGCGAAAGTGTTGCGAGGGAAAAGGGCGCGACGCCGGTCGCCAAAGTCGTTGGGATGGCGGCCCATGCACGGGAACCCAAGGACTTCACCGTCGCCCCGGTCGGCGCCATCCAGAAAGTCCTCGACAAAGCGGAATGGTCGATCGACGATGTCGACCTGTGGGAAGTCAATGAAGCCTTTGCCTGCGTCGCCATGTTCGCGATGCGCGACATAGGCATTCCGCACGACAAGGTGAATGTAAACGGCGGCGCGACAGCGCTCGGTCATCCGATCGGTGCGAGCGGCACGCGGATCATCGTGACGCTGCTCAACGCGCTCAAATCGCAGGGCAAGAAGCGCGGCGTGGCCAGCCTTTGCATCGGCGGCGGCGAAGCGACCGCCGTGGCCGTGGAACTTGCCTAAGTGGTCCGGATCGGGCGGGCTCTAAGGCTCGCCCGCACCCCATAAGCGTTCCGAAAGGACCCAACCGGAACGGCCGCCGACATCGATCTCGCAGAAATTCGCGCGGCACTCGCCCAGAGTGCCGACGACGCCGGGCTCTGCGCGCCATTTGAGGGCCGAACTTGGGTTCGGTTCGTCGCGCAAATCGATCAGACCTTCGCCGATGACGAGAGCAGTGCGTTCAGGCGTCAACTGGCTTTGTGCCACCCAGCCCTGGATACCGTCCGGATCCTGCACCAGCCTCCACCCTTCCCGTAGGCGCACGACCTTCACCGGGAGTCCCTTGCGCTTGTAGACCCAGTCTATCTTGTATTCCTGGCTTGGTCCGACGCGCATATTCACCTCGTCGAACCGCATAGACGCCCAGTATGGTACCTCGCGATCCTGTGCGCTAGCCGGCGCGGCGTCGATAGCCAGCGCTGCGCCCAGGAACAGGCACAAGGCGTTCGAGAAAAGGGCACGCAGATCAATCATCAAGGCGGCGATAACCATAGTCTTGCCCCGCTTTCAAGCCGTCGGGCCTCGCGATGTGTCATAGCGGGAATCGTGGCCTTGACCGTTCGGGCCTCCAAGGATTAGCGCCTTCCCATGGCTGAACCCAACGTTGCCCCGCAATTTCCATCCGGCAAGCCCAAGGTTGTCGTTACACGGCACTTGATGCCGAGCGTTGAGGCCCGGATGGGCGAGTTGTACGAAGCGGTCTTGAACACGGGCGACGAACCAATGTCGCGCGAAGCGCTCATTGCGGCGATGCAGGATTGTGACGTTCTCGTTCCGACCGTCACCGATCGCATCGATGCCGAGATGATCGGACGAGCCGGAGATCGCCTGGGCCTGATCGCCAATTTCGGCGCGGGAACCGAGCATATCGACCTCGACGCAGCGGCCAAGCGGAAGATCATCGTCACCAATACACCCGGAGTGTTCACCGACGACACTGCCGATCTTGCCATGGCCGGGATCATCGGCGTTCCGCGCCGCATTCGCGAGGGGACGGGCCTGGTGCGCAGCGGCAAATGGACCGGGTGGGCCCCGTCCGGCCTGCTTGGGCGCAAGATCGGGGGGAAAACCCTCGGAATCGTCGGAATGGGACGGATTGGTCAGGCAGTGGCGCACCGGGCGCGCGCCTTCGGTCTCCAGACTGCCTATTACAACCGCAAACGCCTGCCCGAAGCGGTTGAACGGATGCTCGATGCGCGTTTCGTCGCCGATCTCGACGACCTGGTGGCCGAAGCCGACATACTCACTCTGCATTGCCCGCTGACCGAAGAGACTCGCGGGATTGTCGACGCGCGCCGGATCGGGCTGATGAAGCCGGAGGCGAGCATCATCAACACCGCACGCGGCGAGCTTATCGATCAGGAAGCGCTGATTGCCGCCCTTGAAGCCGGTCGGCTCGCTGGCGCCGGCCTCGATGTCTATCCCGACGAACCCAATGTCGACCGGCGGCTGATCCGGCATCCCAACGTGATGACCTTGCCGCATATCGGCAGTGCCACCGTCGAAGGGCGCGAGGCTTCCGGCGAGAAGGTGATCGCCAATATTCGCTTCTGGGCCGACGGCCACCGGCCACCCGATCAGGTTCTGACCGCGCTCATCTAGGGGAAAATGGTCGGCGGCGCCCTTGCCGGGAAAGCCGCACCCGACTTACATCCACGCTCCACGATCGGGGGAGCGCTTCGTGAAATTGAGCGTATGCAAAGCGACTTTGGCGGCGGGACTGTGCGTCTTCGCCACCTCTCCGGCGTTGGCTGAGACGATCATTCCTCCGCCGGTCAATAGCGGTTTCACGGGTTGGGTGCTGGCGGCCTCCGCGCTGGTCTTGCTGATGACCTTGCCCGGACTGGCTCTGTTCTATGGCGGGCTGGTGCGTGCCAAGAACTTGCTCTCGGTTGCGCTGCAGTGCGGGGCTATTGCGGCGATCGCCTCGCTGGTATGGGTGGCGCTCGGTTATACTCTCGCCTTCGGTCAGGTTTCCGGCGGCTGGATCGGGTCTGGAAACGCGTTCATGCTGCTCGATCTGGGCAGCATCCGTCCCGGGACCGCCATTCCCGAGAGCACATTCGCGCTTTTCCAGATGACCTTTGCGGTGATTGCACCGGCGCTGATGGTGGGGGCCTGGGTCGAACGCGCCCGTTTTCCCTGGGTCCTTGGCTTTTGTGCGCTTTGGGTGCTGATCGTCTATGCGCCCGTGGCCCATTGGCTCTGGGGTGGCGGCTGGTTGGCGACGCGCTTCGGAACGCTCGATTTCGCAGGTGGCCTGGTGGTCCATACGACCGCTGGTGTCTCGGCGATCGTCGTCGTGCTCCTGCTGGGGCCGCGTTCCGGGTTTCCCGACAAACCCATGCTTCCGCACGCTCCCGCACTCACTATCGTCGGCGCGGCGCTGCTGTGGGTGGGATGGTTCGGCTTCAATGGCGGTTCGGCGCTGGGCGCGAACGACAATGCATCGAGCGCCATCCTCGCAACCCATATCGCCGCCTGCGCGGCCGCACTCACGTGGCTGCTCGCCGAACGGATCGCGATCGGCAAACCGACCGGTGTCGGCTGGGCTACCGGCGCCATTGCCGGCCTTGCGACCATCACGCCGGCTGCGGTGTTTGTCTCGCCCGGAGCCGCGATGCTGTTCGGCGCACTTGCGGCGCTCGTTTGCTACGGTGCGATCCAGCAGGTCAAACAACGTTGGAAGATCGACGACTCACTCGACGTCTTCGCCGTTCACGGTGTGGGCGGGATCCTCGGCACGTTGCTGCTGGCGGTATTCCTCTCAAGGGAGTTGGGCGGCACGGGCTATTTTGATGGAGCAACAATGGCGAGCCAACTCGGCGCCCAGGCGATCGGAATAGGCGTGGTGATGGTCTGGAGCGCGGTTGGCAGCGCGATCATCGCGCTGATGGTTTCTGTGGTCTTTCCGATGCGGGCCGACGAGGAAGGCGAAATCGAAGGTCTGGACATTTCCGCCCATGGCGAGCGCGCATGGGACTTTGATTGATGATATAGCCGCCGGATGAGCGAACTCTCCGATGCCAGTGCATTGTGCACCCAATGCGGCCTGTGCTGCGACGGGGGCATTTTCGATTACGGTCCCTTGGCACCAGAGGAAGTCGAACCTGCACGCGAAGCAGGCATGGCCGTGGTCGAGGCAGACGGCAAAGCCGGATTCCTGTTCCCCTGCCCCCAACTCGATTGCGGCGTCTGCCAGATCTACGCGATCCGGCCGCAGACCTGCCATGGATATCGGTGCGAAACGCTGAAAGCTCTGGATCGGGGCGAGATCGAACTGGCTGAAGGGCTGGCTCGCGTGAAGGAAGGCCGAGACGCGTTCGAGCAGGTCGAGGCGCACCTGCCTGACGGGAAGACCGTGATGGACGCACGCCGATGGCGCCGGGAAGCGGGCAAATCCGACGCAACCGCCGAACTCAACGCCTCACCGATGCTGATGATGGCGCTAGGAATGCTCGACGTGGTGGTCGACCAGCATTTCCGCAGACCTGACCAGCGGCAAGTGATGCCGGTGGAATAGGCGGAACCGGTTCAATCATGGGAGGCCAAGAAGGGAGCGGACATTTGTCCAGAAATATTGGCCCGCCGCTCGATTTCAAAGATTGTCGTGTTGCGGCATGCCAAGGACGTGGAATCCGCCGTCAACGCGGATGATCTCGCCGGTCGTGCACGCTCCGGCGTCCGAACACAGATAGACTGCGGTGCCGCCAATCGCTTCCAGCGTAGCATTGCTACGCAGCGGAGCGTTTGACTCGGTGTGCTTGAATGTTCTGCGCGCACCGCCGATCGCGCTTCCCGCAAGCGTTTTCATCGGGCCCGGGCTGATGGCGTTGACCCGAATGCCTTCGGGGCCGAGGTCGTTCGCCAGATACCGGACCGCCGCTTCGAGCGCCGCCTTGGCCACGCCCATGACGTTGTAGTTCGGGGTGACCCGATTGGAGCCCATATAACTCAATGTCAGCACGGTCCCGCCATGCTCCGACATCATCGGGTGAGCGCGGCGCGCCACTTCGATAAGGCTGTAGGCGGAGATATCCATCGAGTTCTTGAAGTTGGCCCGTGAGGTATCGAGAATGCGTCCCGTGAGTTCCGACTTGTCCGAAAAGGCGATCGCGTGGACCAGGAAATCCAGCGTTCCCCACCGCTCCTGCAGCGCGCCAAAAGCGGCATCGAGCGAACTATCGTCAGTGACATCCACATCGAGCATGACGTCCGAACCGACGCTTTCAGCCAACGGAGCGAGCCGCTTGCCGAAAGCGTCGCCCTGATAGGTGAAGGCCAGCTCGGCGCCTTCGTCGGCGCAAGCCTTGGCAATGCCCCAAGCGATCGAACGATCGTTGGCGACGCCCATCACGAGTCCGCGTTTTCCTGCAAGCACGCCCATGTCCAATCACCTCAACCATCGGCACTCTGGCCGGAAATTCACCCGTGAAACTTCGACAACAGCATCGAACCGTTGGTGCCGCCAAACCCGAAGGAATTGGTCATGACCGTGTCGAGGCCTGCATTATCGACGAACTCGGTGGCGATCTCCTCGGGCTTCAGCGCCGGATCGAGGGTCTCCACGTTGATCGATGGAATGATGAAATCATGCTCGAGCGCGAGCAGGCAGTAGACCGCTTCCTGCGCACCCGTGGCCCCCTGGCTGTGACCGGTCATCGACTTGGTGGAACTTACCGGCGGAGTCGCACCCTCACCGAAGACGCGACGCACCGCTTCGATTTCGCCCACGTCGCCGACCGGCGTCGAAGTGCCGTGAGCGTTGATGTAGCTGACTGTGCGATCTTCGCTGAGCGTCCTGAGCGCCCCGCGCATTGCCCGCTCGCCGCCTTCGCCTGATGGAGCAACCATGTCGGCGCCGTCGGACGTTGCCCCAAAACCCGTGACTTCGGCGTAGATCTTCGCGCCGCGCGCCAACGCATGGTCGAGGCTTTCCAGCACCAGCATGGCGCCCCCGCCGCCAATCACGAAGCCGTCGCGGTCGGCATCGAACGCGCGAGACGCCCGCTCCGGCGTATCGTTGTACTTGCTCGACATCGCGCCCATGGCATCGAACAGGCAGGAAAGGGTCCAGTCCAGTTCCTCTCCCCCACCGCCGAACATAACGTCCTGTAGGCCCAGCGCGATCTGCTGTGCGGCCATGCCGATGCAGTGCAGCGACGTCGAACAGGCCGACGTGATGGAGAAATTCATGCCTTTGATCTGATAGGCCGTGGCCAAGTTCGCGCTCACCGTAGAGGACATGGTCTTTGGCACGGCAAACGGCCCGATGCGCTTTGTGCCTCCAGTCTTCAGAACAGTCTGGTGCGCAGCCAACATTGCCGAGGTCGACGGTCCTCCCGATCCGGCGATCACCCCGGTCATCGGATTGATGACGTCCTTTTCCTCCAGCCCCGCATCCGCGATCGCCTGTCCCATTGCGACATAGGCGTAGGCGGCCCCCGGTCCCATGAAGCGCAGGGTGCGTTTGTCGACATGCTCTTTGACGTCGAGGTCCACGGACCCCGCGATCTGCGAGCGAAAGCCATGTTCGGCCATGTCCTCGTTGAAGGTAATGCCGGACTTGCCCGCTCTGAGCGAAGCCAGCGCCTCTCCAGCATTGTTGCCAATCGAGGAGACAATCCCCAGCCCGGTTATGACGACGCGACGCATGATCTCCTTTTCCGCCCCAACTATGTTCAAAATCAGGCCCGATCAGGCCTCTGACAGGGCGACTTTCATGTCTTTGACTTGATAGATGACTTCACCATCGGCCTCGACCCGGCCATCGGCCACACCCATTGTCAGGCGCCGGGTTTGCATGGCCTTGGTGAAATCGACGTAATAGGTGAGCATCCGGCGGTCGGGCCGAACCATTCCGGTCAGCTTGACCTCACCGACGCCCAGAGCATAGCCGCGCCCCTGCCATCCGCGCCATCCGAGATTGAATCCGGTGAGCTGCCACAGCCCGTCGAGACCGAGGCAGCCGGGCATGATCGGATTGCCGGGAAAATGGCAATCGAAGAACCAAAGGTCGGGCTTGATGTCGAATTCGGCCACCACATGGCCCTTGCCATGCTCGCCGCCATCGCCGGAGATATCCGTTATCCGGTCCATCATCAGCATCGGCGGTTCGGGCAGCTGGGCGTTGCCGGGACCGAACAACTCGCCCCGCGCGCATTTCAGCAGCTCTTCACGGTCAAAGCTGGTTGGAAAATCTGTCATCCCCGGCGGCACCCCTCACCTATCGACCCGATTGGTCGCGGCAGCGCCTAGCATTGCGAATTGACGAGGAAAAGAGCGCACAGGCTTCCGATGGACGATTGGACCCAGATCGCACGGCCCGGTTCGTCCACGGTTGTGACAAAGCCGGCTTTGGAACGTTGCGCGTCAAACGCGCCCCGGAATTAGGGCGATCCGTTGCTGCAAGTCTTGATATCGCCCGGTTCCGTGCGGGCGTCGCCCCGTTCAAACCGGGCAAAGTAGCCCCTGATATCCGGTCGTTCGATGAATTCGACGAGCCGGAAGCCGACCGCTTCGAACTCGCAGAACAGCAAGGCTGGGGGAATGCCGTGGCGATTCACCGGACGATCGACGTCGACCACGATGATCTGGCCGGCTTCGTTGAGCGCGGGCCACATCCGCCACAAAAACGCATAGGGCTCGGTCACCTCGTGATACATATGGACCAGAAAAATCCGATCGAAACTGTCCACGGGAAGCTGGGGATCGTCGGGCTGACCCAGTTTTATCGAGATGTTCTCCAGTCGCTCGCGATCAATCCTTTGCCCGAGCCGTTGCAACGCCTCGCGATCGATATCCTGAGCGAGCACCCGTCCGTCTTCGCCCACACGCTCTGCCAGCCTGACGGTGTAATACCCTTCCCCAGCGCCGATATCGGCGACGGTCGTGCCGCTTTCGATATTGGCGAGATCCATGACGATCTGCGCCTCGTTGCGTTCGTCGCGGGCGTCTTCGTTCGAGAACTGGTTGGAAACGACATCGGCGACGGGGCGATCCGGCTGCGGAAATTCAAGCGCGGTGTCCGGTCGATCGCTTGGCGGATCGAGCGCATCGCACCCGCCCACGGCAAGCGCGAAGGCGCTGAAAATGGCGTGCCCTACCTTCACTCTACATCCTCGACGTCGACCGCTTCACCGGTGACACGCTGGGCCAATGCGGCAGAGATGAAATCGTCGATCTCCCCGTCGAGAACCTTGTCGGGCGAACTTGAAGTGACCCCGGTGCGCAAGTCCTTCACCATCTGATACGGTTGCAGGACGTAGGATCGGATCTGGTGACCCCAGCCAATCTCACTCTTCTCCTGGTACTCGCCTGAGGCGGCGGCTTCGCGTTCCGCCATTTCGCGCTCGAACAGGCGTGCTTTCAGCATATTCATCGCGGTCGCCCGGTTCTTGTGCTGACTGCGATCGTTCTGGCTGGCAACCACGATACCGGTAGGCTGGTGGGTGATGCGGACCGCCGAATCGGTGGTGTTGACGTGCTGCCCGCCCGCCCCCGATGCCCGGTAGGTGTCGATCTTGAGGTCCGAAGGATCGATTTCGATTTCGATGTCGTCGTCGATCACCGGGTAGACCCAGACGGAGCTGAAGCTGGTGTGGCGCTTGGCTGCGCTGTCGTAGGGACTGATACGCACGAGCCGATGCACGCCGCTTTCGGTCTTGGCATAGCCGTAGGCATTCTCGCCCTTGAGCAGCAAGGTCGCCGATTTGATCCCGGCCTGGTCGCCGGCCTGGTATTCGACAGTCTCGATCTTGAGGCCGCGCCGTTCCGCCCAACGGCGATACATGCGAAACAGCATCTCCGCCCAGTCCTGGGATTCCGTACCTCCGGCTCCGGCATGGATTTCCAGATACGTGTCGTTGGCGTCGGCTTCCCCCGAAAGCAGCGCCTGTACTTTGTCGGCGTCGGCCCGATTGGCGAGCCTTTCGAGGCTGACCAACCCGTCCTTGACGATGTCCTCTTCGCCTTCGGCTTCGCCCATTTCGATGAATTCGACCGCATCCGCCATCTCTGCGGAGATTTCCTTCACCGTGTTGACCGCGGTTTCGAGACTCTTGTGTTCGCGGCTGACCGCTTGCGCCTCTTTCGGATTGTCCCAAAGCGTGGGATCCTGCACGCGCGCATCGAGCTCGTCGAGCCGACGCAAGGCGCGTTCCCAATCGAGCGATTGCCGTACCAGATCGAGCGCCGCTTCGATCCGGTCGATATGAGCTTGGGCCTCGGCCCGCATAACCAATCCTTCAAATACGTCTCGCCGCCCCGCTTAACGCGGAGGCGATGATTGTAAAGCGCAGGTGAGCCGCGCTCCCCTGTCGCGAGGCTATTCGGAGAGCGAACGCACCGCTGCAAGCGTGCGCGTGACATGATCGCGATAGTCGCTGTTGGAATAGACCATGGCGATCTTCCCGTCGGGCGCGATGACGAATGACGTTCGACTCGCCAGATCGGAATTGGGGAGCGCAACGTAATAGTCCGCGATGAGTCTCCTCGACGCGACCCCGACCGGAAAGGCATCGCGGCATTCCTCCCGGCTGAAACGTTTGAGGGTGGCGATATCGTCGTTCGACAAACCGATGACGCTTGCCCCCGCAGCACGAAACTGAGGCATGGCTTCGGCGAATGCGTTGGCTTCGAGCGTGCAGCCTTGCGTGAAGGCCTTAGGGTAAAAGTAGAGAACCACCGGCCCCTGCCGCAATGCATTGCGCAGCGAAAAACCCATTTCCTTGCCGGCCAGCGCCGCTTGGGTCGTGAAGGTTGGTGCCTTCGATCCTTCGGCAAGCTGTGCACTGGCCGGAGCAACGAGGCCTGCCGCGAGCAGGATTGCGAGGACTAAAGCGTTCAGTACTTTTTTCATTACTATGCAACCCTTCGGAGCGACGAGCGGTTCCAGTCCAATGATCAGTAGATGCCACCTTGGTCTTCCACGAAATCGCTCGGCTGCCCATCGCTGCTTTCGACACTGCGTTGCGGCCCCGCGTTGCGGCTCGCTCGAATCAATTCGAGGATCTCATCGCGTTTCTTGGCAATTTCATCCTGCCGCGTCGATCGATCCGGCTCGGTATCGGGCTTGAACGCTTCCCAGATTATGTCCGATCTTGCGTCGCCTGAAGGCCAGCCATTGAAGACCCGCTTACCGGTGCGTCGGTCGACCCGAACCATGCGGATCCCAGACGGAGCGATGGCAGGAAGGTCGACCCATTTGTCACGCGATTTCCTGATCAGGCTCTTGATGATCGGCGCCACGATAGTGCCGCCGAATGCGTACCCCCCCATGTTGCGCGGTGTGTCGAAACCGACATAGGCTCCTGCCATCAATTGCTGTGTCCCGCCGATAAACCACACATCTTTCGGCCCCGTCGTAGTGCCGGTCTTGCCGAACAGCGGGAGGCCCAGGTCATTGAGCACCGTCGCCGTCCCACGCGTCACCACTCCTTCGAGCATGTGCATGGTCTGGAACGCCGTCCTCGCATCCATGGCCTGTTCGCCCTTCAGGCCAGGCCGCGGCATTGGGCTGCCGTCCCATTCGGGCATGTTGCAACCGTTGCAAGCGCGACTGTCTGCTCGCCAGATGACTTGGCCGCGGCGGTCTTGGACATAGTCGATGACGGTCGGTTCATTCAGGCGTCCGTGATTGGCGAGCGCGGAATAGGCCGCGACCATCTTCATCACCGTGGTTTCTTCGGACCCCAGCGCGGTCGCCGCATAGGGATCGGCGTCTTCGCTGATTTCCAACCGTTCGATCGTGTCGACGACGTTTTCCATGCCGGCCTGCATGCCGATCTGCACCGTCATGATATTCTGAGATTGCTCGAGCCCGTACCGCATTGGGAATTGCCCCGCACGACCGCCGCGGATGCATTTCTCACCCAGCTGCCGACCCTGATAGTAGCAGAAGCGGGTGTTATCGATCTCGGTCGAGGGGGTCATCCCGTTGTCGAGCCCGGTGGCATAGACGAAGGGTTTGATGGTCGATCCCGGCTGCCGCATCGCCTGCGTCGCACGGTTGAAATCGGACAGGCGATAGTCGAAGCCGCCCTGCATGGCGAGTACGCGGCCCGTTTGCGGGTTCTGCACCACCAGTCCGCCCTGCGCCGCGGGCGGCGTCCTCACGCGCCAACCATTGCCGCTTGGGCTGGCGGCGACCAGGTCCCCGGCCTTGAGGGCGTTGGGCAGGCTCGACAAGGGCGCCTCTTCCCCATCGGAGAAGCCGATCGTCGCCGAAGAACCGTTGCGCTGGGTAACCACCCCGACGCGCCAGTCTTCGTAGCGAATTCCGATCGGAGAGCTTGCCAGCTGACTAGCCCAGTTCCCTTCGCTCACATCGATCGTCGCGATCGGACCCGACCAGCCACGGCGACCGTGGTAGCGCAGCAGGCCTTCTCGTAATGCTTCGCGGGCGGCTTCCTGCATTTCCGGATCGAGCGATGTCCTGACCCAGAGACCGCCAGCATAGACGCTGTTGGGGCTGGTTTCGGCGGTTTCACCGAACTCATCGATCAGCTGGCGTCGCACTTCCTCCAGGAAGTACCCGGCATCGACGCTCCGCTGCGTGCGCTGGGTGACAAGACCCAGCGGCATTGCGCTTGCCGCATTTCGCTCGGCACCGCTGATAAATCCGTTCTCTTCCATCTGCGCGAGAACGAAATCGCGCCGCTCCATCGCAGCCTGTTCCTGACCGCGCCTTCCATAACGTTCGGGCGCCTTTGGCAGGATCGCAAGGAAGGCCATTTCATGCAGTTCGAGATCGGCGACATCCTTGTCGAAATAGGCCCGCGCCGCCGCCTGAACACCGAAGCTGCGGCGACCGAGCGGAATCTCGTTAAGGTAAAGCTCGAGGATTTCCTGCTTCGTCAGCACCTCTTCGATCCGGCTTGCGAGGATCATCTCCTTGAGCTTGCGGGTGACCGAATATTCGTCGCCCAGCAGGCTGATTTTGGTGACCTGCTGCGTGATGGTGGAGCCACCGACCGCACGCTCGCCAGAACCGTATTTGCTGATGTAGTCGAACACAGCGTTGGCCGTGCCGGTCACATCGACCCCGCCATGGGTGAAGAAGGTCTTGTCCTCGGCCGAGAGATATGCCTCGATCAACTGCTCCGGGAAATCGGCATATTGCAACTGCACCCGCCGCTCGCGCGCGTAGGAATGGACGATTTCGCCATCGATCCCGCGCACCACGGTGGGTAGCGGAGTTTCGTAATCGACCAGGCTATC
>JASJDE010000160.1 GCA_030065195.1 Erythrobacter sp. | reverse complement strand
GCATTGGCGGTCGCGTCTCGCTACGCTTCAAGCCAACTGACACGATCGATATCAATGTGAAGGGATACTATGCTGAGAATGATCCGCGTCAGGACATACCCTATGGCATCGGCTATCTTGATGGACGCACCAATGCGGGCGGCTATTCGCGGTTTGACCCGCGTCCGGAGCTCGGCGGGCGAACGCTGGCTGAAGACGAGATCCAGGCCGACACCGCCGGGGAGTACTTTACCGAAAGCTATGGCGCTTCGCTGACCATCGAAGCTGAGCTAAGCGACAATCTTACGCTGACATCGATCACCGGATATGACGAGGGCAAGTACCGTCTGTCACCGTTCGACTGCGACGGCTCGCCGATCGATATCTGTGCGATCCGCTACAACTCGCAAAGTGAGAACTTCAACCAGGATATCCGCCTGACTTACGAGACCGATCGGCTGAGCCTTATCGGTGGATTCTACTATGGCCGCGACAGCATCGATACGCAGAATGAACCCGACTTTTTCGGCTTCTTGCGCCCGCTGCTTCTCGGCGCCGGTGTGCCGGGAGAGTTTTCAAATGTCCCGATTGCTGTCGGAAATTCGTTGGGAACGTTGCCTGCCTTTGCGCTTGATCCCACATTGACGCCCGCAGACCCCGGCTTTTGCGATCCCGTCGTTATAAACCCGAATGGCTATTTTGATGCACGCAGCCTTATCGCATTCAATACCGATGTGGCGTTGACGAATTCGGCTACTGGAGTTGCGATCCAGGGCGCGTGTGCCGCTGCCGGTGCGCCGCCATTCGCGCCCATTCTGGCAGAACAGTTGTTCACTATCACCAGGCCGTCGACCGCGATCTACGGTGAAGCAGCCTATGACCTGACTGATCAACTGACCATCACTCTAGGGCTGCGCTATACTTGGGACGATGTTCGTTACGAAGATGCGCTGACTACGCTATTTGCACTTGATGGCGTAACGCCGATCGCCACGCTGGTACCGTACAGCTTCCCGTACGACCCGAATGCAGAACCGGTCAATCAGGAAGAGAGCTCCGGCGAACTGTCGGGTCGCATCGTCCTCGATTATGAGATCGCGCCTGACATTCTGACCTATGCGAGTTACAGCCGCGGCTATCGCTCTGGCACATACAATGGCCTGGCCTATCAGGACATAAGCCAGGTCTACTTCCTCGAGCCCGAAGAGGTGGATGCGTTTGAAATTGGTCTCAAGAGCCGCTTCTATGACAATCGCATTCAGCTCAATGTTGCTGCCTTCTACTACGACTATAAGAACCAGCAGATCGCACAGATCATCGGCGCAACTTCGTTCCTGCGCGCAGCCGATGGCCGGGTCTGGGGCGGTGAAGCAGAGCTGGCATTTCAGCTCAGCGACACCGTGCGGCTCGACGCAGCGTTGGGCTATCTCAACACCAAATATACCGGCAATGAGATTGACCCGGCCGACCCTTCCAGTTTGACATTGAACATTAATGGCAACGACTTCCCGAACGCACCTGAGTGGACCGGAAGTGCAGGCATTGAATGGACAGCGATTGATACAGGCGAGCACCGCCTGCAATTGCGTGCTGATGCGCAGTATATGGGCGAGTATTTCTTCGATCCATTCGGCTCATACGGGCAGGACCCGTGCGATCAGCCGGCTGCGCCATCCATCGTGCTGCTCGCAACGCCAGAGATCGCCTGCGGCAACCCAGATTATGTGCTGGTCAATGCGCGCGCGACGTACACTTTCGATGATCGCTTCTCGGTCAGCCTGTGGGGCAAGAACCTGACGGACAAATTCTACTACGTCTACGGCCTCAACCTGAACGCGTTCTATCAGGACTATTTCACGCGCGGCGCCCCGCGCACCTATGGGGTGGAGGCAACCTTCCGTTTCTAACTCAAAGACCAGTCCAAAAAAGTGCGGCCGCGAGACCAGTTCTCGCGGTCGTTTCATTTCTTGTTTGCAGACTGGGATCGAGCGCCAAAGCAGGCAACATTCTGAGTGAGTTTACGAAAGCCGCCCAGAGGCCGTGCTGGTAGCAAGTCCAGCGCGCGCCACAAGACTTTGAGAGCAGGGAAAAATGGCGGAGCAGGAGGGATTCGAACCCTCGATACGGGGTTACCGTATACACACTTTCCAGGCGTGCGCCTTCGACCACTCGGCCACTGCTCCGCGCGCCACATTGGCAGGCCGCGCGCTCTAGCCACGAATGGACGAGCCTGCAAGGTGGTCCGAGTTGTTCGCGATGGGCACCGTCGAACAATTATGGTAAACGAGTCGCATTGGACAGCGCTGCGCGGAATGGCATTCCCTGCGAACGCTGCCTCAAGAGCCCCTTTCCGCCCTCGAAAACGCGCGGAAAGGGGTTTTGAGTATCTTGAACCCTATCCGGAGATCCAGTGGACCTCGCGCCACTCATAGCTGGAAGAGCGCGGATCCGGCGCACGCGGAAAGACGTAGTCGGCTTGAGGTTGGTAGCCGATCACGCTGCGCGGATGGGGTGAAATCTTTCCTCCCGCCGCCTCGTAAGAATAGCTGCGGATCACCTTCCCGCTGTCGTTGAGGACAATGTCGATCCGATAACGACCCGGCTTGGACAGTTCGGCCAGCGTCACGTTGCGGGCCTGATGCGACTTGTTGGCGGCATGCGGAACCTGGAAGAAAGCGTTGCGGCGATGCATCGCCTTGGCACCGAGGTTGCCGGTTCTAGGGTTACTGTGCGCGATGAGCGTGCCGTTGCGATAGGCCTTGGCAGTGAAAGCGCGCTCGCGAGAGTTTGGCGGAACGTCGCTCGTACCGCCCCAGAAATAGACCGACGCAGCGGCATTGGCGCTGCCCGAATGCGGCGCGAGATAGGCCCATTGCTGCCACGGTCCGGTGAACCGGTAGGTGGAGCCCGGATTGAAGGGATCGTTGGAGGTGGACGTCCGCTCCACCGAAAAGGCAAAGGCGGTCACCATCTTGCCGCCGACATAATATTCGATCACGTAGTCGCCGGGTGCGAGTTGCTCCACGGGACTCTGCGCTGGCATCATCCGGCCGAATACTTGCGCCTTCATCCGGTAATCTTCGTAGAACCTGTGCTCGGCGACCTTGCCTCCCCCGGCGCGGCGGATCACCACGCGGGCGTCGAGTTTGGCCGGCGCGAAGGCAAGATCGGTCGGCTCGATCGCAATACTGCCGTTGGGATAGGTGTCGTATTGCAGGAAAGAGTTGAGACTGACGGACGGATTGTTCTGCGCTGCGGCACCGACTGCGCCGAACAGTATAAGCGCGACTGCGACAATCAGACTTCGAATACCCTGCAGCATAGTGCTCCTCCCCCTTCGTTCGACAGCAGGCAGATTACACGTCGGAGCGCCGGGCGCATCCCCCATCTAGGGTATAGGTCATGGTGTGGCGCCCAACGGGACTGTAGGCGCACAATGGCATTGGCAAAACGACGAGGTCGGTGGCACAGAGCGGGTATGAGAAACCTCGCACTTGCCGCCGCCATGATGGCGCTCGCCCTCCCTGCCTCCGCACAAGATGAAGTCGATGAGACCCAGTTTGGCCCGACGGACTTAGTCAACGCCGCGCCGCAGAACGAATGGGTGGTGATTCCACCCCAGGACCTCCTCGTGATGACGCTCGCGCCTGACGCAAAGGGCAATGAGCGCAAGGTCGTTATCCAGCTGATGCCAGCGCCGTTCTCGCAAGGCTGGGTGGGCAACATCAAGACCCTCGCCCGCGCCAAATGGTATGACGGGATCAGCATCAACCGCGTTCAGGACAACTATGTCGTGCAGTGGGGCGATCCCGGTCACGACAATCCGGAAAGCGACCCGGAAAACGGCGGCGCAGCAACCAGGCCTCTGCCCGAGGGGCTGATGGTGATGGAGGAAGAGGATTATGCAGCCAACGGATTGCTGGAGATTCCCGATCCTCGGGGAAGACCCCGGTTCAACTACACTCTCGGTGCGATGATGGTGCGCAACGCCATGATCGCGGCCAACGGCGGCGTGGTGGTCCCTGACAGCCTGAAAGAAGCGTTGCAATCCGATGAACCGGGCCCCGTCAAAGTCGACCCTGACCTCGAACCTCCATCGATGGGCGACGCCTATGCGAACTTCTCAACTGTCACGCTCGGCTGGCCGATTGCTGGGGCGATGAGCCAAGGCTCCGGCCAACCCAACAAGTTCTGGCCCATCCACTGCTACGGTATGGTCGGCGTCGGACGCTCCTATTCTCCCGACACCGGCTCGGGCGCGGAGCTTTACACCGTGATTGGCCACGCGCCGCGTCATCTCGATCGCAACATCGCGCTGGTCGGGCGCATCATCGACGGTATGGAGCACCTGTCTTCGCTGCCACGCGGCTCCGGTGCCCTGGGTTTTTACACCG
Source organism: Erythrobacter sp. (assembly GCA_030065195.1). Lineage (GTDB taxonomy): Bacteria > Pseudomonadota > Alphaproteobacteria > Sphingomonadales > Sphingomonadaceae > Erythrobacter. The sequence goes on along the minus strand of JASJDE010000160.1, from coordinate 3,210 downwards.
AGGAAGAGAAGGACAAGCGCACCCCGATCCTGTCGGTCCGCGTCGCTTCCGACTTGTCTGAAGACGAGCGACCGCAATTCGAATACCTTTCCAGCGAAAGCGAGAGTTTCGCCAAGTACGCACAGGCCCGCGCCAATCGCCGGGATCCGTTCTTCATCGTGCCAGCAGGCGGAGCCGACATCTGCAACATCCCGGTTCCGATCCGAACAGTCGAATATGCAGATGAAGCGTCGGAGTGAGAGAAACCGTCAGCACTATTCTGCCCCTGCGCCGATGGCAGGGGGATCGCGGGACCTATCATCTCGTCACCGTCACCGGCGATGAGGCGGAGACGATCGCTATGCATGCGCGCTTGCAACGTCTTGAGTTTGGCAAGCAACGCGGGTTCGGATCGGTCAAGGTCCTGGCGCGCATCGGTAACACCGAATGGAAAACCTCGGTGTTCCCAATGACGGTCGAAGACATGACCCGACAGACCAAGAACTGGACGCTGCTGGTCAGCAAGAAAGTCATGCGCGCCGAGGACCTGACCGAGGGCGATCCGGTCTCGGTCGAGCTCGAACTCCTGTGACTTCCTGCGTGCGCAGGAGTTCGCTCGCCTTCACGCGTATTGCATGAACTCGATCCGATTGCCGAACGGATCGAAAGTGAAAAAGCGATCGTAGCCTTCAACGGGTTTGTCGTCGTGGGTTGGATGACCCCCAGCTTCGAGCCGTTCCCGCAAGGTCGCCAGATCGTCGACCAAGAGTGCGGGGTGCGCCTTGCGAGCCGGCACGAAGTCGGGGTCGACGCCGATATGCAGGCTTACCGATCCGCGTTCGAACCAACATCCCGAAGGCGACAGGTTATCGGGTTTGGGCGCCTCATGCATTCCCAGCAGCTCGCCGTAGAATTCCCGTGCCCGATCTTCGCCATTGGGTGGGATTGCAATCTGGATATGGTCGAGACCGATGATCGCCATCAGTTTAGCCCCTAGATCCGTTCTGCCTGCGCGACCGCGTCGCTCGCCCGCAACGCACTGAGAATGCGAGTCAGATGGGCAAGATCCTGCACTTCGGCGTCGATTTCATAGGTTGTGAAAGGATGATCGAGCTGCGTCTGTTCAAGGCTCGTCACATTGGTCTTGTTCTGCGCAAAGATGCCGGCCATCTCCGCCAGCGTCCCCGGGCGATCGTACAAGGTCACGCTTAGTCGGCCCACTGCACCGTGCGAGCGGCGCCCCCAGGACAGATCGAGCCAGTCGGCGTCGACTCCATTGGCAAGCTCGAGACAATCGATGGCATGCACTTCGACCAGCGCGTCCTTGCGGCGCAAGCCGACAATTCGGTCACCGGGCACCGGGTGGCAACAGGTTGCAAGAGTGTAGCCAACGTCGGGCGTCAATCCGCGGATCGAGATCGCTCGCTCGCGCTTGGACCATTCTTCGTGTTCCTCAAACTCGGCGGTGCAGCCCGGTACCAGCGCTTCCATGATCTCTCGATCCGTCAGCTTGGCCGCACCGATCGCATACATCAGGTCTTCCGGGCCATCGAGTCCAAGCCTGTCGATGGCAGCGCGGATCGCTTTCTTGCCGATCCGGGCGGGCACCTTCGCGGCGATCTCGTCGAACAGTTTGGAGCCGATATTGGCGATCTCCGCGCGCTCCTTGAGCCGCACCGATCGGCGAATGGCAGCGCGCGCTTTGCCGGTCACCACAAAGCCCAGCCACGATAGTTGCGGCTCTGCATGCTTGGCCTTGATGATTTCGACCACGTCACCATTGCTGAGCGGCGTGCGCAACGGCATGTGTCTGCCATTGATCTTTGCACCGACCGTCTGCGCGCCCAGATCGGTATGCACCGCGAAGGCGAAATCCACCGCCGTCGCCCCTTTGGGCAACTGGAACAGCCCGCCCTTTGGCGTAAAGGCGAAGATACGATCCTGATAAATCGCCATCCTTGTGTGCTCGAGCAGTTCCTCGGCATCGTGGCTGGCATCGACGATCTCGATCAGGTCGCGCAGCCAGCCGACCGCACCGTCCGGCCGGTCTTCCTGCTTGTAGGCCCAATGCGCCGCCAGCCCGAACTCATTGCGGCGATGCATTTCGCGGGTACGGATCTGCACTTCGACCCGCATCGAGTTTTCGTACATCAACGACGTGTGAAGGCTGCGATAGCCATTGGTCTTGGGCGTCGAGATGTAGTCCTTGAACTTGCCCGGCAGGAACTGCCACGTGGTGTGCAACACGCCCATTGCGCGATAGCAATCGGCTTCGCTGTCGGTCAGGACGCGGAAAGCCATGATATCGGTGACCTGCTCGAACGAGACATGCCGTTCCGACATTTTGTGCCAGATCGAATAGGGGTGCTTCTCGCGGCCTGAGACTTCGACATCCAGACCGGCTTCGGCAAGCGCTTGCTTTATCTTTAGCGCGATCGCGTCGACTTGCCCGCCATCTTGCCCACGCAGCTTTTCCAGACGATCGGTGATGGTGGCGTAGGCTTCGGGCTCCAGTTCCCTGAACGCCAATGCCTGCATCTCGCGCATGTACTCGTACATGCCCACACGCTCGGCGAGCGGGGCGTAGATATCCATCGTTTCGCGTGCGATCCGTTGCCGCTTTTCCGGCTTCTTGATGAAGTGCAGCGTCCGCATGTTGTGCAGCCGATCGGCGAGCTTGACCAGCAGCACGCGAATGTCTTCGGACATCGCCAACAGGAACTTGCGCAGGTTCTCCGCAGCGCGTTCGTTCTCCGGCATCGCTTCGATCTTGGAAAGCTTGGTCACTCCATCGACCAGCCGGGCGACGTCCACACCGAAATTGGCTTCGATATCCTCGATGGTGACCAGCGTGTCTTCGACCGTGTCGTGGAGCAGTGCGGTGATGATCGTCTGCTCATCGAGTTGCAGGTCGGTCATCAAGCCTGCAACTTCGATCGGATGGCTGAAGTAGGGATCGCCGCTCGCGCGCTTTTGCGAACCGTGTTTCTGCACGGTGTAGACATAGGCGCGGTTGAGCGCCGCCTCATCGGCGTCCGGGTCGTATTCCTTGACCTTCTCCACGAGTTCGTACTGGCGCAGCATTGACGCGAATATGTGCTGCGCGTGGGATTGGGGCAAGCGTTAAGAGAGCCCTTAGAGAATCAACTCCACGTCGCCCGCGGCGGTAGGCTCATCAGGATCGCGTCGATATTACCGCCGGTCTTGAGGCCAAAGATCGTCCCGCGGTCG
>JASJDE010000159.1 GCA_030065195.1 Erythrobacter sp. | reverse complement strand
GGGCGCGGGCCGATCATCGAGATCAGGCTCATCACCAGCTCTTCGCGGATCGGATCGATCGGTGGGTTGGTGACCTGCGCGAAATTCTGTTTGAAGTAATCGTAGAGCAGCCGGGCGCGATCGGAGAGCACGGCAATCGGCGTGTCGGTGCCCATCGAGCCGACCGGATCGTCGCCCTTGATCATCATCGGTTCGAGGAAGCGCGAAATGTCTTCCTGGGTATAGCCAAACGCTTGCTGGCGCTGGAGCAGGGTGGTTTCGCTCTCGGGGAGCTCCGACAATTCGGGCTCGATATGATCGATATCTTCGAGCTTGTACTGGGCCTGCTCAAGCCATTCGGCATAGGGCTCGGCCCCGGCGAGGTCGGCTTTGAGCTCCTCGTCTTCGATGATGCGACCCTGTTCGAGGTCGATCAGCAGCATCTTGCCCGGCTGCAACCGCCATTTGCGGGTGATGTCTTCTTCGGCGAACGGCAGTACTCCGCTTTCCGACGCGAGGCAGACGAGATCGTCCTTGGTGACGCAGAAACGCGCCGGGCGCAGGCCGTTGCGATCCAATGTCGCGCCGATCTGCCGGCCATCGGTGAAGCACACCGCCGCCGGGCCGTCCCATGGCTCCATCAGCGCAGCGTGATATTCGTAGAAGGCGCGGCGATCGGGATCCATCAGCGGGTTCTTCGACCATGCTTCCGGGATCAGCATCATCATGGCGTGCGCGAGCGAGTATCCGCCTGCGAGCAGCAGTTCGAGCGCGTTGTCGAGGCAAGCCGTGTCCGATTGCCCATGCGGGATGATCGGCCACATCTTGTCGAGGTCGGGGCCCAGCAGATCGCTTTCCATGGTGCGGCGACGCGCATTCATCCAGTTCACGTTGCCGCGATTGGTGTTGATCTCCCCATTGTGGGCGATCAGCCGGAACGGATGGGCGAGGCGCCAGCTCGGGAAAGTGTTGGTCGAGAACCGCTGGTGCACCAGACCGAGCGCGCTGACGCAATCGGGATCGCGCAGATCGTCATAGAACGTACCGACTTGTCCCGCCAGCAACAGGCCCTTGTACACGATTGTACGGCTGGAGAAGCTCGGCAGATAGAGTTCGGTCACGCCTGGAAGACCGTGCTTTTCGGCCAGTTTCGCCAGCGGGTTCTGCACCTGCTTGCGGATCACCAGCAACTTGCGCTCGAACGCGTCCTGGTCGGCGCAATTTTCCCCGCGCGCGATGATCGCCATCTGGATGACCGGCATCGATTCGATCACCGCATCGCCCAGCCCGTCAAGCGTGGTCGGGACATCGCGCCAGCCGACGAAACGCTGGCCCTCCTTGGTGGTGAACTTCTCGAAGCGTTCGGCGACGAAAGCGCGCGCATCGTCGTCTTGCGGCATGAAGCACATCGCGACGCCGTATTCGCCCGCTTCGGGCAGATCGTGGCCATGCTCTTCGGCCCAGCGGCGGATCAAGGGGTCGGGAATCTGGATCAGCAGGCCCGCGCCGTCACCCAGAAGCGGATCGGCCCCTACCGCGCCGCGATGGTCGAGCTTCTCGAGAATTTCGAGCGACTGTTCGATGATCGCATGGCTTCTGACACCCTTGATATGGGCGACCATGCCGACTCCGCAGGCGTCGTGTTCGTTTCGCGGGTCGTAGAGACCCTGGAGAGCGGGGTGACCCACCATGGCAAGAATCCATCCTGTCAGATGCCGAAGGGGGCGGCCCGGCTTGCTCGGCGGCAAGGGAACACCCAACGGCAGAGTGTCGCGCGGCAGGCATGCTCAAGGGCAACCTGTGCGTCTTTCCGCCCCTCATGCCGACAGGAAAGCGATTTTGCAACCGCGAAGAGTGAAGTATTATTTCACCGACCTAAGGTCGGGCTTTGGCTTGATTGCGCCAAGCGCGGCTGGAGTGCCCGCAAATCGCGATCTCAGGCCGCACCGCGCATCGTCTGCAATTTGCTCAGCGCGTCACGCAGGTCGCGCTCGGTGCGGGTATCGGTGCCCGCCGACGCTTCGCGGTCCAAATCTGCCACTTCATCGTTTGCGGCAAGGCCGTTCTCGGTAAACACGGCCAGCGCTTTCAGAGCTTCGGCCAGTGCCGCGTCACGCTCGCTCGTTTGTTCGGCAGGAGGGCGGTTGCGAGCCGCTTCTTGGCGCTCCTGCAGTGCGACGGCGAGCCGCTCGACCATTTGCACGAGACTAAGATCCTGCGGCGGGACCGCGCGCAATTTGTCGATCGCAGTCGGAGCGGGTTTGGCGCGCGATGTCCGATTCTTTTCGGCCAGTTGCGTAAATTCACCGAGATCGAGCTGGTCTTTCTTCAACGCCGTCTGGCGGGCGCGATGTTCGCTTAATGCCTGAACCAGCTCGACTTGCTTTCCGCGGTTGCGCCGACGCCGCAACGGCATCCGGCCAGCGGGTTCGCGCGGTGTATCGGCGGTCTCGTCAGCCAAGGGATCTGCTGGCGTCGACGCCGGCTCGGGCGCGACCTGTGCAGCGGCTTCCATCTCGGCACCCAGTTCAAGTGTGTCTTCCGAGCTTGCCTCGATCTCTTCGGAAGCTTCTTCGGCGCTTGTGCCGTCACCATCTTTCGTGTCGTCGCTTTCCTCGGCGTCGTTGCGCTCTTCGGCGTCGTCCGAATCCTCGGCGATCGGCGTGTCGAGGCTCTCACTGCCAAGTTCGGCGGCCGGGTCGATCGGGCGGAAATGGTCGGCAGCGTGGTTCATCATGGCATGCGAGCGGCTCGCACGCCGCTGCTGCCACTTGGATGCCACGAAGTACCCGGTTGCTGCACCCAGGGCGGCGGCCAGTCCAGCGAAAAATAGTCGCGCAAATTCCCCAAGCGCGCCAAGAGCGGCAACTGCGGTAGCCTGGTCGATGAAGGAAGCCGGCAGGACCATGATCGTCAGCCCGCCGAGGGCCGCGCCCCAAAGGGCCAGTGCGGGAACGAAATAGGGATGTGCGCCGATAGGCGGCCGATTGCGACGGCGCATCTTGAATTCACTGTTTGCGGACCTGCTGAAAAGCATGATGCCCCTCGTTCCTAACCCCGTTGATCCGGCTCAAGCCGAAGCGGTGAGGGCGACCTGCCCGTCTCCGCGATTAAGATTGGCTAGCAAGAGATGGTAAACGTCTTGATAACGTCTGGCATTGATTGCCCAGTCGTGGCGAGCGCGGACGTGGGCGACGCCGCGGTTGCGGATAACGCTCCATTCTTCGCGCGAGGAGAGCACTTCCGACAGTGCGGCGGCGCAGGCGGACGGGTCGTCGGGAGCAAAAAGGAAGCCGGTTTCGCCATGCTTCATCAATTCCCGGTGACCGCCGACATTGGACGCTGCGACGATCCGGCGCTGCGCCATCGCTTCGAGCGGCTTCAAGGGCGTGACGAGATCCGTCAGGCGCGAAGCCTTGCGCGGGTAGGCGAGCACGTCGACGAGCGAGTAGTAGCGCTCGACCTCGGAATGCGGGACGCGACCGGCAAAGAGAACCGCTTCGGGTTCCGGCAGCCGAGCGGCCGCAGCGCGCCATTCGGCATCCATCTCCCCCCCGCCGACCAGCAGCAACCGCGCAGCGGGATGTTGCTTGCGAAGGATGGGCATGGCGGCGATCAGGTCGTCGACGCCCTCATAGGCGTAGAAACTGCCGATATAGCCGATCAGCGGCGTGCCGGGTGCCAGGCCCAGTTCCGCTCCCAGCTTTGTGTCCCGCGACGGAGGATCTCCGAACAGCGAAAGGTCGACGCCGTTGGGCATGATGCCGATCTTGCCCGGATTGATTCCGCGCCCGATCAGGTCGTCGCGCAGTCCTTCGCAAATCGTGAAAACCGCATCGGCGCGTTTGACGATCTGCGTCTCGAGCGCGCGGGTGAGGCGGTACTTGACCGATCCTTCGGTCCCGGTGCGATTGCCGACCGCGGCATCCTCCCAGAAAGCGCGGATTTCGTAAACGAACGGAATGCCGAGCGCAGACGCGGCGCGCCATGCTCCGCCGCCGCAAAGCGCCGGAGAATGCGCATGGATAATGTCGGGGCGCCATTCTTGCGCCAGCGCCTGAATCGCAGCGGACAAAGCCGCCATTTCGCGGGCTTCGCCTAGACCGGGCGGGCCCGACGCCTCGCCGGGCGTGCGGTAAAAGGTGAGGCCATCGACCGTTTCCCGGTCTTCTCCGGTCTTTGCGCCCGCGTGGCGCAGGCCGGTGATCGCGCGCGCATCGATTCCCAGCGATTGCTGCGCCTTGAGGATCGCGCGCGTGCGGAAGGTGTAGCCACTATGCAGCGGCAGCGAATGATCGAGAACATGCAAAACCCGCGTCATGAGGCGTCCAATGGCACGAATGTGCTTAACGGCCCGTCAACCGCCTTTGTCTAAGGCCGTGGAGGATGCGGACTTCAGCGTCTGCCGGATAGACAAGCCATGATCGACTATTTCGCCCTAGCACTTGGACATGGCCTTATGGCCTTCGCGCTTCTGCACCTCGTGATGCGAGAGAGCCTCGATGCGGATCCCTTGCTCGGCCGATTGAAGGACACTCTTGAACAAAGGCGCAAGGAGGCAAGCGTCGCCGGGCGCAACGCACGTCGACGCGAGGCGGAACTAGAGGCGGAAGCAAGGGATGGGCAAATCCTACGCTCGGGCGAGGAAAACGGCCCCTGATGCTGGATCTCGTCTTCCTTGCCTTCATCGGATACGTCTTGCTGCTCGGCCTGCGGCGTCCATTCCTGTGGGTGTTGCTGTACGTCTACATCGACATCATCGCGCCCCAGCGCATCGGCTATGCGATCATCCAGTCGATCCCCGTTTCGCTGATCGCGTTCGGAGCCGCCTTCGGAGGCTGGCTCTTGCTCGATCGCAAGGAAGGGTTTCGCTTTTCGCTGCGGCAGGGCCTGATCCTAGCGCTGCTGCTCTATTGCTGGTGGACCACCGGCAATGCCGATTTCCCTGAGAACGCCGCGACCAAATGGGACTGGGTGTGGAAGGCCTTGCTGTTCGCGCTGTTCCTGCCCTTCACGCTGACCACGCGTGCGCGGCTCGAAGCGTTGGCATTGATCCTCGTCCTGTCGATCGCGACCATAGTGATCGGTACGGGAATGAAGACGGTGCTTGGCGGAGGCGGATACGAGAACCTCAAATTCTTCGTCAACGACAACAGCGGTATCTACGAAAGCTCGACATTGGCCACTGTCGCCATCGCGCTCACGCCGATGATCTGGTGGTTCACCCGCTTCGGGACCATCTTCAAGCCGCAATGGCCGGTGACTTTGTTCGCGGTGTTGCTGATCTTCGCATGCCTGATGGTTCCGATCGGAACCGAGGCACGCACCGGGCTGGTCTGTATCGCCGTGCTTGGCATGCTCCTGCTCCGCTACGTCAAACGGCGTGTCCTGTTCGTGGCGGGAGGGGCAGTGCTCGGACTAACCGCCCTGCCATTCCTTCCCCCCAGCTATTACGAGCGCATGGCCACGATTGCAGAGCCGGGCGGCGACGAAAGCGCGTCGACCCGGGTGGCCGTGTGGAACTGGACGCTGGAATACGCGCAAGAGAATCCGTTCGGCGGAGGATTCGATGCCTATCGCGGTAACAAGTTCACCTACGAAATGCCGGTCAAGCAGGAGGTAGGCAACACGACTTCGGTCGAATTCCGCGAGGTCACCGACGAAGCCCGCGCCTACCATTCGGCAATCTTCGAATTGCTCGGCGAACAGGGCTATCCGGGTCTGGCGATCTGGTTGCTGCTGCACGGGCTCGGTGTGTGGCAGATGGAACGTGTCAGGCGGCGATGGAAGGATAAGGATGATGAAGCCGAAGCGTGGATCGCTCCCTTCGCCACCGCCTTGCAGCTTGCGAGTCTCGTCTACATCACCGGCGCATTGTTCCAGGGAATCGCCTACCAACCGGTGATGCTGATGATAATCGGGTTGCAGATAGGGCTCCACAATTACTGCAAGCGGCTCGATTCGGAACGCGCGAAACTGGCGCACAGCGAGCGGCTTTCGCCCGCTACGGAACGCGCAAGGAAACGTGCAGGCAAAACGCAATCACCCAATGCCGTAACGGCATAGCTCGAAGCGTTGCACTCCTCCCTCGCGACTGCCATGTAGCTCCTCGAAAACGCGCCGTGCAGGCGGGATTCTGCGCGGCTCAGACGAGCAAGAGGAGGAGCCCCATGACCCCGCAAGAATTGGCCGAAAAAGTCGGCGAAAACCTTGGCACCAGCGAATGGGTCGAAATGACCCAGGAAAAGATCAACATGTTCGCGGATGCGACCGGCGATCACCAGTTCATCCACATCAATGAAGAAGCGGCCAAGATGACTCCGTTTGGCGGCACCATCGCGCACGGCTTCATGACGCTGTCGATGATCCCGTATCTTTCCGCCAACAGCGACATGCCCAAGATCGACAACGTAAAGATGGGCGTGAACTATGGCGGTAACAAAACCCGCTTCATCAACCCGGTTCGCTCCGGCAAGCGCATTCGCGGCCACTGGAAGCTTGTCGAAATGATCGAAAAGCGCCCCGGCCAATGGCAACAGACGGCCGAAATCACGATCGAGATCGAAGGCGAGGAAAAGCCTGCGCTGATCTGCGAGTGGATCACGCAGTTCTTCGTCTGAACCCGCTTTCAGGGCGCGAAGAAATTCTGACGCCCAATTGACCCATTCTGCCCTCACATGGACGCGGGGGCCGGAAAACACCGTTTCGAAAGGACACCTCTCATGTCACGCGATGCAGTCATCGTCTCCACCGCACGCACGCCGATCGGGCGCGCTTACAAAGGCGGCTTCAACGCCACGCCGGGCGCCACGCTTGGCTCTTTCTCCTACGCAGCCGCTGTCGAGCGCGCCGGAATCGAAGACGGCGAAGTCGACGATGTGGTTTGGGGTGCGGTGCTCACCCAAGGCACGCAAGCCGGCAATATCGGTCGTCAGGTCGCGCTGCGCGGCGGCGCACCGGTAACGGTCGCAGCGCAGACGATCGACCGTCAGTGCTCTTCGGGCCTGATGGCAATCGCGACCGCTGCCAAGCAGATCGTGGTAGACAACATGGATATCGTCGTCGGTGGTGGACAGGACTCGATCTCGATGGTCCAGACCCCGGAAATGCGCGTCGCTCCCGATCCTTCGCTGATCGCGATGCACAAGGATGTGTATATGCCGATGCTGGGCACCGCCGAGACGGTGGCCGCGCGCTACGGCATCAGCCGCGAAGCGCAGGACGAATACGCACTGCAATCGCAGATGCGCACGGCTGCCGGCCAGGAAGCGGGCCATTTCGACGCCGAAATCGTTCCGGTGACCACCACCATGATGGTCAAGAACAAGGAAACCGGCGAAGTCAGCCAGCAGGAAGTCACCATCACCAAGGACGAGGGCAACCGTCCCTCGACCACGCTCGAAGGTCTTGCCGGGCTGCAGCCGGTCATGGGGCCGGACAAGGTGATCACCGCCGGGAACGCCTCGCAGCTGTCCGATGGTTCGTCGGCGAGCGTCCTGATGGAAGCCAAGATCGCCGAGCAGAAGGGTCTCGAGCCGCTCGGCCGCTATGTCGGCATGGCTGTGGCCGGCACCGAGCCCGACGAGATGGGCATCGGCCCGGTCTTCGCCATTCCGAAACTGCTCAAGCAGACCGGCCTTTCGATGGACGATATCGGCCTGTGGGAATTGAACGAAGCCTTTGCGGTGCAGGTGCTGTACTGCCGCGACCAGCTCGGCATCGATAACGACATCCTCAACGTCAATGGCGGCTCGATCTCGATCGGCCACCCCTACGGCATGACCGGCGC
>JASJDE010000158.1 GCA_030065195.1 Erythrobacter sp. | reverse complement strand
CCACGATACGAACGCAGGTCCATCAGGCGCTTGATGTTCATCGCGGTTTCACGGCGAAGATCGCCTTCGACCATGTAGTCGGAGTCGATCGTTTCGCGAATGCGCAGGACTTCCTCATCGGTCAGGTCCTGAACACGTGCACTGTGCGGAATGCCAAGCTTGTCGGCGATCTGGACGGCCGTGGTGCGGCCAATCCCGTGAATATAGGTCAGCGCGATGATCACACGCTTGTTTGTGGGGATGTTGACCCCGGCAATACGAGCCACTTAATTCTCCATGCTCCACAGAGGTTTGCGGTTCAAGAACCGGATCCCCTATCTCAACGCTCAATTCACCGACGCATCCGCAGCCTACGGGGTCCGGAATGGAGCCGGGCCTCGAAACGGCAAAAGCCCGGATGGCATGCGCGCATAGGCGATGCCTGCCGGACCGGGTTCGAACGTGTCGAATGAGCGGCGCGCTTACGGTGATTCGAGCAATCCGTCAACCGTCAGCAACGCATAATCGACCGAGCCGCCGATATGGGCCGCTCGGAGAATGTTTCAAGTCTGGATACACCCAAATCGATCCGCGGTCAAAAATCCAGCTTTGCGGATGTGCGAAATGCCCGGCAACCCCCGATCAGAGCGGGTGCGATCTAGCCGTCGGACAGGTCGTCGAAGGCCTCGTCGACCTTGGACTTGGCCTCCTCTTCCGGCACGATGTCGTCTTCGTCTTGTTCTTCTTCATCCGCCGAAGACGGTGTCACCTCGGCGACGTCAACCCGCCCCAACATTGCGGCAAGTCCGTTGAGCTGCTGGCTCATCACGCCATCGACCGCCTTGGAGATCACCGGGATCTCGTAGCGCATCGAACCGCTGACAGTGTATTCCCAAACGATCCGCGTGCCGTTGTCGACTTCGGACAGGACGATCGTGAGGACCCCGGTCACCGGTTCGCTCTGCAGCGGGCCCAACCCGCCCTGCATGCGCAGCGCCTTTTCCGGGAACGCGTGGATCACCCGCATATGTTCGACGCTGCCCTCGAGGCTGATCTTGTCCGGATCCGGATCTTCGGGGATGCGCTCGCAGAAACACCCGCCCGCCTGCGGTCGGATGGTGAGATTGGCGGCGTCGCCCGACCAGGTGTGGCTCGAATTCCACCACTTGGCCGGGCTGATAAGCGCCAGCCACGTTTCCTTGAGGTCCGTCTCGACCACGGCTTCGTCGCGGGTAATGAAGCCGCGATCGTCGGAATCGGTGACTTCGGCGGCGAGCGGCGTCGCGGCAAGCGCGACACAGGCAACGGCAAGGCGAGCGATTGAGTGAGACACGATCCAGTTCTCCCGTTTGCTCGATTGGTTACGGGATGTCGCGCGCGGGCGAAAGCCCTGCTTGCGCGATCAGTTCAGGATTGCGTCGATTGCGCTCGCCACTTCGTCGATTGCACCCATACCATCGACGCGACTGACGATTCCGCGCGCTTCGTAGCCGGGCAGGATCGGCGCCGTCTTGGCGCGATATTCGTCCATCCGGGTGCGGACGGTCTCTTCGTTGTCGTCAGGGCGACGCTTGAACTCGGTGCTGCCGCAGACGTCGCAAACGCCGTCTTCCGAAGTCGGATTGGCGGTGTCGTGATACAATGCGCCGCATTTCGCGCAGGAGAAGCGACCGGTAATCCGTTCGACGAGCGCGTCGACGTCGACTTCCAGTTCGATCACATGGTCGAGCGTGCGACCGTTCTTTGCGAGAATGCGGTCGAGGTCGTCGGCCTGTGCGGCTGTGCGCGGGTAGCCGTCGAAGATGGCGCCCTGATCGACCGGCATCGCGCCGAGATTGTCATCGATAAGAGCGGAGACGATCGCGTCCGAAACCAGTTCCCCGCGATCCATCACCGCCTTGGCTTCAAGACCGACCGGAGTCTGCGCCTTCACCGCCGCACGCAGCATGTCGCCGGTGGAAAGCTGCTTCATTCCGTGGCGTTCGACGAGGCCAGCGCTTTGCGTACCCTTGCCTGCCCCGGGAGGGCCAAGAAGAATGATGTTCACCAGCAATCCCCTATTGTCACACGAACGAACGCCGTGTCCTTCATCATCGAAGCGCCGCTTGTGCCCTAGCGCATGCGGCCTTTCAACTTAGCCTTCTTGATTAGATCGCCGTACTGGTGCGCCAGCAGGTGCGACTGCACCTGGCTCAGCGTATCGACCGTCACATTGACGACGATCAGCAGGCTGGTCCCGCCGAGGAACAGCGGAATTCCGGTCTGGGCGATCATGTATTCGGGGATCACACAGACCAGCGTCAGGTAGATCGCTCCGACCACGGTGATACGCGAAAGGACATATTCGAGATATTCGGCGGTGCGCTTGCCCGGACGGATGCCGGGAATGAAGCCGCCATTCTTCTTCAGGTTGTCGGCGGTTTCCTCGGGGTTGAAGACGACCGCGGTGTAGAAGAAGCAGAAGAAGATGATCCCGATCGCATAGAGCAGCATGTAGATCGGCTGCCCGTGCGCGAGATACTGGTTCAGCGTCACGATCGCGCTGCCGAAGGTGCTTTCGGTGTCGACCGAGTTACCCGCGAATTGCGAGATGGTGAGCGGCAGCAGCAGCAGCGAGCTCGCGAAGATCGGCGGGATGACGCCGGCCGTGTTGAGCTTCAGCGGCAAGTGCGAACGATCCGCCTGCATCATACCTTGCTGGGTCGCGCGCTTGGGATACTGGATCAGCAATCGTCGCTGCGCTCGCTCCATGAAGGCGATGAACAGGATCAGCACCACTACCATCACGATGAAGCCGATGATGATGCCCGGTGCGATCGAGCCGGTGCGACCGCCTTCGAACAGGTTGGTCGCAAAGGTCGGGAACTGCGCAACGATGCCAGCCATGATGATCAGCGAAACGCCGTTGCCGATACCGCGCGACGTGATCTGTTCGCCCAGCCACAGCAGGAACATGGTTCCGCCGACAAGGCTGATAACCGCGCCGACGCGGAACATGTAGCCGGGGTTCACCACCGCCTGGATACCGTTCTGGTTGGCGAAGCTTTCAAGCCCCGATGCAAGGAAATATCCCTGGATCGCGCACAGGAACACCGTGCCATAGCGAGTGTACTGGTTCAGCTTCTGCCGCCCCGTCGCGCCCTCTTTCTTGAGCGCCGCCAAGGTCGGATGAAGGGCTGCCGCCATCTGCACCACGATCGAAGCGGTGATGTATGGCATCACGCCGAGCGCGATAAGGCTCATGCGCTCAAGACTGCCGCCCGAAAAGGTGTTGAACAGGTCCAGAATCCCGCCCCGCCCCAAGTCTGCTAGGTTTTGCAGCGCGGCCGGGTTCACACCGGGCAACGGAATGAAGCTGAGAAAACGGAAGACGATCAGCGCACCGATCGTGAACCAGATGCGCTGCCGCAATTCAGTCGCCTTGGCGAAGTTGCCAAGGTTCATGTTGCTGGCGATGTTATCGGCGCGTGAAGCCATGATTGTATCGTCGATCCTAATCTTTTGCCCGGTGTGCCGGACTTAGAGACGATAAGTAGGGAGCGGTTGGCCCGTTGTCGAACCCCCGCCCCCAATTTTGTCGTGTTATTCGCTGTCGACTTTCGCGTCGGCTTTTGCCGGAGCGGTCACATCGACGCTGCCACCGGCCTTTTCGACCGCCGCAATCGCGCCCTTGGTCGCACCGGTGACGACGAACTTGGCCTTGGCCTTGATCTCGCCCTTGCCGAGCAGACGCACACCGTCCTTGCCACCACGGACGAGTCCACAAGCGCGCAGGGCTTCTTCGGTGATGTCCTTCTTGCCGTCGAGCTTCTTGGCGTCGATGAACTTCTGGACCATGCCGATATTCACTTCGGCATAGTCCTTGCCGAACGGGTTGTTGAAGCCGCGCTTCGGCAGGCGCATGTGCAGCGGCATCTGGCCGCCTTCAAAGCCCTTGATCGCAACGCCCGAACGGCTCTTCTGGCCCTTCTGGCCGCGCGCGGCGGTCTTGCCCTTGCCCGAACCGATACCACGGCCCACGCGCATGCGGCCCTTTCGGGCACCGGCATTGTCACGGATGTCGTTGAGTTTCATGATTGCACTCGCTTTCGCTTTTCTTCGCGCTGAAAGATTGAGGCCCCGCGCTGACGGAGCCTCGAATTGGTTTAGTCGACCACTTCAACCAGATGCGGGATCTTGGCGATCGCGCCGCGCACCTCGGGGGTGTCCTGGCGCTCTACGACCTTGTGCATCTTGTTGAGGCCAAGACCGATCAGGATCTTGCGCTGGCCTTCGGGACGACGGATCGGCGAACCGATCTGCCTGATCTTGATGGTTTTGCTAGCAGCCATCGTGATTACTCCACTACCGCAGCAGCATCAGCAGCCGCTTCGGCTTCGCTCGCACCGCCGCGACCCAGCAGGTCGGCAACTTTCTTGCCGCGACGCTGAGCAACCGACTTCGGCGAAGTCTGGTCCTGCAGCGCCTCGAACGTGGCGCGGATCATATTGTACGGGTTGGACGTGCCGACCGACTTGGTCACCACATCGGCAACGCCGAGGCTTTCAAATACGGCACGCATCGGACCACCGGCGATGATGCCGGTACCCGGAGGCGCGGTGCGAACGGTGACCTTGCCGGCACCGAAACGACCCTTGCCGTCGTGGTGCAGCGTGCGCCCTTCCTTCAAAGGCACGCGGATCATCTTCTTGCGCGCCGAAGCGGTTGCCTTGGTGATCGCCTCCGGCACTTCGCGTGCCTTGCCGTGACCGAAGCCGACGCGGCCCTGGCCATCGCCGACGACTACGAGCGCGGCAAAGCCGAAACGCTTACCACCCTTCACCGTCTTGGAGACACGGTTGATGTGCACCAGCTTCTCGATGATGCCGTCATCTTCCTCTTCACGGCGACCACGGCCACCGTCGCGACCGCGACCTCGACCACGACCACCGCCGCGATTGTCACGCCCACCACGGCCACGGCCCTGACGCTGCTCTGGCTGTTCGGCCGGGGCCGCTTCAGCCGGTGCAGCTTCCGCAGCCGGAGCGGCTTCGGCGGGCGCTGCTTCGGCAGACGATTCCTCGGTGGCAGGCGCAGCTTCTTCAGCCGGCTTGGCCTCTTCGGCAGGCGCAGCTTCCTCAGCCGGAGCCGCTGCTTCCGCAGCAGGCGCTTCCGTTTCCGGAGCCGCCGTCGCTTCTGCGTTTTCTTCTGGTTTCTTCTCGTCAGCCATCATCAGAACTCCAGCCCGCCTTCGCGAGCGGCATCGGCCAGCGCCTTGACGCGGCCATGGAACAGGAACCCGCCGCGATCGAACACGACAGTGGTTACGCCGGCCTTCTTGGCGGCAGCAGCGATGTCCTTGCCGACCTTGGCAGCGGCATCGACATTCGCGCCAGAGCTCTTCGCGCCCAGGGTCGATGCAGCGGCAACAGTCTTGCCTTGCACATCGTCGATGATCTGCGCGTAGATGTGGCGGCCTGTGCGGTGCACAGACAGACGCGGCTTATCACCAGCACGGCTGCGAAGCGCAGTGCGCACGCGCCGGCGGCGGCGTTCAAAGAGGGAAAGTTTCGCCATCTTACTTCTTCTTCCCTTCCTTGCGGAAGACATATTCGCCCTGGTACTTGATGCCCTTGCCCTTGTAGGGCTCAGGCTTGCGCCAGCGGCGGATTTCAGCAGCGAGCTGGCCGACGGCCTGCTTGTCGATGCCGGAAATGACTACGGTGGTGGCGTCAGGGGTCGCAACTTCGAGCCCTTCCGGCACGTCGATATCAACATCGTGACTGAAACCCAGTTGCAGGTTCAGTTTCTTGCCCTGTGCCTTGGCACGATAACCAACGCCTGAGATTTCGAGCGTCTTGGAAAACCCTTCCGTAACGCCTTCAACCAGGTTGAAAACCAGCGTGCGCTGCATGCCCCAATAGGAACGTGCCTGTTTCGTGTCATTCGCCGGGTTGACCTGGATCTCGTCGCCTTCGACCTTGTAGTCGATGAGGTCAGACAGACCGAGCGAAAGCGTACCCTTCGGACCCTTCACGGTCAGCGTACCATTATCGATATTGGCAGTGACCCCGCTGGGGATCGCCACCGGCTTCTTGCCAATGCGGCTCATCAGAATACCTCCGCCAGCACTTCGCCGCCGACGTTTTCATTGCGTGCTTCATTGTCTGAAAGCACACCCTTCGGCGTCGAGACGATGGTGATGCCCAGACCATTGCGCACAGTCGGCAACTCTTTCGAGCCCGAATAGACGCGGCGGCCAGGCTTGGAGACGCGAGCGACGTACTTGATCGCCGGTTCGCCTTCGAAATACTTCAGTTCAATCCGCAGCTGCGGGTGCTTGCCCGAAGCGTCATCGCTATAGCCACGGATGTAGCCTTCACGCTGAAGCACCTCGAGAACGTTTGCACGCAGCTTGGACGCAGGTGACAGAACAGAGTCCTTCTTCGCCTGCTGGCCGTTGCGGATACGGGTGAGCATATCACCCAATGGATCGGTCATAGCCATAATTCAGATCCTCACCAGCTCGACTTCGTCAGACCTGGGATCAGGCCACGATTGCCGAGTTCACGCAGTTCGATACGGTTGATGCCGAACTTGCGGTAATAGCCGCGTGGGCGGCCGGTGGTGGCGCAACGGTTGCGCACCCGGGTCGGGTTCGCATTGCGCGGGAGTTCAGCCATCTTGAGGCGAGCCATAAGGCGCTCGGTCTCGTCGAGTGACTTGTCGTTCGCGATCGCTTTCAGCTTCTCGTACTTAGCAGCATACTGCTTGACGAGCTTCTTGCGACGCTCATTCTTGTTAATGGAACTCAGTTTCGCCATGGACTTAAGCTCTCTTCCTTACCTGTTCATCCGGACGCGGCTCACGCCGCTTCCTTTTCTTCAGCTGATGCTTCAGCCGGGAACGGGAAGCCGAACAGCTTGAGCAGTTCGCGCGCTTCCTCGTCAGTCTTCGCGGTGGTGGTGACAATGATGTCCATGCCACGCACCTTCTCGATCTTGTCGTAGCTGATCTCCGGGAACACGATCTGCTCCTTGAGACCCATCGCGTAGTTGCCGCGGCCGTCGAATGACTTCGGGTTCAGACCGCGAAAGTCACGAATGCGAGGCATTGCGATGGTCACCAGACGATCCATGAATTCGAACATGCGATCGCGGCGCAGAGTTACCTTGCAACCGATCGGCATGCCTTCGCGCAGCTTGAACTGAGCGATCGACTTCTTCGCCTTGGTGATGACCGGCTTCTGACCAGCGATCAGCGCCATTTCTTCAGCAGCAGTCTGGACCTTCTTCTTGTCCTGGCTTGCTTCGCCCACACCCATGTTGAGCGTGATCTTTTCAAGCTTCGGCACTTCAAGACGGTTCTTGTAACCGAACTTGTCGGTCATCGCCTTGACGATCTGGTCTTCGTAGCGCCGCTTCAAACGAGGAGTGTAATCAGCCATCGATGGTCTCCCCACTCTTTACGGCAACACGAACCTTCTTGCCGTCACGCTCTTCAAAGCGGACACGGGTCGGCTTGCCGTCTTTCGGATCTGCCACAGCAACCTTGGAGATGTTCATCGGCGCTTCTACGCGATCGATGCCACCCTGCGGGTTCTGCTGGCTTGGCTTGCGGTGACGAACAGAGACGTTCACGCCTTCGACAATGACCTTGCCTTCTTTAGGCAGGACCTGACGGACAGTGCCGGTCTGGCCTTTGTCCTTGCCGGACAGCACGACGACGCTGTCACCCTTCTTGATCTTAGCAGATGCCATCTTAGAGCACCTCCGGAGCGAGCGAGATGATCTTCATGAACCCGCGACCGCGCAGTTCGCGCACCACCGGGCCAAAGATACGCGTGCCGATGGGCTCTTCGCTCTTGTTCACGAGGACCGCTGCGTTGCTGTCAAAGCGGATAACGCTGCCATCGGGACGACGGACGTCCTTCTTGGTGCGCACGATCACCGC
>JASJDE010000157.1 GCA_030065195.1 Erythrobacter sp. | reverse complement strand
CCGAACCCGAACCCGAACCCGAACCCGAACCCGAACCCGAACCCGAACCCGAACCCGAACCCGAACCCGAACCCGAACCCGAACCCGAACCCGAACCCGAACCCGAACCGGAGCCGGAGCCGGAGCCGGAGCCGGAGCCGGAGCCGGAGCCGGAGCCGGAATGGGAGCGTGGCGGGCGCTACGCCAGCGACGAGGACATCGTCGCCAGTTTCGGGCTCCAAGACGAAGATGACCTCGACCGGTCGGAGGAAGTGGGCGAAGCGTTCTGGGAGGCTGAGCGTTCGTTTGGCACGCCAACGCCGACCGATGCTCCGACGACCTTCGCCAAGCGCTATTCGCTCGACAAATACTGGCCATTCTGGGTCTTCGGGCTGATCTTCCTGGTCAGTTTTTGCAGCGGCGACGATGACGACGACCGTCGACCGCCACCGGTGACCGCCCTGGAAACGCCGACGGTTGTCGAACTCCCGGTGTCCGATCCGCCTGATCTTGCCGATGTCGATTTGGCGCGCGCAACGGCGATGGTCGCGGAGTTCTTTGGCCAAGAGGTGACTCCCGAAGATCTGGCACGCGCCGACCCGATCCTGGCGAGCGAACTGCTCGAACGCATGCAAGACGATATCGACAGCTTCGACGAACCGCGTGCGCATCTGCGGGTGGCGATCCTGCGTGCCCGAAGCGTGGCCCCGCGCGAACAGGTATTGGCGATCGCCGAGCTGCATCTTGCGTGGCTGCAGACGGCGCAAGCCGAAGGCAATGGAGCGTGCCGCGAAGTGACCAGCGAGCTGTTCTTCAACGGGTCCCCGGTCATGCGAGAGGACTGGGTGGCGTTCGAGCAGAGCGTGGCGGCCGACCTGTTGCGGTCCGGCGTCCTCGGCTCGAGAGGGCCCAGCGGCAGGAACACGCGCAATGCGATGCCTGCATGGGCCTTCGACACCGCTTCGCAGTCGAGCGGCCTCGACAGGGGCACCATGGAGGCCGCGCTCGCAAGCTTTGCCCATCCGGCGCGCTGCCAGACAGAGATCGCCCTGCTTCAGGCCATGCTGTCCCGCCCCGGCAATGTCACCGGCGAGATGCTGGCGTCGATTTGAATTGAGCGCACGATCGGGGCATGAATGGGACAAGTCCAACGGAGCACAAGCAATGATCAAACGAGCCCTTTTCGCCACCACCGCCGGCCTCGCCCTGCTGGCCGGCGCACCGCTTACGGCGCAGGATGAAAACGCGACGGTAGATTCCGAAGAACTGTCCCAGGAAGATGCCGACGCCTTGGGCGCGATGTTCGGCAACATGTTCGGGGATGCCGAACCGCTCACGCCCGAACAGGAAGCGCGCATCCCCGCCGCCGAGCTCGTGGTCGAACGGATCTTCCCGGCCGGTACCTATGCGAAGATGATGAATGAATCGATCAAGCCGATGATGGACGGGATGCTGGGTTCGTTCATGGACCTGCCGATCAACGAAATCACGCGGCTGACAGGGATGTACGGCTCTGACCTGCCCGATCTGGGTGAGGGGTCGATCAACGAAATCATGGCGATCCTCGATCCCGCATTCGAGGATCGCACAAACCTGGTCACCGAAGTGACCATCAAGCTTGTGACCGACACCATGTCGCAGATCGAACCCGGATACCGCGCCGGCCTGGCGCGCGCTTATGCGGTGCGGTTCACGCAGGAGGAATTGACCGATCTCAACGCCTATTTCGCCACGCCGACCGGCGCCAAATATGCCGGGGAATCGATGCTGATCTATGCCGACCCGCAAGTCATGTCGGCGATGAACGAAATGATGCCCGCCATGATGAGCATGATGCCGAACATGATGGAGGAGATCGCCAAGGCGAGCGAACAATTCCCGCCGGCGCGAACCTTTTCCGACCTGAGCGATGCCGAAAAGGCGAAACTTGCAGAACTGCTGGGCACGACCGAAGATGCATTGGCGGAAAGCGAGCCCGAGATCGAGACGCTCGAAGATGACGAGGTTGCCGTCAACGCATCGTGAGCTCAGGGGTCGACGTCGATGAAATGACTGCGATCCCGCCCGAAATCGCCGCATGGTTCGATGCGCGCGGTTGGCGCGTGCGGCGGCATCAGCGCGATATGCTGGCCAAGGCTCACGAGGGGCGGCATGCGCTGCTCGTCGCCGATACGGGAGCGGGCAAGACGCTCGCCGGGTTCCTGCCGACCCTGTGCGACTTCGTGCCTTCTTCGGGAAATGAACCACATGACGGCCTGCACACGCTCTACATCTCGCCGCTCAAGGCGCTGGCGCACGACGTCAGACGCAACCTGCTGACGCCGATCGAAGAGATCGGCTTGCCGATCACCGTGGAGACCCGCAGCGGCGACACGTCGTCTGACAAGAAGAAGCGCCAGCGCAGCAAGCCGCCGCATGTGATGCTGACGACCCCGGAGAGCCTGTCGCTGCTGCTCTCCTATCCCGAGAGCCTCGACTTGTTCGTTGGGCTGAAGCGGGTGGTGATCGACGAAGTGCATGCCTTCGCCACGGGCAAGCGCGGCGACCTGCTGGCGCTGGCTCTCGCTCGGCTCCTTACGATTGCTCCCGGCGCCCAGCGGGTCGCCCTGTCGGCGACGCTCGCGAACCCGCTCGCGTTTCAGGAATGGCTTGCGCCCCAACCTGTCGACGGGACGGGAGAGATTCATGCCGCCGACCTCGTGTTGGGCGAGAAGGGCGCCGAGCCCGAAGTCGAAATCCTGCTGCCAATCGAAGAACGCGTGCCGTGGGGCGGGCATGCCGGACGCTGGGCTGTCGATCAGCTCTACGAGGCGATCAAGGCGAACCGCACCACGTTGGTCTTTACCAACACGCGCTTCCTCGCCGAGTTCATCTTCCAGTGCCTGTGGGATGTGAACGAGGAAAACCTCCCGATCGGCGTCCACCATGGCAGCCTTTCCAAGGAAGCGCGACGCAAGGTCGAGGACGCGATGGCGGCGGGACAACTGCGCGCACTGGTCTGCACCGCCAGCCTCGATCTCGGCGTCGACTGGGGCGATATCGACCTGGTGGTCCAGATGGGCGCGCCCAAGGGTTCTTCGCGTCTGCTCCAGCGTATCGGTCGCGCCGGGCACCGGCTCGACATGCCCAGCCGCGCGGTGCTGGTGCCGGGCAACCGCTTCGAATTCCTTGAAGCCATGGCGGCGAAGGATGCGGTCGACGAGGGCCAGCGCGACGGCGAGGATTTCCGCCCCGGCGGACTCGACGTGCTCGCGCAGCACATCATGGCGTGCGCCTGCGCGGGGCCGTTTCATGAAGACGACCTGCTCGCCGAAATTCGTTCGAGCACTTCTTACGCCTGGGTCGATGAAGACGCATTCCAGCGCGTGCTCGGCTTCGTCGAGAATGGCGGATACGCTTTGCGCGCCTACGACAAGTTCAAGCGAATCGTGCGCAGCAAGGACGGTGTTTGGCGGCTTGCCCACCCAAATCAGGCGCAGCGCCACCGCATGAATGCCGGGATTATCGTCGATTCCGAGATGCTGATGGTGCGCTTCAAGAACGGACGGCAGCTGGGCAAGGTCGAAGAGCGCTTTGCCGCGCAGCTATCGACCGGAGATACGTTCTACTTCGCCGGGATGAGCCTCGAGGTGGAAAGCGTCAAGGACATGGACGTGATCGTCCGCGCGGCGAAGACCAGCGCGACGATCCCTTCCTATGGCGGATTGCGGCTGCCGCTCACCACGCATCTTTCCGGCCGGGTGCAGGAAATGCTCGACGATCGTGCGGGGTGGGGCCGGTTTCCCGATGATGTGCGCGAATGGCTCGAAGTGCAGGATTATCGCAGCCGCCTTCCCAAGCCGGGCGAACTGCTGGTCGAGAGCTTCCCGCATCACAAGAAGCACTACACCGCTTACTATACGTTCGAAGGGTGGAACGCGAACCAGTCGCTGGGGATGCTGATCACGCGGCGGATGGAGGATCGCGGCTTGCTGCCGGGCGGCTTCGTCGCGAACGACTACACGCTGGCGGTGTGGGGGCTGAAGCCGGTCGAGGATCCGGGTCCACTGCTCTCACCGGACATACTGACCCACGAGTTTACCGACTGGGTAACCGAGAGCCACTTGCTGCGCCGAGCCTTCCGCGAAGTCGCGGTGATCAGCGGTCTGGTCGAGCGCCAGCATCCGGGCAAGCGCAAGACCGGCAAGCAGGTCACCTTTTCGACTGACCTGATCTACGACGTGCTCAAGAAGTACGAGCCCGATCATGTGCTGCTGGAAGCGGCGTGGGCCGATGCCCGCGCGCGGATGACGGATGTCGGTCGGCTTGCCGACCTGCTCGAACGCTCGCAGCGCGAATTGGTGCATGTCGAACTGGACCGGGTCTCGCCATTGGCCGTGCCGGTGATGACGATGATCGGTCGCGAAGCGGTGCCACAGGGCGCGGTGGACGATGAGTTGCTGCTGGAAGCGGAGACGCTGGTGGGCGAAGCGATGCGGATCGATCCGCCGATGGAGGGGGATTGACGTCAGTTGGAATCGCAGTCGAGCTGGTCGATGGCCTTGGGGTGAAACTCTTCGGGCAGTTCGGAGACCGAAGAGAGGAGGACGCTCAAGCTGCTGTTCCCTCCGGATGTTCTTGCGCTTTCGAAACGGCGGTGTTGCTCAAGCCCTTCGAAGCGGATCTTGGTCGCTCCGGCCTTCCTGATTTCATTGAGGACTTTGACGGAAAGGTCATAGCTGGCGTCCGGAACGGGATCGAACACGATGACCGGTTCAATTGGCCACCGTATGACGTCGTTCAAAAGGGGCCTCAACTCGGCAAATCTGATCGTCTCGCAGTTCCATAGAATCTGACCGGTTTGGGTAGGAGACACGAGGACTTCTGCAGGAACGATGATCGGTTCACCGTCGACGTACAATTCATACTTGGAGACCAAATCGATCGTCAGGGCGTGTTGCGGTGACCGGGCCAAGACCAATCCAATTATGGCAACAAGTATGGCCACGAAGACCATCGGCCGCGTGTCGATCTTCGAGATCGGCAAACCGGGATCGAAGCGGCGGGCCAACGTGGGGCTGGCGCGGCGCAGTCCCTTGAAGTGCCTTCGAGTCCGGCTTGGCATCTCGGCTCGTCCTTTCGTTTACTCAATCGGTGCAAGTTCGGGACAGATCGTCTGCCACGCGGGGATGCTGGACTGGCGTGCAAAATAGCTGGCGCTCGGCCTTGCTGAGTTGACCTCGTCCGGCGTTCGGCAATGTGCCTCAAGACCGACCAGTTCGACGCGCGGTGCCTCGGCAATGCGGATGATTTCGAGAACCCTGGCCGTCTGTTCGTAGCCCGCAAGCGGGTCTGGCTCGATCTGCAGGACAGCTCCGGGCACGCTCCGTCTCACTTCGCGGATGAGTTTAACGAGCATATGCTCGGTTATGACCTGGTCATTCCAGAGCAGGACGTCGTTCTCCGAGATAACGAGGCGATTGATCAATGCGTCGCTGTCTTGCGTGGCAACGGTGTTCAGCTGCAAGTGGGGCGTTTCGACGCTTTGGCCGAACAAGTCTTCGAACGCGTTTTCGGAAAGTTCGAACACCGTGGCGTGCGAATGGATCTGGACGTTCAGGAGGACCGCCAGGAGCACCATGCCAAGGGCGATCGCCACCGGACTCGTTTCGATACGATGGATCGGTTGTCCGTGGTCGAAGCGCTTGGGGTGGAAGGGGCGGCGTGGTGACCGCCCCTTGGGCCGGAATCTCACGAACCAAAATCCTTGTGCCGGGCATTGCCGACAAAGGCGAAACTGGTCGCTCCCTCTTCCTTGATCAGCGCGATCGTGCGGGCCGAGGTGTCGTAGCTCGCCAGGGCGGCGGGCTCGAAACGTAGGAGAGGCTCCTTCTCCATCGCACTGGCGGCAGCGACTTGCGCGCGGAGCTCGTCGGAGGTCACTGGTGCGCCGTTCCACAGCAGCTCGTCATCGGCTGTGATGAAGACGGTGTTCTGGTCGGCGATCGGGTGCGGGACTTCAGACGGTTCGCCAGGCAGGTCGACCGACGTTTCGTGAGTCTGGATCGGAATGGCGAGGATCAGCATGATCAGCAACACCAGCAGCACGTCGATGAACGGGGTGACATTCATGTCTCCCATGGAACGCGATTTATTGGTGGCGAAGCCGTTGCGGCGGGCGATGGTCAGGGGCATGCACTCTCTCCTCGCTTGGCGATGGAAGGTCCGGAACGAACGCCCGGCTCTCTATCGCAAGTAGAGATTATATAACATAACCAACAAGTTGCCTAACGCGTACCGGTATGGCTTTCGCAACCTATGCCGGATGCGCGCTCGTGACGTATTCGTTGGGCGAGTGCGGCCACCCGTTGAAGCGGATTCCTCGCCGGCGCATGATCCCGCCCGATCCCAAGGGCGTACGAACGGAATCGGCTAGGCCAAAGGAGAGCGGGCGGACCACAGACCAGATCGCCCACAGACAAAAGGAAAGGGCGGCTCCGATCGCTCGGGCCGCCCTTTCAAAGTCGATCTGAGTTGCGGTCGGCTTAGACGCCGCCACCCACGCCGGGTGCGTTGCCGGCACCGAACTGGCGGTACTTTTCATTACCGACGAATCCGAATTTGGTCACGCCGGACTGCTTGATGATCTGCAGCACTCGCGCGGAGAGATCGTAGCTCGCCAGCGCCTCGGGTTCGAACTGCAGCTCTGGCTCCACCGCCATGGTGGTGGTTTCCTGAAGCGTCGACACCAGCTGCCCCGGGGTAAGCGGGGTCGCGTTCCAGAGAATCTGGTCGGTAGCGGTCAGGACCAGCTTGTTCTTGACCGGATCGATCTGGATGTCCTGTGGCGGCGGGTTGCCTTGCGGCAGGTCGATATCGACCGAGTGCGTCGCCACCGGAATGGTGATGATGAACATGATCAGCAGCACGAGCAGGACGTCGATCAGCGGCGTCATGTTCATGTCGATCATCGGATCGCCGTCGAGCTGGCCTCCGGACATACCCATGTCAGTTACTCCTTAAATCGGTTCGAAGCCGCATCAGATACCCGGTTCGACCGGGTTCGAGATGAAGCCCACGGTCGGATAACCGGCCGCCTGAACGTTGTAGATTGCCCCGGCAACGCAGCGCCACGGCGCGCGCTTGTCGGCGCGGATGTGGACCTGCGGGATTGCATCGGGGTTTTCCATGATCGCTTCCGGTCCACCGGCGCGCTGCACGATGTTGTCGAGGCGGGTGAACGCCTGGTCGTACAGTTCTTCGGAAGAAACCGGGGTGATGTTGTTGAAATACACCCGGCATTCGCCGTTGCGCGCAGGGATGTCGAAGCCCGGCTCGCCGGCGCTCAGCCCGGCTGCATCGGTGGTGCTGATCGTCAGCAGCAGGTTTTCCACCTTGTTCTTCGATTCGATCGATTCGAACACCGGGATTTCAAGCTTTTCGATCGTCTGGATCGCCACCGGAACCGCGATGAGGAAGATGATCAGGAGCACCAGCATGACGTCCACCAGCGGCGTCGTGTTGATGTCGGACATTGGGGTCTCGCCACCGCCTCCCGTCGAAATCGCCATTATGAATTCCTATCTTAAGTTATTCATTCAGTCTTCTGCTGCCAGCCGACGCAACGGTTCGGCTGGCATGTCGGGGAGCGTCCTTCCGGATGCTCCCCGAACCATGCGTCGAGACCTTATTTGGCGCCTGCAGGCTTGGCAGCGGCCGGCTTGGCAGCCGGTTTCTTGGCGGCCGGAGCAGCGGTCACGGCAGGCTTAACCGCGCCGTCGGAGCTGATGTAGGCCAGGATGTCGGTCGAGAAGCTGTTGAGCAGCTCGCTAATGCGACGGTTGCGCGACTGGAGCCAGTTGAACGCAAGCACGGCAGGCACAGCCACGAGCAGGCCGATGGCGGTCATGATCAGGGCTTCACCAACCGGACCGGCGACCTTGTCGATCGAGGCCGAACCTTCGATGCCGATGTTGATCA
>JASJDE010000156.1 GCA_030065195.1 Erythrobacter sp. | reverse complement strand
GTCAGCACGCTCCCATCGTCGAATTCGAGATTGTATGTGCCGCCGAAGGTCAGGTTCCATTCGGGAATACCTGCCGGGCGAAGGCCGGTGAGATCCGTCGGGACCGTGGTCAATGTTGCCGGATTGAAGGCAGTGCCTCCGGCGAAACTGTCATACTCGGCATCAAGGTATGTAACGGCCGCTGTAAAGGTCAGTTCCGGGATCGGCGAGATCGAACTGTCGAACTCGAAACCGCGCACGGATTGCTTTTCGGCATTGCCAAGCACGAAGCCGGTGCCGGTAAAGACGTTGCCCTGGAATCCCTCAAGCGCCTGATCGAAGATTGCGAGATTGAACGCGAAACCTTCCCATTGGCCTTTCACGCCAATTTCGTAGACTTCGGCTTCTTCTGGCTCGGCAAACCGCGATCCGGTGGAAAGGTTCGTGACCGCCAGCCCCGCGTCACGAATGGGTGACGAGGCCGGAGGCGGCACCTGGAACGGCGAGCCCGGAATGAAGTCTGCTGGGAATGGCCGGCTGTCGGTCGACAGGTTGAACGAAGACGCCTTGAACCCCGTCGCATAGGTCGCGTAAACGCTCACATTGTCCGGAAAATCGTACGAAAGACGGAATGTGTAGGACAGGTCGTTGTCCTCCGTCTTGCCGTCTTCGACCGCATTCGGGAAATTCAGATAAGGCGGGATAAATTGCAGCCCGCGCAGGGCGAGAAACGGGTTGAAATTGGGGTCTGCCGCAACGACTGCCGGGACGCCTGCTGCGACGCCTGCCTGGACCAGATCGATGCCCGAAAACACGTCTGTGGAGACGTTGTTCTGAATCACGCTCTTTCGGTCGTTCGTGTAGTTGCCGCCAACCGTGAAGGTCAGGCCGTCGACGATTTCAAAGTCGACCTGGCCGAAGATCGAGATGGCTTCGTTATCGAACAGGAAGTTGGTCATGCGACCTTGCCCCTGACCGCCGAACGAACCGGCTGGGATGCCCGGGACGAGGAATCGCAGAGTCGGTTCGAGCGAAGTGTAGGCCCCGCCCGTCAGGAAGTCGGCATAGGCCGCGAAATCGGCGCCATATTCAAGTGCGCCGTTCGTTTCGATGTCCTCTTTGAAGAAGAAACCGCCGATCAGGAAGTTGAGCGGTCCATCGAAATCCGACGCTGCCCTCAGTTCGAGCGTGTAGGTGTCGAGCACGCCGCGACCTTCGCTACGCTGCACGATGTCGGCGCTGGTGAAATCGATGTCCTGATCGCCAAAGCTGCGCACCGCGCGGTAGGAACCAATTGCCGTGACATCAATCGCACCAACCGCCCAATCGGCCTGCAATGAGAATCCGTAGTTCTCGATCTCGTTGACCGATGCGAAGTTCAGCGCATTGGTGTCGCCGAAGCGGTCGTTCGATATGACGGTTCCGCCGAGCGCGCGGACCGCATTGCCGGTCGGGCCGTCGACGATGTTGACCACCGAGCAGCAATTCTCGTCGATCTTGTCGTAGTCGGCGATGAAGCGGAAACTGAGGTCGGGATTTGGCTCGAACAGCAACTGCCCACGCACGCCCCAGCGATTTCGTTCGTTGTTATCGATGCCGAGATTGAGATCTTCGACGTAGCCGTCGCGGGAGTTGTAGTTGCCTGAAACGCTGAAAGCGACCGTGTCGCTGATTGGGCCGGTAACGTCACCGCGCACAACGATCGCGTTGAAATTGCCGTAGGATACCTCGGCAGAGCCGCCGAACTCGAACTGTGGCGGGCGGGTTACAATACTGATGATGCCCGCCGAAGCGTTCTTGCCAAATAGAGTCGATTGCGGGCCGCGCAAAACTTCGACGCGTTGCAGATTGGGCAGATCGCCAATCTGGGCGGCGGAACGCGATCGATAGACTCCGTCGATGAAGACGCCGACCGACGGTTCGATTCCGGCATTGTTGGCGCCGTTGCCGAATCCGCGGATAATGAAGTTGGTGTTGGCAGAGGATTGCAGCTGGTTTACGCGCAGCGACGGCACCAGGGTCTGCAGGTCGATCAAGTCGCGTGCCTGTGAATTGGCGATTTGCTCGGCACCCGTGACCGAAACGGCAATCGGTGTTTCCTGCAACGTAGCCTCACGCTTCGATGCGGTAACGATAATCGTGTTGCCGGAGGATTCGACTTCCTCTGCTTCGTTCTCGAGATCCTGTGCGAAGGCAGCATTCGGTGCCGAAACAGCTACGAGCCCGGTCGAACACAAGGCAGCAAGACGCAAACTGCGATTAGAGATTCCCATCATTTCCCCTCACCCATTTGTTATGGTTTGGTCATGGAGTACCTTGTGTTGTAGACATAGTCAATAACTCCCACCTGGAGCCTGAGATTAAGGATTTTCTAAGATCCTAATGCCCCCTTATTGACTAATGTTCCATTAAACGGCATCATTCCTGCAAATGTCCGGCAAAACTGCACGTCAGGGAAGCTCGGCGAGGTGTCTTTTGGAAGGGATACAGCATGTTGAGAGGATTGCTTGCGGTCGCGGCTTCTGCAGCGCTGACCGGTTGCGGGTTGCTTGGCGAGGCGCCCGAGCAAGAACTCGACGATCTGATTGTTGGCGTTCACTATGTCGGAGTGACTGTCCCGGATGTCGAAGCATCGGCTCAGTTCTACGAATCAGCGTTCGATGTAGAGCGACTTGGAGAGGACGAGCTCGCTTGGGAGGGTATCCCGGCTTCGCTGACCCCGCAGGGGGCCGAGGGTGTACGTTCACTTCTGCTGCGCAGCGCGAACGCGCAACTTCGACTAATGTCATTCGAAGGCTCAGCCTATTCGGCACCCGCCGAACAAGCCGCGGTGCCCGTCCAAGGCCCAGGGATTATGCATGTCTGCTTCCAGGCCGTCGAAGAAGTCGAGGCCTACGCTCGCGCGTTGGCTGCGGGCGCGTCAACCATCGGCAATCCAGAGCCGGTTACGCTGAATCCGCGCAACCCCGTAAAATATGGCTACATTGCAGATTCCAGCGGCATCGTAACCGAAGTCGAGGAGGTCGACATCTCGCAGCTCGACCTGCCTGAGCCGCCCAAGAACGATATCCGCATGCGCCATGTCGCCTTCGCCACGCCCAATCTTGAAGAAATGGTATCGTTCTGGTCCGCGTTTTTGGGAGATCAGGAGCCGCGTCGGATCGGCAACTGGTTCAGCATATCCGGCGAAAACATCGATGCGGTGTCCGGTATTCCCGGCAGTGAAATCGAAATGGCGTGGTTCCAGCTTCGCAATCTTGAAATCGAGATAGCGCAATATCACAGCCACAAAACCGAACTGCCCGCCAATCCTCGCCCTCTGGATGCACCCGGCTACAACATGGTTGTGTTCGATGTGACCGATCTCGATGCGGCGCGCCAAAGACTGATCGAGGCGGGCGGGACCATGCTCGATGGGGATGGTTCGATCGATGGCGCAAAGATCGTTTTCGGTCGCGATCCCGATGGCAATCTCATCGGTCTCCAATCGCTTCCGCAAAGCTCGATCTATTCGGCAAAGAATTTCGCCGACCAAGGCATTTAGGGGGATTCAAATGTTTGATCTTACTGGCACGGTTGCGCTGGTAACCGGCGGCAACGGTGGGCTCGGCCTCGCCTATGGGCGCGGCCTGGTAAGGGCGGGGGCCAAGGTTGCCGTCTGGGGGCGCAACGAAGAAAAGAACGCTGCAGCCGTTGCCGAATTGCGAGCGCTTGGCGGCGACGCTGAAGCCTGGGTCTGCGACGTAACCGACGAAGCCGACGTCAATTCTCGGTTCGCTGACACGATCGAACGTTTCGACCATGTGGATAGCGTCTTTGCCAATGCCGGTGGCGGCGGATTTCGCGGCGCATCGCACAAGACGAGCCGCGAAGACTGGCTCGGCACGATCGACCTCAACCTGATGAGCGTGGTGCATACGTTCTCTGCGGCAACTCAGCATATGCTGGCGCGCAAGCAAGGTGGGCGGCTGATCGTCACCTCCTCGGTCGCTTCCTTGGTCGGAACCGGTGGCGCTGCAGGCTATTCAACAACCAAGGCCGCGGTTGTGGGCCTGGTGCAGGCACTTGCGATCGAACTCGGCACTGCAGGCATTCGTGCCAATGCGATCTTGCCCGGCTTCATCGAAACCGAAATGTCGCTCGACACCACCCAGGCATTCCAGGATGCCGCCCGTCGCCGTTCTGCAATCGGCCGGATCGGGACCTTGGCGGACATGGAGGGACCGGCAGTCTTCCTGGCTTCGAAGGAAAGCGATTTCATGACCGGGCGCTGTCTGATCCTGGACGGTGGCCATACGATCCACCCGATGTAAGCTGCCCGCACCCGGGACGCGAAAGAGGGAACGATGCGCGCGATATTTCACTGGGTTTTCGTGACAGTCCTGGCGCTCGTCGGTTTGCTGCTAACCGTGCCTGGCGGATTTCTCCTCTATCTCGGGGGAAGTCCGTATTACCTCGCCGCCGGTTTGGCGACGCTGGCGACATGTTGGTTCGCAATTCGGCGGTCGACGGTGGCGATATGGATTTATTCGGCGATCTTGGGAATCACTCTCCTGTGGTCAATTTTCGAATCGGGCTTCGACCTGTTCGCCTTGCTCCCGCGCCTCGCCGCATGGCTCGTCTTGGGACTCTACTTCCTTACCCCGTGGTATCGTCACTCGCTCAGGCGTCGCGACGTCGCCGAGCGAGCACCTGCACCCAATCGTTGGCTGATCGGCGGTCCAACCATTGCAGTCGCGACCGTGCTGATGGTTGCCGCATTCCAAGGCTACGAACGCAACGGGACGGGCACGTCGCGGGAACTCCTTGCCGGCGAAGCTTCGGGCGACTGGCAGCATTACGGAAACACGCCGGGTGGCACGCGCTTCGCGCCGCTTGAGCAGATCAACACCGAAACGGTCGCGAACCTCAAGGAACTGTGGCGCTATCGCACTGGTGTCGAAGAAGACTTCAAGGCCACTCCTCTGGCGGTCGATGGCAGGCTCTACCTATGCGCTGCGCGCAACGTGGTGATCGCACTCGATGGCGAGACTGGAGAAGAAATCTGGCGTCACGATCCAGGTCTTGAGCCCCTGGCCGAGCATCAATACGCGATTACGTGCCGCGGCGTTGCCTATCACGAGGCGGGCGAAGGCTTCGAAGGCGACTGCCGAGCCAGAATTGTTACCGCCACGATCAACGCCAGCCTGATCGCTCTCGATGCCGAATCTGGAGAACCTTGTGAGGGCTTTGGCCGAGACGGAGTGGTCGATTTGCGGAAAGGCATGGGCGAGCATTTGCCCGGTGATTACTACCACACCTCTCCGCCGACTGTTGCGGGAGACAAGTTGATTGTCGGTGGATTGGTGAATGACCGACAGGATCTGGGATTGCCCTCCGGCGTTGTTCGCGCTTTCGATGCAATGACCGGAGATCTCGTTTGGGCATGGGACCTTGGCAATCCGGGAAATCCTGGTCTGCCGCCGGAAGGCGAACGCTACACGCCCGGCACGCCAAATGTCTGGTCGATCATGAGCTACGATCCAGCGCTGGACCTCGTCTACGCCCCGACCGGCAACGCCAATCCCGACTACTTCGGCGGCGTGCGGCGAGATTTCGACGATCGCTATTCCTCGGCGGTTGTCGCTATCGATGCTGCAACCGGGGAAGAGCGTTGGACCTTCCAGACAGTCCGCCACGATATCTGGGACTACGATGTGCCAGCTCAGCCGGTGTTGGTAGATGTCGAACGGGACGGCGAAAGCGTCCCTTCCATTGTGATCCCGACAAAGATGGGCGAACTATTTCTGCTCGATCGTCGTGACGGGAGCCCAATCTATCCGATCGAGGATCGGCCCGTTCCCCAGGACCCGGAGCTGGGCGAGTATCTCGCGGACACGCAACCGTTTTCGCCGCTGCCGAACTTTCACCCCTATCGCCGCGAAGCAGATATGTGGGGCCTGACCCCGATCGATCAGATGGTTTGTCGGATCGAGTATCGCATGATGCGCTATGAGGGGATGTACACTCCCCCGACACGCAGCGGGACACTGATCGCGCCGGGCAATTTCGGCGGCTTCAACTGGGGGAGTGTCTCGGTTGATGCCGATAACGGACTGCTGGTTGCCGCGCCGATGTTGCTCGCGCATCGCCTGCTGTTGGTTACGCCAGAACAGGTTGCCGACGCCGGTCCTCAAGCCGCCCTGCTGCTCGGCGAAGAGCATCCGGCAGTACGGATGAATCCCGATCAGGAAGCTCCGCAGGTCGCACCGGACGATCCCTTCAACTACCGGCAAATCGCCTATTACGGCCTGCCGATGCCATTCATGTCGCGCCTGGGAACCGCCATTCCCTGTTTCGAGCCACCATGGTCCCGGATCGCGGTCATCGATCTCAACACGAAGGAATTGCTGTGGAGCCGTCCCGCCGGCGATATGCGCAATGCGGGTCCATTCAATCTCCGCAGCGGCCTGCCGATCGACGTCGGAACTGCGATACGTGCCGGCACGTTGACGACCCGCGGCGGTCTCACGTTCCTCAGTTCCACCATGGACAGTTCGGTTCGCGCATTCGACATCCGTACCGGGGAGGAGAAGTGGATCGCTGACCTTCCGGGGAACGGTCAATCGACACCGATGTCCTTTACGTCCGATGCCAGCGGGCGTCAGATCCTGGTTGTAACGGTTCCCAATCCCAGCTGGATCTATCCGCGCGATCCTGACACCGGAAAATACCTGGATGCCGCCACTCCGCGCGATGGCAAGGGCGGCTATGTCATCGCCTACGCCCTATCCGGTGAGAAAGCGGAAGAATGAGCCGCGTCGCGCAAATCGCGGCTGTGATCGTGTTCGGGATGGCCCTGGCCGTGCTTTCGCTACTCATATGGGGATGGAGCGATCCCGAAGGCTGCGTATCTGGTCGAGACCCAGCGGTCGCGCTCGCCAATGAACGCGCCGGAGCGCAAGGCACCTACCGCGACTGGTGTCATGAATCCGATGGAAACAGCCTTCATGTCGTCGAAGCCGGTAAGGGCGAAACGATCCTCTTCATCCACGGGTTTCCTTCAATCTGGTATTCGATGATCCGGCCGATGGAGGATCTGCGCGAGGACTATCGGGTGGTGGCGATCGATGGATTGGGCGCGGGGCTGTCCGATGCGCCGGACGATATCGCGCCATACAGGCTCGCTGCGATGGCGGATCATCTGGACGCGCTCGCTGAGGATTTGGGCGCTGAACGGTTCCACCTTGTTGGTCACGATTGGGGGGCTGCTTTCGCCTTCGCCTATGCTCAAAGCCGACCGGAAAAACTCCTCAGCGTGACCGGCATAAGCGCGCCCCCGCAGAACGTTGCGGTCGAGATGCTCGAAATCTCCGACAGGCAACGCGAGATTTCGCAATATGTCGAACGGCTGAAGTCTGCCAATCCGCCATTGATGTTGTTGAGCGGAGCCGGTGAACGTATCGCGAGCGGTCCGGAGAATCATCTTGCTGCAGGTCGGATGACGGCGGACGAAGCCGGAGTATTGAAGGCCGCGACATCTGACCTGAGACGTATCAATAGGCACATAAACTGGTATCGGGCGAACCTGCCGACACCGGACAGGATCGAAGCCGAGGATTATTGGCCCGGTCGTGATGCAAAACTGTCCGTGCCGGCCCTGCTGATCTGGGGCGAAGAGGACACTGTATTCGATCCAGCGTTCATCGATGTCCTGCGCGGTAAGAGCGACAACCTGGATGTGCTTTCACTGGAAGGCGTGGGTCACGCCCCGCAATTCGAAGCGGTGATCGAAGTGAATTCCGCAATCCGTCAAATCGTTATGCAGAACCCGCGAGAGGCCGAACCACCGATCGAATAGGCATTCATCCGGTTCCAATAGCAACCCCGGATTCTTCGTCCGTTTCGCTATGCCAATTCATGCTCTCGCAGGCACAATAGCCCCACCACATTCCCAGAGGTGCCTACAATGCCATGCGTGCTTTCGGAAAGGAGTGTCCAAGGGCTGTCCGAAGGGT
>JASJDE010000022.1 GCA_030065195.1 Erythrobacter sp. | reverse complement strand
ATCCTGTCGCTTTAGAGCGTGTTCGGCCTCAGGGTGATCAAAAAAATCGCTCACCGTGATTGAACCAATCCACCGCTTCGTTCGATCTTGATGCGGCAAGGCGATTTCTGCTGTAGGGAACAAAGGCAATGAGCGCACCGACCACATTCACGGAGGAGACGATCCAGGCTTACGTCCTGGGCACGCTCGATCCCGAAACGGCGGCGAGCGTCGCGCGCGCATCACAGGACGATCCCGCACTCAGGGCCGAGATCGCCTTGTGGCGGGCATCCCGCGATATCCATACGGAGGATGCCGCGGCTTCGGCACAAGGCGAGTTTGGATGGGCGCGGATCGAGCGAGCGATTGCGCAATCCGATCCTCCTGCGCTTCCGGTCGCAGCAAACGACGATGCGCCGTTCTGGAGGCGCCCGCGCTTCGCCGCGTGGCAGGTGGCCGCAAGCGTCGCCATCGCAGTGCTCGGGTGGCAGGGACTGGTGGTCCCGGCAATCACATCGAGCGATGAGCCGGCGGCCTACAATCTCGCTGGCGATGCAGATTCGTCCGCATTCACTCTACGAGTTTCCTTCCAGGCCGACGTCAGCGAAGCCGAATTGCGCGCCCTGCTGGGCGAGGCCGATGCCCGGATCGTCGACGGGCCGTCGGCTATCGGGCTTTACACCCTGGGATTTGCCGATGCCGATGCGAAGGCCGCTGCGGCAGAATTGCTTGGCGAGCGCCGCGAGATCGTCGCCGAGATCGCCGAGTAACCGGCGCTTCACTGCGACAGGCAGTGCATCAGCAGCTTTTTTGCGTGGAATATCCGGCTTTTCACGGTTCCTTCGCTGACGTCTTCGACGTCGGCGATCTCGCGATAGGTCATGCCTTCGAAGAACGACAATGAGACCACCCTGCGGTGCGCGGCCGACAGCTTTTCGAGACAGGCGCGCACACGGCTGCGATCCTCACACATTTCGGCGATCTCGCCGGGGTCGGGATCGCCGTCGGGGATCGTCCTATCGGGCTCGCCGAGCACCTCGCGTCCGGTCTTGCGCAACCGATCGATCGCCTTGTTCCTGGCGATGGTATAGAGCCAGGCGCGCAACGAAGTGTTCTCCCGAAATTTCGCAGACCCGTCCCACAATCCGATAAAGGCTTCATGGACTATGTCCGCCGCGTCGACGGGGTCGCTCAGCGTTTTCCCGACATAGGCTGCGAGCGGGCCGGAATAGCGGTCGTACAGGATACGCAGGCTGGCCTTGTCTGCCTGCTTCACCCGCTCCATCAGGGCTTCGTCCGAGAGGTCGTGCAGAGCTTCCATCATGCATCGGCCTCGCTTGCCGGATCCGCCCTTTCCGCAAGCATTCAGGCGAATCCGTTCTCGATGAATTCAAGCGCGCATCCGGCCAGCATGGCGGTGCCTTTGGGCAGCGCATTCTCGTCGACATGCATATGCGGGGAATGGATCGCGCAGCACTGGGTCCAGTCTTCGCCCTGCGGAGCTACGCCGAGGAAAAACATCGCGCCGGGCACCTTCTCGAGAATGTAGGAGAAGTCTTCCGCACCCATGATCGGAGCCGGGAGGTCGCGCCAGCCGTCGGCGCCGGCGATGTCCAGCGCCACCTTGTTTCCGAGCGACACGGCGCGTGGATCGCAAATCGTGACGGGAAATCCGTGCTCGATCTTGCAACCGGCCTCCACGCCGTAGCTGCGGGCAAGATCATTCGCCGTTTCCGCCAGGAGCGTGTGGGCCTTGTCGCGGTGGTCCGGCGACAGGGTGCGGATCGTGCCGGCCACCATCGCCTCGTCGGGAATGACGTTGTGCGTCGTCCCGGTGTGGATCTGCGTCACGGTCACGACAACCGCGTTGGCCGCGTTGAAGCGGCGCGTAACCATGGTCTGAAACGCCCCGACCATAGCCGCCGCGGCTGGGACGGGATCGTTGCAATCATGCGGCATGGAGGCGTGGCCGCCCTTGCCTTTGACAGTGATGGTGAATTGATCGGCGGCGGCCATGAGTGGCCCCGCTCGACCCGCGAGGACCCCGAACGGCGCATTGGGCATGATGTGGAGGGCGAAAGCCGCATCGGGCAACGGATCGATCAATCCGTCGTCAAGCATGAACCGCGCGCCGTGGTGACCCTCTTCGCCCGGCTGGAACATGAAATCGACGATGCCGGCAAGCTCTTCCCGTCGACCGGCCAAGAGGCGTGCCGCCCCGGCGAGCATGGCGGTGTGCGTATCGTGGCCGCATGCATGCATTCGGCCGGGGATGGTCGAAGCGAAATCCAGATCGGTCTTTTCGTCCATCGGCAGGGCGTCCATATCGCCTCGAAGGAGGACCCGAGGGGCACCTTCGGCAGCCTTGCTTCCGTGGAGAGTGGCGACCGCCCCGGTCGTCGAAGGTCCGCTCCGCCATTCGAGCGGCAGGTCGGCAAGCGCTTCGCGAACCTTGGTCATCGTCATCGGGGTGTGAAGGCCAAGCTCCGGTTCGGCATGGATTGCGCGGCGCAAAGCCGTGATTTCGGCGGCCAGACTATCGGCTGATTCGATCAGGGAGGTTGTCAGCATGGCCTCAGTCTATCGCGTTCCTTCCCGCAAATCAGCCTGAATCGTCCTTGCCGACCGTTGCAAAATCTTCATCGGACCCGATGTAACGCCATGCAATGTGCGACCGAATACCGCACATCGATACGAAGATTGCAGTGACGTTTTCACCGACCCGCGCTAATAGGACCGCCATGGCAACGCCGATTTACGAATTTTCGCAATTGCCGCGCGTGCAGGCACACTTCCCCGCGACCGATCGCGGGGATCCCGTTCGTGCGCCTGGAGCGGCTCCGAAAGTCGGCGTGATCTACAATCCGCGCAGCCATCGCAACAAGGGTGCGGACTTCGATTGCGGGGTCTGCCCCCATGTCTTTATCGCCCAACCCGGCGATCGCTCCCAACTGCCAGCGGCCTTGGCCGAACTGGCCGAGCGCGGAATCGATTTGCTGGTGATCAACGGCGGCGATGGAACCGTGCGCGACGTCCTGACTTGCGGCCATGGGATCTTCGGCGACGATTGGCCGGCAATTGCGGTGCTGCCCAAGGGCAAAACCAACGCGTTGACGGTCGATCTCGGCGTGCCGGGCGAATGGAACCTCCAGGACGCGATCGATGCGTTTGAGGGCGGCGCCCGCGTGCAGCGGCGGCCGATCGAAGTCACGACGCCGACTGTCGGCAGTGCCAATGTGCTGGGTTTCATCCTTGGTGCCGGAGCCTTCGCCACCGCAACGCAGGCCGGACAGAGCGCACACCGTCTCGGTGCCTTCAACAGTCTCGCCGTGGGTGTCACGGCCCTTTGGGCGCTGGCCCAATCGGTGTTTGCGTCGCGCTCCAACAAATGGCGACGCGGGGCGCGCATGAACATCAGGCTGGGCCGCGGCGAAGCGGCGATGGCGCATAGCGGCCTGGGCGATCCGGCCTTTCGTCAACTGCTCTTCGCCAGCACGCTGGAACGCCTGCCGGCCGGCCTCAACCCGTTCGGCAAGCTCAAGAAGGGTCTCAAACTGGTGGCTGTGGATCAGATTTCGCGCCGCACCACGGCCCTGGTCCCGGCAATCCTGAACGGCCATTTTCAGGACAAGTTGCGCGAACGCGGCATCCATCAATTGAGCGCATCGCAGTTCACGCTGGAGATCGACGACCAGTTCATCCTGGACGGGGAAGCATTCCCGGCCGGCGAATACCGCATCAGTCAGGGCCCCGAGCTGAGTTTCGTCGTTCCATGATACGGCAAGACTGATGTCCGCGCTCACCGAGCGGATATCTTCCCGTCTCGCGGTCGCTGTCGATCCGGCGGTGAGCGCTTTCGCCGAGCAACTCGCGCAGGAAGCGGGTGCCCTTGCGGTGCTGTTTTACGGATCGAACTTGCGCACGGGTTCGCTCGAAGGCGTGCTCGATTTCTATGTCCTCTTGCCGGGACGGGAGCAGGCACGGATCTGGCCGCGCGTAAGCTATCGCGAGCGCGAAGAAGATGGCGCTACCTTGCGGGCAAAGGTCGCAACCATGACGCTCGACACCTTTGCCGAGGCAGCCTCGGGCCAGCTGGTCGATACCACGATCTGGGCTCGTTTCGTCCAACCGAGCGCGCTGGTCTGGCAAGCCGACGAGGAAGCGAAGCGCGAGGTCGTGACAGCGATCGCGGTCGCTGCGCAGACGGCAGCGAGACTGGCGGCAACTCTCGGTCCCGAGACAGGCCCGGCAGAGGAATACTGGCGCGCCCTCTTTCGCGCGACCTACAGGGCGGAGTTCCGGGTCGAAAGATCCGGGCGCGAGACCGATATCCTCTCGGTCAATCGGGAGCATTTCGCCGGTTTGCTGCCGCAAGCACTGGCGGCTGCGGGCATCGAGTTCGATGGGGAGGGCGACAATTTGCGGCCCCGGCTGTCCTCGCGCCAGCGCGACGAAACACTGTCGTGGTGGAATCGCCGCAGGCGGCTCGGCAAGCCGCTCAATTTCGTAAGGCTGCTCAAGGCTAGTACGACGTTTGACGGGGCCACGCGATACGCCGCATGGAAGATCGAGCGCCACACGGGAATGCCTGTCGAGGTCACGCCATTTCGCGAGCGCTATCCGATACTGGCCGCGCCCGGAGTGCTATGGTCGCTATGGCGATACCGCCGGACACAGCGCTGACGGCGGTGCCTAGCCGAAATACTTCATCACCACCGAAATCGAACTGACGCCCGAACCGACCTGGAACCGGGTCTTGCTGACGCTCGGCTTGCCCAGGTTGAAGATGTTGATCGAAGGATTGTTCGACATCGCTCCGCCATCCTTGCGAATATCGGTCGAGCCGTTGCCGTTTGCATCATGGCGGATTGCCACGGCATAGGTGCCGCTGGCCGGGACAGGCAGGCAGAACGTCATCCGTCCCTTCCGCGCCGGGATTTCGATCCGGTTCAGCCATTTGCCCTTTTCGAGCCAGTCCGACTTCGTCCCGCGATACACCTGCGCGCGCACCTTGCCGGTTGCGCTCTTCACGCCGTTCACGGTAACCCGGATCGCCGGCCCCTTCCCCGGGGCGCATTGCCGCATATCGTTGCCGATCGTGTTGCGATAGTCGCTCGTGCTGGTGGCTTGCGCCGAAGCCGACGCAATCGGCGTCGCGGAGCCGGCAGCCAATAGCGCGAGCGCGCTCAATCCTGTCGCAAGTGCTTTCATTTTTCCCGTCTTTTCGAGTGATAGCCTGATGCGGAACAGCAGAATTGCAGGCGTAGAACCTGCAAGCAAGACCGCGAACGTTTTGGCATGCATGGCCTGATTGCTCTGAATTATTGCTGAATTTGCGACAATTGAGCCGTTCAGCCTCGTAAATTCGCCTTACGCACGGTGGAAAAGGGCTTTTCCCGCGCTTGTGGCGTGATTCGCGGCTCCTGTACTGCGTTAACAACGTAAATCAGGGCGAAATCCAGGCATGCCTGCACCTTTGATCTCTCCTTCGATCCTGTCCGCCGATTTCGCACGTCTAGGTGAAGAGGTGCGCGCGATCGATGCTGCCGGTGCGGACTGGGTGCATATCGACGTGATGGATGGACACTATGTCCCCAACATCACGATCGGCCCGGACGTGGTGAAAGCGCTTCGTCCGCACTCTGAAAAAACGTTCGATGTGCATTTGATGATTGCCCCGGTGGATCCGTATCTGGAGGCCTTTGCCGATGCTGGAGCGGACATAATCACCGTGCATCCCGAAGCAGGGCCGCACATTCACCGCACCTTGCAGGCGATCCGTGCGCTCGGAAAGAAGGCGGGCGTGGTGCTCAATCCGGGCACGCCTGTCGAGACGCTCGACAACCTGATGGACCTGGTGGACCTGGTCCTGGTCATGAGCGTCAATCCCGGCTTCGGCGGACAGAGCTTCATTCCTTCGCAGCTTGAGAAGATCCGCCGCATCCGTTCGTTGATCGAAGCGCAGGGCCGTCCGATCCACCTCGAGGTCGATGGCGGCGTGAATCCAGAAACGGCCAGGCAATGCGTCGAGGCCGGGGCCGATGTGCTCGTCGCGGGTTCCGCCACTTTCAAAGGCGGTCCGGAGCACTATGCAGCCAATATCGCCGCATTGAAGGGGTCTGCATAATGGAGACGCTCTTCAGCAACGGTGAAGATCCGCTTGTCGAGGAGCCGACGGACGATGTCGGCGAGCGCTCGGCGGTTCCGCTCAGGTCGGGCGCCGATCCGCTCCGCGATGAAGCGAGAAAAGTGCAGCCGGATTCCGCCGAAGCGGTCGAACCTTCGCGCGCGCTCGCCTTGACCGATGTGGTTGCGCCGCGTTCGAGCGCTGGCGAAGCGCTGATGCGGATGGCCTATCGCCTGGGCGTGCCGCGCCACACGCTTGCCGCGCCGTTCCGGCGGCCGGCGGCGATGCGGGTTCTGGCCACGGTGGAAAGCCCGATCCGCGGCGACCGGGCCGCAGGCACGGCATTGCGGGCCGGGCATTTCCTCGTCCACGGCGCCAAGACGCCCATCGGCCAAGTCGATTTCGAGACGGCCGGTCGCCATTGCGGCGGATTGGAGCGTACGCTGCACAGCTTTTCATGGCTGTACGATCTTTCCGCCAGCGCGCCGCGTGCCGATTGCCGCGCCGTCGCAGAGCGGATCACCGGTCTCTGGCTCGATGCCAATCCAACGCCGGCGAAGGGGCCGGCATGGAGCGTCGAGCATACCGGCCTGCGGCTGGTGGCATGGCTGGTGCATGCGCCGATCATATTGGCCAGCCATGATGGCGAATTGCGACCGCGCCTGCTGACGGCCATCGAAGAGACTGCGAGTTGGCTCGACCGCAAGGCATTGCGGACGGGTGTCGGATTTGGCCAGGTCGCAGGCTGGGCCGGCGTGACGGCTGCCGGCCTGTTGCTTCCCGAAGGTCGACCGCGACGACTCTATGGGGAAGCGGCGTTGATCAAGGCGTTGGGCGACCTCGTGGCCGAAGATGGCGGCGTGCTGTCGCGCTGCCCGGCGGCGCAGATGGACGCCATCGCTCTCCTAACCAACCTCATCGCCTGCTACGAAGCAGCCGAAGTCGATACTCCGAACGCGCTGTTTGTGATGCGCGAATTGCTCGTCCCCCCGCTGCTGGCGTTGCGTCATGCCGATGGCGCGCTGGGCAGCTGGCAGGGACAAGGTGCCGTCTCCGCCGACAGGGTGGCGTCGCTGATCGCGGCGACGGGCGTGCGCACCCGCCCGCTCAAGGACGTGCAGCACTGGGGCTTCCACCGTGTTCGTGGCGGTGAGACGATCGTGCAGTTCGACGCCGCCCCTCCGCCTCGCGCCCGCCACGCGCGCACCGGATGCGCTTCAACCCTCGCATTCGAAATGTCGGACGGCACCTCGCGCTTGATCGTCAATTGCGGCGGTGCCGCGATGGCCGGTGGGCAGGTGCCGTCGCGGATCGGGCAGGGACTGCGCGCGACGGCGGCGCATTCTACGCTGGTGCTCGACAACGCCAATTCGACCGCGATCCTGCTGCATGGCAAGCTCGGAAAGGGCGCGGAACTGGTCGAGACCGAAACCCGCCTACTCGAAAAGAAGGGCCGCGAAGCAACCCGGATCGAAGCCAGTCACGATGGTTACGCGGCGCGCTTCGGGCTTATTCATCGCCGCTTGCTGACGCTGAGCAGCGACGGGAAGGAGCTGGCGGGCGAAGACATTCTGGTTCCCGTCTCTCGCAAGGGAAAACGCGGCAAGATCGGCTTCGCGATCCGATTCCACCTCGGCCGCGGCGTCGAAGCGCATCTTACGGAGGATAAGCGCGGCGCGAGCCTGTTGCTGCCCGACGGACGATTGTGGCAGTTCCGCTTGCGCGGGGATGCGGCCGGATCGGGCGAAGTCACTCTGACAAGCGAGGACAGCCTGTGGGTCGATGGCGAAGGTCGCCCCCACGGCACCGAGCAATTGGTGATCGAAGGAATGACGTCGCGCGGCGGGGGGCAATTCTCCTGGCTGCTCAAGAAAATGGGATAAGTTGGCCATAGCCTAGCTCCCTCAAGCAGGCCCTGACGGAGTGGATTTTGGTCGATGGCAAGGCGCGAGGAGCGCGCGATAAAGGCTTATCGTAAGTGACGAGCAACGCAGCAATCGGGTAAAATCCACCCGCGGCTCTGCGGTCGCCTTGAAAAATCCGCCGGACTGCGTCACGGCGCTTGCCCGGGGCAACCAGCCCGGCCTGCGCGCCGTTCCTAACCAGCAAATTTTTCAAGGCGATCAGGACCTACTTGAGGGAGCTAGGCTATGGCGGCAGTGAGTGATGTGACGATCAAGCGGGCACTGCTGTCAGTGTCCGACAAAAGCGGATTGGCCGAACTGGGCGCTGCCCTTGCGGCGCGCGGCGTGGAGCTGGTCAGCACCGGCGGGACGGCGCGAACCCTTCGCGAAGCCGGCCTCGAAGTGCGAGACGTTTCCGACCTCACGGGCTTTCCGGAAATGATGGATGGGCGCGTCAAGACGCTTCACCCCAAGGTCCATGGCGGATTGCTGGCCCTGCGCGACAACGATGAGCACGTTGCGGCGATGTCCGAACATGGGATCGGCGCGATCGATCTGGTCGTCGTCAACCTCTACCCGTTCGAGGAGACCGTGGCGAAAGGCGCGGCGCGACCCGAAATTATCGAGAACATCGATATTGGCGGCCCCAGCATGGTGCGTTCGGCGGCCAAGAATCACGGATTCGTGACAATCCTGACCAACGCGGCCGACTATGGCGAGTTGCTCGAAGAGCTCGACGCCAACGATGGCGCGACCAGCGAAGCGTTCCGTATCCGCATGGCGGGCAAGGCCTTTGCGCGGACGGCAGCCTACG
This sequence comes from Erythrobacter sp., assembly GCA_030065195.1. Taxonomy (GTDB): domain Bacteria; phylum Pseudomonadota; class Alphaproteobacteria; order Sphingomonadales; family Sphingomonadaceae; genus Erythrobacter. The sequence goes on along the minus strand of JASJDE010000022.1, from coordinate 21,380 downwards.
ATGCGGCGATCGCCAATTGGTTCGCCTATGGCGATGCATTCACGCACCCGCTCGGCATGGAGGCACTGAAGGCAACTCCCTTCACCGAGACGATGCCGCTTGCCTTCAAGCGCGAAGACACGCTTCGCTATGGCGAGAACCCGCATCAGTCGGCTGCCGTATATGTGCCTCAGGTGACAGGCGGCGCAGGAGTGCCACAGGCCGAGCAATTGCAGGGCAAGGCGCTCAGCTACAACAACCTGAACGATACCGATGCGGCGCTGGAGCTGGCTGCCGAGTTCGCCGACAGCGATCCGGCGGTCGTGATCGTCAAACACGCCAATCCGTGCGGCGTAGCGCAGGGCGCGACGCTGCTCGACGCCTGGAACGACGCGCTGCAATGCGACAGCGTTTCGGCCTTCGGTGGGATCGTTGCCGTCAACACCGAGCTTGATGGTGCCACGGCCGAGGCGATTGCCGGCATATTCACCGAAGTGATCATCGCACCGAAAGTGAGCGACGCGGCGCGGGATATCTTCGCCAGGAAGAAGAATCTGCGGCTTCTCGAGTGCGGCGCGTTGCCCAATCCGCGTCGCGGTGGCTTTGCCATGAAGACTATCGCCGGCGGACTGCTGATCCAGAGCCGAGACAATGGTGCGGTTGCGGCGGACGATTTGAAAGTCGTGACCAAGCGCGAGCCGACCGAAAGCGAGCTGAAGGACTGCCTGTTTGCGTGGACCGTTGCCCGGCACGTGAAGTCCAATGCGATCGTCTATGCCAAGGATGGCGCGACGGCCGGGATTGGCGCAGGGCAGATGAACCGTCGCGATTCCGCTCGCATCGCGGCGCTCAAGGCGAAGGAGGCCGCCGAGCAGTTCGGATGGGCCGAACCCAGGACCGTAGGCAGCGCGGTGGCTTCGGATGCGTTCTTCCCATTCGCCGATGGCCTTGTTGCGGCGTCCGAGGCGGGCGCGACTGCGGTAATCCAACCCGGTGGTTCGATCCGCGATGAGGAGGTGATCGCAGCCGCCGACGAAGCCGGCCTCGCCATGGTCTTCACCGGGATGAGGCATTTCCGGCATTAGTTTTTTGCGCACCCCATCCGGGGTGCGAAATCCTCGCTCATGCGACCTGAAGGTCGCGTCGCTGCGGGCGACCAGTCGACCTCGCTGTCGCTGCGCGACCGTGCTCCGCGACCAGGTCACTGACTTAGTGCTTTAACGACGCCGCAGGCGTCGCAAGGCCGACCGGCCGTCGCGGCTTATGCCGCGGAAGCCAAGCAGCGCGGATGCGCTGCGCCCGGCGTTTGAGGGCGAAAAAGATGCTCGTCATCTTTTTCCAACCAGGAACGTAACTTTGTCGCAGATTGTCGCGAAAGGCATTTCTGAAAGCATCGTTCACAGAGCTGAAAGTCCTTCGCGCTATGGAGCGATCAACACACCAGACGGACCCCGACGAGAATCCCCCATGCGCCTCTTCACCCCCGACCTCTATCGCAACTTCGGCATCGGCTTCGTCGTCGGTGCCTTGGCTCTCGGCGCTGCGTCGATCGAGGACTGGTCGCAAGTGAGCGCCGATCTCGCGCCTGCCGCCCAGGCCGCCGAAGCGGAGTTCGAGCCGATCGAGGTGTCGAGCGAGTTCCTTATCGAGACCGGGGAATGAAGCGACTGACGATCGGCATTGTCGCCGCGTCGCTCGTCCTTGCCGGTTGCGGAGATTCCGCGCTCGCCGAAGAGCCGGTCAACGCGCCAGCTCCCAATCGTATTGCCAAAGAAGGGGCGGGGTTGAAGACGGCAATTTTTGCCGGCGGCTGCTTCTGGGGTGTGGAAGGCGTTTTCAGTCACGTCAAAGGCGTGAAGTCGGCCGTTTCCGGATACCACGGCGGCAAGGCGGCGACCGCAAAATACAACACCGTCATCACCGGCACGACGAACCACGCCGAAGCGGTCAAGATCACCTACGATCCCTACGTCGTGCGGTACGACGAACTGCTGCGCATCTTCTTCTCGGTCGTTGCCGACCCGACGCTTAAAAACCGCCAGGGTCCCGATATCGGCGCGCATTATCGTACCGCGCTGGTGCCGATGAACGCCGAACAGCGAGCGGTCGCCTCGGCCTATCTCAAACAGATGGGAGCGTCGCGCGTCTGGAAGAAGCCGATCGTGACCAAGATCGAGAATTACAGGGCATTTTACGCGGCCGAGACATATCATCAGGACTTCATGGCGAAGAACCCGCGCCATGGATACATCGTGCGCTGGGATGCCCCCAAAGTGCGCGCATTGCGTGCCATGTTCCCGTCGGACTACAAATCGAGCTTCCTGCGCGACGGTTGAAAGGGCCGTCTGGCATCGCCGGTCCGGAACGCCTATATCGCATTGCATGGATCACGATCTCAAGGACGCACCCCACGCCCACCGCGAACATAGCGGCGAAAACCTGATTGCGGCCGCGCGCGATGCGCTGATGCAAGCGGGTGAGCAGTGGACCGGTATGCGCGAAGCGGTCTTCACCGAACTGGCGCGGCACGAACGTCCCGCTTCGGCCTACGACATTGCCGACAACCTGTCGCAGGCGCGAGGAAAGCGCGTGGCGCCAAACTCGATCTACCGCATCCTCGATCTGTTCGTGTCGAACAACCTGGCAATGCGGGTCGAAAGCTCCAACGCCTACCTCGCCAACACCCATCCCGGCTGCGCGCATGACTGCATTTTCCTGGTTTGCGACGAATGCGGCGAAGCCACCCACATCGATGACGAGCAGGTCAGCCGGACCGTCCGGGCGCTCGCATCCGCGCGCCGGTTCAAGCCCGAGCGTCCGGTGCTGGAGATTCGCGGGCTCTGCCAAGCTTGCGCCTGACGCAAGTGTAACGCTGGGATGACACTCGCCCTGTTGCGGGAAACTCACAATACATCGACGAACCGTTTCTCATGAGCGGCAAGCCGTTCATCGACAGGTCGGATTGGACAGTGTAAGGCAATTTGTCATGAGTCGATCACCTGAAACTCCACTGCTCGATCAGGTCCCCACCCCTGACGAGCTTCGCCAGCTCAAGCCCGAACAACTCCGGCAACTGTCCGATGAACTCCGCGCCGAGATGATCGACGCGGTCAGCGTCTCCGGCGGGCATCTCGGTTCGGGTCTCGGCGTCGTCGAATTGACCGTGGCGATCCATTACGTGTTCAACACACCCGACGACAAGCTTGTGTGGGATGTTGGCCACCAGTGCTACCCGCACAAGATCATCACCGGTCGACGCGACCGGATCCGGACCCTGCGGCAGGGCGGTGGCCTCAGCGGCTTCACCAAGCGCGCGGAAAGCGAATACGATCCGTTCGGCGCGGCGCACTCCTCGACCTCGATCTCGGCGGCGCTCGGTTTTGCGATCGCCAACAAGCTCAACGACCGGCCAGGCCGCGGAATCGCGGTCATCGGCGACGGCGCGATGAGCGCCGGCATGGCCTACGAAGCGATGAACAACGCTGCACAAGCGGGAAATCGCCTCGTCGTGATCCTCAACGACAACGACATGTCGATCGCGCCACCGGTGGGCGGCCTGTCGGCCTATCTCGCGCGCATGGTGTCTTCGAGCGAATATCTCGGCCTGCGCAGCCTCGCCTCGCGCGCGGTCAAGAAGATGAGCCGCCGCATGCACGAAGCCATCGGCAAGGCCGAGGAATACACCCGCGGCATGGTGACCGGCGGGACTTTGTTCGAAGAGCTGGGCTTCTACTATGTCGGCCCGATCGACGGGCACAATCTCGACCACCTGATCCCGGTGCTCGAAAACGTTCGCGACACGTCCGAGGGCCCGGTGCTGATCCACGTCGTCACCACCAAGGGCAAGGGCTACAAATACGCCGAGGAAAGCGCCGACAAGTATCACGGCGTGCCCAAATTCGACGTCATCACCGGCGAGAAGAAGAAGGGCGCGGCCGGTCCGCCAGCGTATCAGAACGTGTTTGGCGATACGCTTGCCAAGCTGGCCGAGACCGACAAGCGCATCTGCGCGATCACCGCCGCCATGCCCTCGGGTACCGGGGTGGATCGGTTTGCCAAGGCGCACCCGGAGCGAAGCTTCGACGTCGGCATTGCCGAACAACACGGCGTGACCTTCGCGGCAGGCTTGGCCGCGCAGGGCATGCGTCCGTTTGCAGCGATCTATTCGACCTTCCTCCAACGCGCCTACGACCAGGTCGTCCACGATGTCGCGATCCAGAACCTGCCGGTGCGTTTCGCGATCGACCGTGCTGGGCTGGTCGGTGCGGATGGCTGCACCCATGCAGGCAGCTTCGACATCACCTATCTAGCAACGCTCCCCAACATGGTGGTGATGGCCGCGGCCGACGAAGCCGAGCTGGTGCATATGACCTACACCGCTGCCGAATACGACGATGGCCCGATCGCCTTCCGCTATCCGCGGGGAAGCGGCATCGGTGTGCCATTGCCCGATGTCCCGGAAAAGCTCGAGATCGGCAAGGGCCGCGTAGTGCGCGAAGGCAGCAAGGTTGCGATCCTTTCGCTCGGCGCGCGGCTCGAAGAAGCCAGGAAGGCGGCCGACACGCTCGAGGCCAAGGGCCTCTCGACCACGGTTGCCGACATGCGTTTCGCCAAGCCGCTCGACGAGGACCTGATCGCCCGTCTGATGCGCGAGCATGAAGTCGTGATCACGATCGAGGAAGGCGCCGTCGGTGGTCTCGGCGCGCATGTGTTGACCTACGCCTCTGACGAGGGCCTGACCGATAGCGGGTTGAAGGTGCGGACCATGCGCCTGCCCGATGCGTTCCAGGATCAGGACTCGCCCGACAAGCAATACGAAGAGGCCGGCCTCACCGCGCCGCATATCGTCGAGACCGTGCTGAAGGCTCTGAAGCACAACAGCGCAACCGTTGAGGGCGTGGAAGAAGCGACGGCTTAAGCGGGCAAGAGGCGAGGGCGCTGTTTGGCATGCCCGAATGGCTGTTCGCGACATTGTTTGTTGGCGGCTTCATCGTGATTGTTGGTGCGGTGGCTTGGCGAAACACCAAGCGCCAGCTCAAGCGTCTGGTTGCCCGGCGTCCCAGCCCTTCCAAAGACGAGTTTCTTGAAATGATGAAGCCAGATGTCTCGCGGGAGGCATCCGAATTCATCTGGGACGCGGTACGCTCTCACCTCGACTACTTCGACCATGCTCTGACTCCACATCCGGACGATGACTTGGTCGACGAATTGCCGATTGCCGATGAAGAATGGAGCATGGACTGGCCGCGAGAATGGGCGGAGCGGTCGGGCTTCCATGAAAGCAACTTTCATGATTGGCCGAAGGAATGGCCGGTGACGATCCGCAATTACGGACGCTGGCTCGATATGGGACCCGACGTTTGAATTCATCCCGGCCACCAAGCTGGGAACCCGTTCAATTCCGAAACCCTAGATCGCCTCAAGCAGAAGGACCCCGGATCAAGTCCGGTGCGAGGGGCTGCGTCGGCCGTGTGCGTTTTCCTACTGCACACAACCCTGTCATAGTCGCTGGAACATGATGGAGACGCTCATCACCCCTACGAGTCCGGCGTTTCGAGTTGGCGACGTGTCAACTTCGATCTTCTTTCCTACACTTCTGAAATATCGGGTAAAATCCGATGACGGGTTGCCTGACGCACTGTCAACTTTGTCAACTTCCCTACGCTGGCCATCGACCTACCATGTGCTAGGCCAAAGCCGACCCGAGACCTGAGGAAACCGATGCCCCTGCTCCACATCACCCGCGACGGCCCCGTTGCCACCCTTACCATCGACCGCGCTGAGACGATGAACCCGCTCGGCGCTCCGGGTGACGGGGACGAATTCGCTGATGTCTGCACTGGCATCAATCGCGATCTCGATGTGCGCTGCGTCATCCTCACCGGGGCAGGCCGCGCGTTCTCGGCAGGCGGCGATATCAAGGCAATGCGCGACAAGTCGGGCACGTTCGGTGGCACGCCCCCGGCGATCTCCGACGGTTATCGCGACAACATCCACCAGATGTTGCGCGCGCTTTACGGTCTGCGTGTGCCCGTCATCGCAGCGGTCAACGGGCCTGCGATCGGTCTCGGTTGCGACGTGGCGTGCCTGGCCGATATCCGCATCGCTTCGGACAAGGCGAAGTTCGGTGTCACCTTCCTCAAGCTCGGCATCATCCCCGGCGACGGCGGGACGTGGATCCTGCCACGCGTGATCGGGCAGAGCCGCGCAGCGGAACTGTTCTTTACCGGAGACGTCATCGATGCGGCGACCGCGCAGGAATGGGGCCTAGTCAGCCGGGTTGTGCCGCATGACGATTTGCTCGCCGAAGCGCAAACGCTCGCTGCGAAGATCGCCGCGATGCCGCCGCATGGCCTGCGTCAGGCCAAGAACCTCCTGCGGCAGGGCCAGCAGGTCAGCTACGATACCGCGCTCGAAATGGCAGCCAATACGCAGGCGATGATGCACCACACCGCCGATCACGCCGAAGGGGTTGCCGCGCTGATCGAGAAGCGTAGCGCCGAATTTACCGGCGAATAAGGCAGTAGCGGTGGGGTTCGTCTTTCGTACGCTGGTGTTCGTAGCGACCGTCTACATGGCTCTGTTCGTCGTGCTCTGGGCTTTCCAGTCCCGTTTCATCTACCCGGCACCGCAGGCGGTTGCTCCCGTCACGCCGGGCTTCGAGGAAGTGCAGTTGGAGACGTCCGACGGCTTGTCGCTGCGCGCATTCTTCCGCGAGGCATCGGACACTCTTCCAACCGTGGTCTATTTCCACGGCAATGGTGGAACCTTGGAACAAGCCAGCATCTCCAATGTCGGATTGATCCAGGCCGGTCTCGGCGCGTTGCTCGTCGAGTATCGCGGCTATGGCGGCAATCCCGGCGACCCGTCGGAAGACGGCTTCTACCGCGATGGCGAAGCGGCGATGGCGTGGCTGGCAGCCCAGGGCGTTTCGCACGATGACACGATCCTTATCGGCAATTCGATTGGCAGCGGGGTCGCGACCGAAATGGCAACACGTCACGATGCGGCGGCCCTGGTGCTTGTCGCACCGTTCACGTCGCTGCCCGACGCGGCGCAAAGCAATGTCTGGTGGCTACCCGCGAAGATGCTGGTGCGCGATCAGTATCGCAATGCCGACAAGATCGCGGATCTCGATATGCCGATCCTGATCCAGCATGGCGATGCCGACATGCTGATCCCGTTCGAACATGGTCGAGCCTTGAGCCGACTGTCCGAGAACGCGCTGTTCCAGCCATTCGAAGGGTCCGGCCACAGCCTGACATTCGAGCCGGATTCCCAACGGGCCCGGCGCGACTGGATCCTTGCGTTGGAAACCGAACGGCGGCGTTAGAACCAGCGCCAAATCCCGGCGGCGATATCGCCCAGCGGAAGGTGCAGCCAGCTGAGGAACACGAACAGGATCAGCCCGATCGCCCACGGTCCGGCTCCTACGCCGACCAACTTGCTCCAGCGCGGCCAGAAGCTTGTGTGGGATTCCCAAGTTTCCCACGCCTCGCCCATCAGGACTTCCTTCTTCCGGTCTTGCATATGTGCACCGACAAGCGCGAGAAAGCCCATGGCGAACGCGGTGATCATCGTCCGCATGCTCCAGAACAGCACCAAGTGCGAAAGCGCCCACAGGGCAAACCCCCACATCATGGGATGCCGCGTGACCCGGAATGCGCCCTTGGGTTCAGCGCGCGCCATGTCCTCGGATCCCGGAAGGCCCAAAGCCGGATTGCCAGCCAATGAGCCGGCGAAAAGGACCATCGCAGGAATTGTCAGAAGGGTTGCGACGATCCAGCCGATGTCGCCCGATCCCGGGAGGTCGGCCGGCGGGGCGGCGGTGAAGGCGAAGTAGACCCAGGCGAGCGTTGCGATGCTGACAAGCGAGTAGACCACCTGAAAGCCCAGATCGCCCAACGGCTTGACGAGTGTTGCCCGCAACGGATGCGACATGAGAAAGTGCGTGCCGACAAAAGCCGCATTGGCCGCGATGAGGTTCAACAGCGCTTCGTTCATAGGCCCTCCCCGTTGAAGCACCGGCCCGGGACCGTCGCTCCGCAGCCAATTGTATCAGGAGCCGAGCCCCGTGGGAATGATCGTCGCTTGTGCCGTTGCCACATGAACTGGTTCGGAGACCTCGTCTTCCGACCAGACATCGGCGCGAACCACGACTTGTCGCTTGCCGGGTTTGATCACCTGGCCCTTTGCGCGCAGCCTTTCGCCTTGTGCGGGCCTGAGAAAGTTTATCGTATATCCACCCGTTACAACGTCGCCGATGACCGATGCGCCCGCCCAGGCGCAGGCATTGTCGGCCATCAACCCGACGAGGGCACCGTGAGCAAAGCCGTGATGCTGGGTCATTTCCGGTCGAATTTCGACGACCAGCTCGCTTTCGCCTTGCCACACCTTGAGCGGTTCGATTTGCAGCCAGTTGCTGAATCCGGAACCCTTGACCGCCACGCGGCGCATGTAATCCAGTGAGGCTTCGGGGCTGTCGAAACGGGAGTTATTCACCTGCCGACTCCTTCAAGTCTGATTCACAGACTTTATGAAGCTTGCATGCTAGCCCCGCAAGTCTGATATGCAGACGCTATGAAAAGCTATCGCCGTTCGCGATCTCCATGCCCGATTGGCCGGGCTGCTCGTCTTCTCGGCGATCGTTGGGTGCTGTTGATTCTGCGCGAAGCATTTCTGGGCGCCGACCGATTCGAACAATTCGTCGATCGGCTGGGAATCAATCGTGCGGCGCTGACCTCGCGGCTGGCCATCTTGCTGGATGCCGGATTGCTCGAGCGCGAACCGCCCGAAGGCAAGCGAGCGCGCTATGTCCTGACGGACAGCGCGCAAGCGCTCATTCCGCTCTACCGCGAAATGGCGGAATGGGGTTCCGAGCACTTGTTCGAGCCGGACGAAGCGCGCGGCGCTTGGCCCGAATCCGCAAGCGGTTAGCGGTCGGCAATCGCAATCAGCTCGACTTTGAAGAGCAGCGTCGCTCCCCCGGGGATCGGCCCACGCCCGCGCGGCCCGTAGGCTAGGTTGGCCGGTGCGGCCAGTTCGATCGTCTCGCCAACGTGCATCTGCGGGATCGCCATCTCCCAGGCCGTAATGAGTCCACTGAGCGGGAAAGTCGCTGGCTTCCCGCCTGCGTAAGAGCTGTCGAAGACCTCCCCGTCGATGAAGGAGCCTTCGTAATGCACGGTCACGGTATCGGCAGGAGTCGGCTTTTCGCCGGTGCCGCGATACTCGACATATCGCCAGCGCAGGCCGCCCTCCATGCCGTACCAACCGTCACTGGCCATCAGGCCCGAGAGATGGGCCTGCTGGCGGTTGTGATAGGCGCGCTCCGCAGCCGCTTCCTCAGGAGACTGGGCCTGCGGGTCCGCTTCCCTTTGCTGCGCATGGGCTGTCGAAGCGGTTGCGAGGCAACCAGCAAAAAGCGTGAGTTTCAACGCCCGTCTCACCAGTCGTAAGCCTTGGGCAGGTCGCTCTCGTCAAGATCGCGATAGCGATCCTTGAGGCGACTTTGGTGATTGCCGAGCGGCTGCTCCACCCCACCGATGAAAACCCGAGTTGGGACGGACCCGACCTCCAGGGGATCGCCATCCCAAATCACGATATCGCCAATCGCTCCCGGCGCAAGCACGCCGACGCGGCCACCCAAACCGCTAATCTCGGCGGGTACGGAGCTGATCGCCGCAAATGCCTGGCCCCAGCTGAGGCCGTCGGCCCCTGGCACCTTGGTCAATGCGACGAGATTTCCTGCATGCTGTTGCAGGCGGCGCGGATTTTCCATCGAAGCGGCGTTGATCGCCACCTTCACGCCGGCCTTGGCCATGCGACCGATATTGCTCTGTGTGGCAGCCAGCTGGTCGAAGCCCGATGGCAAGTCGTCCAATCCATCGGCGATGACCGGGATGCCCGAAGCCGCGATTGCACTCGCCACCAGCCAGCCCTCGCTAGCGCCGACGATCACAAGATCGAGCTGTGTAAACTCGCGCTTGAGCGCGATGACGCTGCGAATATCAGCTGCACGTTCGACGGCAACGTACAGCTTCTGACGACCGCGAACGACCGGGACCAAGGCTTCAGCATCGAATCGGCTGAGCATGACCTCTTCGCCTTTTGCGATCTCCGTCGTTTGCGGCGTGCCGCGCGCGCCGATCAGCGCTTGCGCCTCGCGCAATGCTGCCCGAAACAGGGTGTAGGTCGAAGCCCGACTCCCACCTGCTCGTGCTGCACCGCCTTCGCCGAGATCGACCATCTGGAATGCCCGGGCTTGCATGATCGGCGTGCCGTCGCTGTCGAGATCTATAATTGAACCTTGTCCGGCGAAAATCGAGCCGGAAGGCATGGTGCTTGTCGCCGCCCGCGTGATCCCTGCGGCACGATGGATCAGGATGTTCTGCGCATTCGGGTTTACGACCGGAGCCGTGTCGAGCGCTGCACTAAAGGGTGACCCGCCCGCGCGCGTATCGTTGGAATCGCGCACCGCGTTCACATCCACAAGGCCGAGCGTGGTAACCGTCGCGAAAATGCCCGGGGTCACGAAGGCGCCCTTAGCGTCGATTACCAGATCGGTCGCGAACGAGCGGCCTTCGGCAGATCCGGCGAATATGACCCGGCCGCCTTCGACGATGACCGCACCGTTTTCGACCGGCTCGCTACCATCGCCCGTTGCGACCGTTGCGTTCGCGATAACGAAGTCCTGGCCCGAAGCGGGCGCAGCTGCGAGGGCGAGCGCCGAAGCAGCGAGCGTGAATAGCGCCTTCATTTCACGTCTCCTTCCCCGGGCTGGCCAAGCTCGAAATCGCTGACCGGACGTCGCTTTCGATCCATCGCGTCGAACATAAGCGCTCCGTCGATCCAGACTTTTTCGGGCCGCGAATAGACGCTCAGCGGGTCGCCGTTCCACAACACTAGATCGGCCATCTTGCCGGGTTCGAGGCTGCCGGTCATGTCGGCGATCCCCATCGCCTTGGCGGCGTTCAGCGTGATCCACTGGATGGCAGTGCCCTCGGAAATGTCGAGGCCCATCCTAAGGCCCGCCTTGCGCGCTTTGGCGGCCTCCTGATTGAGGCGCTGAATGTCATTCTGGCTATCCGAATGGATGACCACGCAGGCGCCTTCCTTTTGCAGCAACGCGGCGTTTTCGAGGATGCCGTCATAGGCTTCCATCTTGAACCCATACCAATCGGCCCAGATTGCGCTGCACACATCGTTCTCGCGCAGCAAATCGCCAATCTTGTAGGCTTCGACTGCGTGATGGAAGGCCGTGACCTTGTATCCGACCTCCTTGGCCATATCCATCACCAGCGCCATTTCATCGGCGCGATAGCAGTGATTGTGGACCAGAATATCGCCGGCGAGCACGCCCGCCAGCGTTTCCTTGGCAAGGTCGCGCTTGCGATCCGCTTCGTCCTTGTTGGCGTAGTCAATCGCGTCGTACCACGTCTGTCGGTTGACTGCGAAATTGCCCATTCGGGTCGAGGGCTTGCGTCCACGACCGCCATAGACCCGCTTCGGATTTTCGCCGCAGGCCATCTTGAACCCGTAGGGTGCGCCGGGGAATTTCATGCCCTGTACCGTGCGGCTCGGCACGTTCTTGAGCGTGACCGTGCGGCCGCCCATCAGGTTGGCGGAGCCAGGGAGGATCTGCAGCGAAGTGATCCCGCCATTCGCCATGGCCCGGCTGAAGCCCGGATCCTGCGGCCAGACCGAGTGTTCGGCCCACACGTCGGGCGTTGTCGGGCTGGTCGCCTCGTTGCCGTCGGCATGGGCCGCGACGCCGGGGCTGGGATAGTCGCCAAGGTGGGAGTGAATGTCGATGATGCCCGGCGTCACGAACTTGCCGGCCCCGTCGATTATGTTGGCGACGTCGGGCGGGGCGGATGTCGGACCGCCGACGGCAACGATCTCGCCATCGCGGAAATGCACCCACCCATTCTCGATCTTGCCGCCCGCTCCGTCATAGACGGTAGCCGGAATGATCAGCGTCTCGGTGCCAGGGTAGCGCGAATAGGTCGAAGGGAACGGACCTTCGGCTTCGGTAAGCGCGGCAAATTGCGGCTCCTCGTCCTCAATGGCGGTCTCGTTGGCCGTGTTGGCCGAACCGGTGGTCGAGCAGGCGGCAAGTGCGAGCGCCCCACTCAAGACTGTCAGCGCACCGATCCGTGCACGCGCGAAACCAGAAAGCGACATAGGGTCTCCCGAATTCCAATGCTTTGGCCGTCTTGACCCGAATGATTGTCGATGTCCACCGGATTGGACCAGCCGACAACGTGTTCGCTTCGTCGCGTTGCATTTCCTCCATTCGGCCCATCTCAAGAGCCTCTCGCGCGAGGGGCGGCATCTTGACGCGCATGGCTGTATTATGGCACTGATGCACCTAGCGAGGATGTCATGAGCCAGAATCGACCAGTCTACCTGAAACTGCGCGATCAAATCGCTGCCGCCATCATCGAAGGGGTTTATCCGGAAGGAAAGATGCTGCCTTCGGTGCGCGCTCTTGCTGCCGAGCAAGGGGCAAATCCTCTGACGGTGGCAAAAGCGTACCAGCAATTCCAGAATGACGGATTGGTCGAAGTCCAGCGAGGCGTTGGCATGTATGTCGTGGATGGCGCGGCGGAGCGCCTGCGTGAGCGAGAGCGCGATCAGTTCCTACGCGAAGAATGGCCCGAGATTCGCTCCCGTATGAAGCGGCTTGGCCTCGACCTCGCGCGTCTGCTTGAGCGCGGCTGAGTCACTGGCGCCCCGTTAACCACCATTATTTCGCCCATCGCTTGCGGCGAAGGCCTTGCTCTGGCACTATCATTTTTGTGTGCTCTTCGGGTCGGAGCGATAATTCGGTAATTGCGGGCAAGCCCCGCTTAGGCGACGAACGGTCGGTATGCAGGCCCGGCGGTTCGTGGGGAGGTCGATATGATCAGATCCGAACTGTTGCAGGAACTTCACAAGGACAATCCGGAATTGCGTGCGGAAGAGGTCGAACAGGTGGTCGACATCTTTTTCGACGAAATCGCGCAGCGACTGGCCGAGGGTGGTCGCGTCGAGCTGCGCGGATTTGGTGCATTTTCCACGCGCGAGCGCGAAGCGCGTACCGGGCGAAACCCGCGGACGGGCGAAGCGGTCTCTGTACCGGCCAAGCGCGTGCCCTATTTCAAGGCGGGTAAGGAGATCCGTCGGCGCTTGAACGAAGGGTGAAGTCCTTGGGCGCATCCCCAATTTGGGGGTTCGGCGGCCAATCGATCATGCGGCCTCGAGCGCCGCTTCTTCCAGCGACAATTCACGAACCGGGCGCTTGCGCTCGACATCGATAGCCTTGAACACGGCATCGACCAGCAATTCCAAGCCATGTGCCGAGGTCACGTCGACAGGCAGCATGCCCAGTTCGGTGAATTCTTCGATCGCCTCCGAACCACGCAAGGCGATCATCCGGGTGATTCCGGGAAGACGTTCTTCCACCAGGGGAGTGAGTTCGCGTGATATCTCGGTGTTGCCGGTCGCAACGAGAACCACTTCGCGCTTGCCCATGCTGAGCGCGTCCCAGCTGCGAGGGTCTGCCGGGTTCGCCTGATGGACGTGATAGCCGTCGGCAAGCGCGGTTTCAAACTGCTCCGGATTGGCTTCGACGGCGAGGTAGCCGACATCGTTGAAGGCCAATGCGTCGGCCACTGCACGACCGGAGGGACTGAGTCCGATGATCACGACCGGAGCGTCGTCGCCCTCCAGTTTCTTGTCGGGCGGGCCGGCCCGCAGCTTGCCGGCAAGCTTGCGTCCAAGGTTGGAAACAAGCGGCGTTACGGCGAGGCTGATGGCGATGGCCGTGACGAAAACCGATATCAGGCGCGGTTCCACCAGTCCGGCAACAGCGGGCATCGCGAACAGCACCAATGCAAACTCGCTGCCTTGGCCCAATAGGAAGCCGAGCTGGATCGAGCCCGGTACCGACCAGCGATTGGCAAGCCCGGCGAGCACGTTGAAAAAGCATTTGAGCACAATCAGGCCGGTCGCTGCAGCAATAACGAGCAGCCAGTTTTCGACCAGGATCGTCGGATTGATCGCCAGTCCGACGGAAATGAAGAAAAAGCTAAGGAACAGCCCGCGGAAGGCGTCGATCTCAGTCTGGACCATGATGCGATAGCGCGAATCCGCCACCGCCATTCCGCCCAGGAAAGCGCCAAGAGTCAAAGAAAGTCCCGACATGCCGGTCGCCCACCCGGCCGCCAAGGCGATGAACAGCGCGGTTGCGGTGTAGACCTCGCTGCTTCCCGCGCGCGAAATGAGCCGGAAAAGCGGTTCGGTAAGATATCGCGCGAAGAGCACCGCGACGGCAAAGGCGACCAACGCCTTCGCACCTGCGCTCCCCAAGGCCGGGAGCAGGGCTCCGCCGCTGCCGAGCGCGCCGGCGGCAACCAGCAAGAGGATCGCGGCAATGTCCTGGAATATGAGGATCGATTGCGCCGCCCGGCCGACCGGGCAGTCTTCCTGATCCCGCTCGCGCACGAGGCCGATCACCACCGCGGTGGAGGACAGGCCCATCGCAAATCCGCCGATTATCGCGAATTCCGTCGGCAGGCCGAAGGCGAAGAACAGCGCAGCGAACGCGCCGCCTGCGACGAGCATCTGGAGGCTGCCGAACCCGAATATGTTCGCGGCTTCGGCGCGGATCCTTCCGAGCGAGAAATGCAGGCCGAGATTGAACAGCAGGAACATGATCCCCGCTTCCGCCAGTGTCGCGACAACGGGTCCGCTGAAATCGTCGGCGAAACCGAGCGAAGCGAGTCCCAGTCCCAACCCCAGGTAGCCGACGATCGGATTGAGCTTGCAGGCGCGCGACACGAGCGCTGCCCCGATGCCTAACCCAAGCAGGGTCACGGCCGGCTGGATCGTTTCCACCACTTCGTTTGCCATGTATCGCCCCTTGAAATGCGAAAACCGCCCGCCGCGCCTCCAAATGGAATGCCGCCGCAAGCTATGCAAGGGGCACCGGCTTGCCTGCCGCCGGGCGGCTGGCTATCGCGCGGAGCGTGCGGGTGTGGCGGAATGGTAGACGCCGGGGACTTAAAATCCCCTGATCCTATAGATCGTGTGGGTTCGAGTCCCACCACCCGCACCAGCTTTTACTATGAATGGCGAACAAGGGCATGAATTCGCGAGTCCCGTAGCGCCCATTATTTTTGCCTTAACCTCGGTTCGACTACCGCTCCTATCGAAGAACTGGTGATCACACCCGACGGCACTCGCCGGATGGGGACCCACGGGCCAAGGCGAACGAGCATGGACAACCTAGCGACGACATCGTCCGGCGAAGACGACCTCGCTGCCGGACAGGAAACGGGGCCCGACAAACGGGCTGCACCGCGTTTCACCCTGCTGATCCGTGCGGCCAAGATGATCGCGGATCAGGGCGAATTCGTGTGCGTGATCCGCGACGTGTCGGAAACCGGCGTCAGCGTGCGGCTGTTTCATCAGTTGCCGGCGAGCAAGGCGTTCGAGCTGGAACTGCCGACGGGCGCACAATATGCGATGCGGAACGTCTGGCAGCGCGGCAATGAGGCGGGCTTCGAGTTCCTCGAACCCGTTAGCGTTGCTCGCCTGATCGCCGAATCCGGTGAATATCCCAAGCGAGGGTTGCGGCTTGGCCTTTGTTTCCCTGTCGCAGTCAACACGCTGACACAGCGTTCCGAAGCGATCGTCGAAAACCTCTCGCAGCAAGGGGCGCGGTTCTCGTGCGACGCCTTGCTGGCGATCGATCAGAACTTGAGGATCGATGGAGGGGAATTGTCGGACGTTCGGGCAAAGGTGCGGTGGCGTCGCGACGAAAACTATGGCGTGGTGTTCGACGACACGTTCACACTCGGGGATTTCGCGAGGATTGCGGCCCGGCTGCAGGCACCGGCATTGGTAGAAGACTAGCCAGACCGGATCCCACTTCTTGCGATAGGCTGGCCGGCCGTTCAGTTGCGTTTACCGCAACCTAACCAATTTCCTTCATGCCCGATATCGGGTCAGTGGTTGTGCACGCCGATGGGGGAGGTATCGCATGGAGGGCATTCAGACGCCGACGATCCTGCATCCGTGCCGCCGAGGCGGCCCGCGGGCTCTATCCCAATGTCCAAAACCAGGCTGCGGAACCCGTTCCAAGCCAATCCGGGCGGGGGCGTGATGCGATGTTGGTAGAACGTCGTCGCAGCGCCTTCCCGATAGAGTTTCTCGCCCGGGTTACGACCGCCTGGATCCTGGTTGCCGGTCTGTTGATCGCGGTTAATTGGGCAACCATCGCGGAGTTTGTGACACGCGGCGCGCAAGCGGCTGCGTTGATCGCTGTGCCACTGGCGACTCTTGGCTGTGCCATGCTTCTGTCCGCTCGCATCGCGTGGCGATTGCTGGGTGACGAAGAGGCGACGCTCGCTGCGGTCATTCCCGCCCTCTCGATCCCGATGCTTTTCGAGCTCGGCACAATGCGGATCGATCAGCAGGGATGGCAGATTGTGTGTGCTCTGGCTGCGGTGAACGCACTGATGTCGCGAAGACCGATTCTGGGCGGTTGGTCGATCGGCGGGATCTGCGCGGTCTGGCTGGCAATCTCGCTCGATGGGCTGGTCGTCACGATCGCGCTGCTCGGCGTGCTTGCGTCGCATTGGTTGCGCGATCGCAATGCTCGCATGTGGCTCGTCGGAGCCTTTCAGGCCCTGGCGGTGGGCAGCTTGCTGTTCTTCGTGCTCGCCCAAGTCCTTGGGGCTGAATCCCTGGTTTATGACGCGACCGGATTTGCGCTTCTGGCAGCCTTTGCTTGGGGGGCAATAGCACTGTCGCTGCTTGGGCGTTTCGAACCGATGCCGGTCGGGCCACGGCTGGGCGGGATTATCCTCGCAATCGGAGGGGCGGCCGCGATCCTGATCCAATTCGCACCGGCCAGCGCCCAGCTGCCTTGGGTGCCGATTTGGGACGAAGGCATAGTGGCGATCTTGCACTTTGCGGTTACGCCCCTGATCGGGATCGTCGCGGCACTGCATCTGACTGCGTCGTCCCACGATTGGCTACGCCGGTTCTGGAGCGACTACACTCTTGTCCTGGTGGCGACATTTGCATTTGCCATGCTGAACACCGAGGCCGCTCTTGTCGCATGCGTCCTCTCAGCACCGCCATTGGCATGGCAGGTCCGCAGATGGCTGCGCCGGATACGCTCGATGAAGCGGATGGCGCCGCGTCTTGCTGCGACATGCGGCCTGTCATGCGCGCTGTTGCCGGCCTTCCCGATGATCGTGTTCGCGACGGTCGCGGCGGCTTAGCCGACCGTCGGGCTGCCGCCAATCAAATCAAGTCGGGATGAAATCCATCGCGAGGCCATTGATGCAATGGCGTTTGCCGGTCGGGCGAGGCCCGTCTCCGAAGATATGCCCGAGATGGCCGCCACAATCGGCGCAGTGAACTTCAGTGCGCGGGTAGCCGATCTTGTAATCGACCGAGGTGCCGACGGCGCCTCTGTCGATTGCCTGGTAGAAACTCGGCCAGCCGGTCCCGCTGTCGTATTTGTGGTCGGAGGAGTAGAGCCGGTTCCCGCAGCCGGCGCACACGAACGTGCCCTTGCGCTTCTCCCTGTCGAGCGGCGAGCTGAAGGCCCTTTCGGTTCCAGCCTCGCGTAGGATACGGTATTCGGCGCGCGTCAGTTTGCGGCGCCACTGCGCTTCGGTCTTCGTGACGCGAAACCGCTTCTTGGACCTGGCAGCCGCTTCACCGCAGCTGGCAAGCAATGGTGCCGAGGCAATCAAGGCTGCACCGGCAAGAAATCTTCGGCGATGGGTCTTTGCAAAAGGCATAGCTGTCCCGTCCTCGGAAACTGGATCCTACACCAGATACGGACCAAATCGGAAAAAGGTTACGTCGGCAGCCAGTTTGAGGCTTCGATCAGAATTCCGTTATCTCGACTTCGAGCTTGCGGAAGCCGTGGACGAAGTTCGCGCGTACCCGTTCGACGTCACCGGCAACATGCACGCGCATCCGGCGCTTGTGCATTTCTTCAAGCAGCACGCGCAACTGGAGCTCCGCCAAGCGGGCGCCGACGCAGCGATGGATACCGTAGCCGAATGCGATGTGGCGCCGTGCATTTTCGCGTGTGATGTCGAGCTTGTGCGGATTCTCGAACACGGTCTCGTCGCGATTTGCGGCGAGATACCACAGGACGACCTTGTCGCCTTCCTTGATCTTTTGACCGAAGACTTCTGTGTCTTCGGTGCAAGTCCGGCGCATGTGTGCGAGCGGCGTCTGGTAGCGCAGGCATTCCTGCACCGCATTTGGAATCAGGTCGGGGTTCTCCTCGAACAGCTTGCGCTGATCGGGAAAGGCATCGAGCGAATGGATGATCCCGCTCATCGTATTGCGGGTTGTGTCGTTGCCGCCGACGATCAGCAGCACCAGATTCCCGATGAATTCCTCGGGACGCATCTGGTTCATGGCTTCGGAGTGGATCATCATTGAAATGAGATCGTTGCCCGGTTCCTTGTCCTGAGTGCGCTCGATCCAAAGCGACTGGAAATAGGCCGCCATTTCGTGGAGGAATTCCCAGCGCATCTCGTCCAGTTCGCGGACCGTCGCAAGCTCGGTGTCGCCCGACCAGTCCGACCAGAAGGTCAGGAGTCGGCGATCTTCCCACGGGAAGCCAAACAGGATGGCGAGCATTCCGGTGGTCAACTCGATCGAGACCTTGTCGACCCAATCGAACACCTCGCCGCGTGGCAGGGTATCGAGCAGTTCGCCGGTGCGCTGGCGGATTTCGTCTTCCATCTCGGCCATTGCACTTGGTGTAAATTTGGGTGCGACCGTGCGGCGCTGGCCGGTGTGTTGCGGCCGGTCCATGGCGATGAACATTGGCAACTCGCGGCGATCGGCAGTGCTTTCTTCCAGCTCTTCTTCGGTCAGTCGTTCCAGGATCGTAATCCCGCCATATTCCCAGCTCGACGAAAAAGTGTCGGGCAGGGCTTCGATGTGCTGGATCGCCTTATGACCCACCACTGCCCAGTACGGGCCATAAGGGCTTTCGGGAATGTAATGCAGTGGCCCGGCGTCCTGCATTTCTTTGAAAATGGGTTGCCAAGTGTCTTCGAAATAGATGTCGCTGCGACTGACGTCCCATTTGTGGGGATGATCTGGGCGTTCTTCCGGATACTTCTCGAAATGCGCTTTCAGCGCTTGATAGGCCGTGGGGCTGGAGCGCACCTTCGGACGTTCTGGGGCAATCGTCGCCATTTCGTTCTCCCGTCCGGCTATCGCTCAGGTCTTCTCGTGAGGCAGCCGATTTCTCGATTCGTATCCTGCCCTAACTGACACTCATGTCAATAGTGAGTTGCTATTTGCGACCTATTCGGCCGGCTCGGCCGTAGCGTCGGCGCGCGTCCGTGACGCAAAACCCCACTTCCGCCGCGACTTCTTCTCGTGCCCGGCACCGCCCGATTTCATCACCCGTTTGCGGAAGAGCATCGATCCGCCTTTGACGAGCAGCCCCACCCAAACGGCTTGCCACGCAAGCGCAGCGGCATGCGTCCACACAGTCTCATCCAGGGCGGCACGCGCCAACATTGCGAACGGAGAGGACAGAGGAAAGGCAACGGCCAACAGTTCGAGGCTGGACCCGGCGTCGCTCAGGGTCGCCGCGGCAAGGAAGAAGACCATCAGCTGCAGCATGGTGACCGGCATCGAAAGGGTTTGGACTTCGCGCACGGTGCTGGCCATTGCACCGATAGTCAGGAACAGCGAACCGAGCAGCAGGTAGGCCATCGAGAAATAGGCGATGCCGAGCGCGACGAAAATCGGCCAGCCGACGGCCGGGCCTGGCAGCTCGCTGTAGTCGGTGCCTGTGACGGT
This sequence comes from Erythrobacter sp., assembly GCA_030065195.1. Taxonomy (GTDB): domain Bacteria; phylum Pseudomonadota; class Alphaproteobacteria; order Sphingomonadales; family Sphingomonadaceae; genus Erythrobacter. The sequence goes on along the minus strand of JASJDE010000022.1, from coordinate 1,553 downwards.
GATGATCGCATCTTCCGCCACGGTCCAGAACCCCCAGCCGAACACGCCCCAGACCGCAATTCCGACGAAGGAAACGCCAAGCATAGCGAAGAGCTTGCCCATGAAGACCGAATCCATCGGGATCGCTGCCGCGAGGATCTCGATGATCTTGTTGCCTTTCTCCTCGGCAAGATTGGAAAGAACCATGCCGGCGAGCAGCATCGTCAGCAGGAACAGCACCATTTGCGAAGCTTGCGCGGTGCGCAGGCGCGTGGATCGTTCGGATGCGGCACTGCTTGCGACCGTCGTTCGCTTGATGGTCGGGAATTGCGTCGGCACCGTTTGCAGCGAGGCTGCGGCAATCAGGCCGACCGGGCCCTGCCAGCGACCGACCTGACCCGAAGTCCCCACCAGTTCCGGCGCGTCGCGCGTCCCGACGACGATCGCGATGTAGTTGCCGCGCCGCTGTTCGAGAAATGCCTTCGCGTCGAAATCGGGTTCGCTCTGCGCTTCGGGTACGACGCGCATATCGGGCAGGCCTCCGCCGAGCTCGTTGGCCAGTTGCTCGCGAGCGGCGAGCATCGCCGCATTGTCTTCGGCACTCATGGCAAGGCCGATTTCGGTGCTGATCGCCTGGACCGAATTCTGCTTCCCGATGCTTCCGGCAAGTCCGCCGACAATCACCGGGAACAACGGCCCGAGTAGGAAGAACAGGAAGGCGCGGCTGAACAAGACGGCGATGAAATCGCGCCGCGCGATGACCCAGGCGGCTTCGAGCCGGGACAGGCGAGGCTTTGCGTCGAGAGCGCTCATGACGCTTCTCCCGCCTGATCTGCCTCAAGCTGGCGGGCGGCCGCTTCTCCGGCGATCGCAACGAATGCGTCATGCAGTCCGGCGCGCTCTATCGAAAGCGACAGGATTCCCGCCTGGCCGTCGATCAGCCGCTTGAGCAACGGCTCCACCCCGGTTTCGGGGAGCGAAAAGTAGTAGAAATCGCCCTCGCGCCGCGCATCTTCGGGCAATGCGGATACCCAGCCGCCTTCGCGTGCGCGGGTTTCCAACCGTACCTGTGCCGGAATTCGGTCACGTGCCGCCTCGACGCTCCCTGCGTAAGGCACCTTGCCTCCGGCGATGATGGCGACGCCTTCACAAAGTCTCTCCGCATGATGAATCACATGGGTCGAAAAGATCACGGTCACGCCTTCGTCGGCAAGGGCGCGGATCATGCGTTCGAGCTTGCCCTGGTTGATCGCATCGAGGCCGGAAAAGGGTTCGTCGAGCACCACAAGCTTGGGTCGATGCACCAGCGTTCCGAGCAGTTGCACGGTCTGTGCCATACCCTTGGATAGCTGCCGGATCTGGCGTTCGGCGGCATGGCCGAGATCGTGACGCTCGAGTAATTCAAGCCCGCGCTTTCGGCCCTCGGCAAGCGGCAGGCCGCGAAGTGCGCCCATAAAGGCAATCGCCTCGATGGCCTTCATCGCCGGATATAGGCCGCGTTCCTCTGGCAGATACCCGATCAACCGACCGATATCGTGCGGGCGATCGTGCCCGAACACGCGGCGCACGCCTTC
>JASJDE010000155.1 GCA_030065195.1 Erythrobacter sp. | reverse complement strand
GCGGGCGAAGACGGCGCGATCCAGTCGACCGAAAGCATCATCGGCCCCTATGAACTCAACGATTTCTTCCTCCACCACACGATCCGATACGGCCAGCGACCAAGCAAGGTCGCATTCCTAGCGTGGCATGCGTGGAAGGATGCAAAGGCGGGATTGTGGCCCGCCGGGTTTCCGGAAGAGCGCAAGAACCAATACGAACTCGACGAGATCGCCGATTGGCTCGAGAAATTCCTCAAGCGCTTCTTCGGCTTCAGCCAGTTCAAGCGGAGCGCATTGCCGAACGGCCCCAAGGTCAGTTCGGGAGGGGCATTAAGCCCGCGCGGCGATTGGCGCGCGCCTTCGGATGCGGTGGCCGATGTGTGGCTGGTGGAGCTGCGCGAGAGCCTGCCCGAGCGTTAGGCGAGCGTCACGGTCGGCCGTCTGGCCGCGTGGGCGCAAGGTCGCGATACTCTTCGAGCCGTTGCGCCAGCCACAACAGCCAATCGCGTCCCTCTTCGTCGGTGCTGCCGATGACGATCGTGGATGGGAAATGTCTATCGAACGCTTTGCAAGTGTCGAGGCCATGCGCCGCGATGAACGCCAGCGTCTGTTCGCGGGCACGATCGATCTCGGTCTGCAGATTGGTGCGCGCATACTGTCTCACCACCGCGTCCTCGTCTTCGCATTCGAGGTCCCAGTCCTGGTGAAAGTTGCTTTCCAGCAGGTTGGCCAAGGCATCGTATTCGCGCATCGTCGCCCTAAGGTATCGGGAAAGAGGTCAGGATGTAATACAGTTTCCCGTTCATCACCTCCTTCTTCAACACGACGCGAACCTTGTGCATCTGCACCAGTTGCCCGCTCGACCTGACGACGCCTTGGCCGGCATTGCGTGCGGCGAATTCGAACGCCTTCGTTTGGCCCCGCGTAGCGGTGTTGGCCCAGCTGGTGATCGCCGACTTGTTGGCGCGTAGCGCCTGGCCGATGATGCGTTCGGCATCGGCGAGACTGCGGAAGGTGGACGCGGCGGGAATTCGGGACTGCTGTGCGAGGCGCGCGCGCAGTTGGGCTTCGGTGCGCCCGACGTGTCTCGCAATCGTATGTCCGCCGCGTGCCTCATGCGCCGCGAGCGAAATTCTCCCCGCCCTGACCGCGGCTATACGCGTCGCGGCGAGGCCTGCCGAAACCACGATCGGCACGAACAGGTCCACTCCGTCGCCAATCCGCTCGGCGGTCGCATCGTCGACGCCGAGCTGCTGCGCGAGCGCGGTGGTCGCATCGCTCGTAAGGGTATCGGTCTGCAGGCCGGTCCAGGCCTGGCGTGCGCCGGATTGCAGCATGTCGATACCGTGCAATCCCAGGGCGCCGCCGCCCGCCTTCGTCACAAGGGTCGGCTCGGGGACCGCAAGCAACGCCCCGCCGCCGATGATCTCGAGTGTGCCGAACAGAGCGTTGGCGACACCCCAGGCGCGGTTGGAAAAGGTCGGTTGGGTAAGCGTGCCATTCCCAAGGACTGCCGCTAGCTGAACCGGGGTCAATACTACGCGAACGCCATCTTCCTCTTCTTCCACGCCATTCCCCTTCGGATTTGAATGGAACGAAGCGTAGCCAATTCTTTACTTGCTCGCGAGAAGAAATCGCTCCGTTTCGAATCCTGTTTGATCTTGTTGTGATAGAAAAGGACCGAAGCGCGTGGTTGCACTTCGGTCCACTCTTTTGGTTTTGCGGGGCCCTTGGAAGGGTTCTCCCATTATCCGCGATCGAGCGAGAACCGTCCCGGACCGAAGGCGGCGATGGCGAACATTCCGCCTGCGATTGCAAGGTTCTTGAGGAACAGCGTCATCTCGATCTGCTGGGAGAAGTCGTTGTGGAAGATCAATGCAGTCAACAGTGTGAAGACCGCGAGCGCGCCGGCGGCGTAACGGGATTTGAATCCGGCAGCCAGCATGAGGCCGCCTGCGATCTCCAGGGCGACGGTTCCGAAGTAGACGACTTCGGGCAACGGCAGACCGAACGACGCGATGTAACCGACCGTGCCATCCATTGCGGTCAGCTTGTTGACGCCGGCAAGGAGGAACAGCGCGGCAAGCAGCAGTCGGGCGACGAGCGCGAATGCGTCTTGCGTGGCGTTCGAGGCTCCGGCGACCGGGGCGGCTTGGTCTTGGGCAAGTGCAGTCATGATTGATCTCCTGGCGAAGAGTTGAGGTTGCTTATGCGGCGAGGCGGACGGCTTCTTGCTTGGCTTCGGCGATCTTTTCCTCGCCTCCTTCACCCATGATACCGTCTGCGGCGACCAGTTCGATATCGGTGATGCCGAGGAAGCCGAGGAAGAATTTGAGCCAGCTCGACATGAAGTCGAAGTCCGAGCCGATCGGCGTTCCTCCAGACGCAGCGGCGATATAGGCCTTCTTGCCGGTCAGCAGGCCTTCTGGTCCATTTGCGGTGTAGTGGAACGTCGTTCCCGCACGAGCAACGAGGTCAGCCCAGGCCTTGACCACGGCAGGGACGCCGAAATTGTAGACGGGCACGCTGAACACGATCGTGTCGGCGGATTGCAGCTCGGCGATCAACGCGTCGGCGATTGCGGCGAGTTCGGCCTGTTCGGGAGTGCGGTCTGGAGCCGGGGTGAGGTTGGCATCGAACCTTGCGGCGTCGACGAACGGGATATTGTTGGCGCTGAGATCGCGCTCGGTGACAGTCGCGCCGGATTTCGCGGCGACACCATTGACGATTGTTGTGCCGAGCTGGCGCGAAACACTTTCGTCACCGCGGATACTGGCCGAGATGTGCAGGATATTGGACATGATCAGGTACTCCTTGAGAGAAATCGAGGGGGTGTAAATGAAAGAGCCAGCCGAGTGGGGGGGCTCGGCTGGCCCAAGCGCGGACAGCGGGGGATCAGGCGGCGTCTACCAGGACGACTTCGCTGTCTTCGAGCGCGGTGATGGTTACCTGCTCGAGCTGGGTGATCGCGACACCGTCACGGGTGTTGGCCACGACCTCGTCGACCTTCACCTTGCCGGTTGCGGGAACGAGATAGAGGTGCCGCTCGGCGCTGCGCGGCGTGTAAGTCAAGCTTTCGCCCGCCTTGATCGTGGCGCCGAGTACGCGGGCGTCGGTGCGGATCGGGAGCGCTCCGTTCTCGGAATCGTTATCGTTGGCGCTTCCGCTGGCGAGGGGAACGAAGGCTCCTGCCCGGTCCCCTTTCGGAAACTGTCGAGCGCCCCAAGTGGGTTCGCCGCCGCGCTCGTCGGGGATGATCCAGATCTGGAAGATCTGCGTGTCCTCGTCTTCGCGGTTGTATTCCGAATGCTGAATGCCGGTGCCTGCGCTCATCACCTGCACATCGCCCGCTTCGGTGCGGCCTTCATTGCCCATGGAGTCGCGGTGGGTGATAGCGCCTTTGCGGACATAGGTGATGATTTCCATGTCATTGTGCGGGTGGGTCGGGAAGCCGGTGCCGGCTGCGATGGTGTCGTCGTTCCAGACGCGCAGGTTGCCCCAATGTACCCGGGCAGGGTCATGATAGCCTGCGAACGAGAAGTGATGATGTGCGTCGAGCCAACCGTGATTGGCAGCGCCAAGTGTGTTGAAGGGACGAAGTTCGATCATGGCTTTTCTCCTGTTTCGGAGCGACCCGTGGTCCGGGCCTCGCTCTGTTGGAAGCGGAGATAGGAGCAATGTCCTGCACATATAAGTGAGATAAAACTTGTCAAAATGTTCGGAATATTTGAACATATAGGCGTGATGATGTGTCCCACATGAGACTCGGCGAGCCCAGCCTAGATCAGCTCCGCATCTTTCTCGCCGTCGTCGAGGAGGGCAGCTTTGGCGGCGCAGCGCGCAGGATGGGCCGCGCTGTGTCGGCGATAAGCTACGGGATTGCCCAGTTGGAAGCGCAGCTTGCCGTGACCTTGTTCGAGCGCGAGGGTTCGCGCAAACCTGTCCTCACCGAAGCGGGTGGGGGTCTTCTGGCCGAAGCGCGCGGCGTCGCCGACCGGGTCGACGCGCTGCTCGCCAAGACGCGGTCGCTGCATGCCGGCCTGGAAAGCAGCGTGTCATTGGTGCTCGATGTCATGGTGCCGGGCGAAGTGACGGCGAAGGTGTTGGGCGAGTTCCGCAAGATGTTCCCGACGGTCGCCCTTTCGCTCAACATAGAGGGTTTGGGTGCAGTTGCGGCGTGCCTGCTGGACGAGGAAGGAGACCTTGCAATCGGGGGACCGATTATCGCCGATCACCCCGCGCTCGAGCGCCAGGTTGTCGGTGAGATCGAACTCGTCCCGGTTGCCGCACCCGACCACCCCTTGGCACGGCTCGACATAGCTCCGGGAGAAAGTCGCAAGCACCTGCAACTGGTCCTATCCGACAGATCCTCGCTAACCGAGGGGCGCGAATTCTCGGTGCTCAGTCCGGAAAGCTGGAGGCTCGGCGATCTCGGCGCCAAGCACACGCTGCTCAAGGAAGGGTTGGGCTGGGGCAATATGCCGCGCGAGATGGTGGCGGGCGATCTCGACGCGGGCCGGCTGGTAGAACTCGACCTGCCCGAAAAACCGGGAGATCACTACACATTGAGCGCGCTGTGGCGGCGCGACACGCGGCTTGGCCCTGCAACCAGCTGGCTGATCGACGCATTTCGCGAGCAATTGGAACGCTGTCCGAACTAGCAAACCGCTGCAGACGCCCGGTCGCGAAGGGGGCGTTTCTCCAAGGCGTCGACGGCCGCCCGCAGGATCGCTGAAAGGTCGCCGACTTCTTCGAAGAGCTCGATATAGATCCTTTCGAGATGCGGCTGGAGGTGCCGGAACGACGCGATTTGTGCCTCGCCGTGCGCGGTCAACCGGTACAGTTTGGCGCGTCCGTCGTTAGGATCGGCAATCGTCTCGACCAGATCGAGGCCGACCAGTTTGGGCAGTTTTTGCGACATCAACTGGTGCGACCGCCCAAGGGCATCGGCCAGCATTCTAGCCGATGCCGGTTGGTGCCGGTCGATCGCAACCATCAAGGAGCACGATTTAGGGGGAATGACGATGCCGCGGTCGACCATCAATTCGCGCGATTGCTGCGCGATCAAATCGCTCAACTCTTCGCTCAATCGACCGAGGAAGTGCCGGTCTGCGAATGTGTTGCGATAGTTTGAGACCATGTCAGTCGATCCTTCGGTGGAAAATTGCATTGCCATCGCGGAATTCGCGCCGAACGCCGGACACTTCGCCCTTCTCGTAGACCAGTCGGAAACGATAGTCTTCCGTGCCTTCGACGGAGAATATCCCATTCCCCAGAGGCTCGATCGCCAGCGAGTAACGTTCGCGCCAGCGATACATCAGCGTCCCGTCTTCAAGCGTGAAGGTCCTGCCCTCGTAGCTTCCCTGGATCGCCGAGATATCCCGCGCGATTCCGGCTTCATCGATCGACTCCACTGCGACATGGGGCAATAGCCATTCCGCGTCGGTCGAACTGCCATTTTGCGCGAGCTGTTCGAGTGCCATCCGATGAGCTGTTTCGAGCGCTCGGTGCGAGGCGACCGCATAATCCGGCACTACCCCCGATCCCTGGAAGTCCCCTCCGCTTACGGGTCCGAAGATCTTGCCGATCGGGATCTGGACCACGAAATCGTCGTCGATCCTGAATCGTTCTACCGGGTGCGCGGCCCCGGTCGTTGTCTGGCCGACGACGGTTGCGCGTTTCAGTTCCTGCAAGGAAAACGCCATCCATTCCGCTGCGGAGAAACTGGTTGACGAAGTAAGGATGTAGACCGGGACATCGGGGCGGCGAAGGCCGGGAATGGCGGCCAGCACCCACTGGCTGCGATGGATGGTTTCCCCGTCGTCATTGTAGAAGTACCGGAACAGCGCTCGATCCTTCTCCGTGTCGAACAGGTGGCTGGCTATGTACTGCGCGGTCTCGAGATACCCTCCGTTATTGTACCGCAGGTCGATAATCAGCGCGTCGGTATTCTCGACGAACCTCATCGCCGATTGCAGTAGCGGGTAGGCGGGTTCTGGATCGGGAAAGTAGTCGAACCGCACATAGCCGACATTGCCCGGCAGGACTTCCAACCGCTCGAATCCGAAATTGCCCCGTCGCGCAACGGCTTCATCGTCGGTTTCGAACAAGGTATCTTCGTTCGTTGCAGGCTGGTACGAGACCACGAAATGCTGGTCATCGGTGACGGCGACCAGATCCGAAGACACGGCCCGTGCGAAATCCATCGGCGTTGTTGCCGCGTCATAGGCGCCGTCGGCGAATTCCGATTCGAGGGAATTCGAGATCGATTGCGCCCGGTCGGCGTAGACGTAGTGGTTCGTCAGTTTCTCACTCAGCCCGGAGAGAACCTCCCTTTGTTGCTCAGGCGTGAGCTGGACGGTTTCTTCGGTCTCGGCAGCGAGGGGCCGGTTGAAGCCGAAGATGCAAAGCAGCGACAAGATGAGCAGGCGCATGAAAGCCTCCGAATCGATCTATACAATATATTGCGCAATATGTTGTATAGATCGTCGACGCAAGCACCCGTCTGGACCTTGGCAATGTTTGAAGCTCGTCCTGCGGCTTCAGTTAACGCAGCCAGGCGAGGGCTTCGGTCTCGTTTTCGAAGAATTCGGCATCCAGGCCTTCGGTCAAGCGACGATATTGCAGCTTGACCATTGCGGGAGGAGCAACGACCGCAAAGCGCTTCATGCCGTTCTTCTGGGCCAGCAACAGGCTTTCGCGGATCGCATCCGCGGTCTCGCGGCTTTGCGCGACGAATTCGCTCAGATCGCCGAGGGAGTTGAAAGCACGTCCCTCTTTCCAGAACGGCTTGGCGGCGGTGCCAAGATCGAACAGGAACTTATCCATCGCTTCGCGTGTCCAGTATCCGCCGATGGCGAAATGCACTTCCGCACGGTCGGTATCGACCTTGATCGATTGAACTGGTGCGAGATTGGACATGGCGGCGAACATAGCCGCAATTGGTTAAGGTCGCGCTACCGCAAGCCAAGGTGAGGTCCGAAAGCGATCGGCTCGTCGCCTGCTCTCCACGGAGCGAATTTGGGCATGATGGCCTTGAACAGGTCCGAGGCGAGATGGCCTTCCAGCCAGCGTTGCAGGTGCGGCAGATCCTGTGCGTCGAACCACGCGCGGTCGGTGTTGGCGAACTGCCGGACGAAAGGGAACAGCGCGATGTCCACGAGGCCGCGCGTATCGCCCAAGAGCTGTTCGTTGCTCGCCAGTAACGCATCAAGTTCGCGTAGGATCGCGAGTCCCTCGGTGCGATGGTGGTGGCTGAACGCCGCCTCGTCGCCTTCGTTCTCGTCCGGGTAGCGGACCGGGTATTTGTAGCGGTCGAGATGGTGCTTGAAGGGTCCGTCGTTGCGTTCGACTACCCCTGCGTCGTCGCCCGCAAGCCAGCCTTCGGGATCGTTGTCCCTCAACGCCCAACGCATGATCGCCATGCTTTCATCGATAACGCCATCATGGGTCACCAGCACCGGGACCGTTGCCTTGGGCGAGGCTTCGCCGAGTTCGGGCGGTTTGTCGGCAAGCTTCACCTCGCGAAGCTCCACGGCTATCTCCGCCACCCACAACGCCATGCGGGCGCGCATCGCATAGGGGCAGCGGCGGAAGCTGTAGAGGATCGGGGCTTTAGTCATCCTGTTCGGACAACTCCGCGCCGATATGCGCGGTTCCGCGTTCCCGCGCGAGTTCCTCCTGCCGCTGGCGTTCGGCGTAGCGGGCACGCTGGTCCTCGTCGCGCTCGGCGATGCAATAGGGGCAGCTGACGCCCTCGGCATAGTCGGGTGAGGCCATGTCCTCATCGCCGATCGGGCGGCGGCAGGCGCGGCAGAGCGAATAGTCGCCCTGCTCCAGCCCGTGCTTCACCGTCACCCGCTCGTCGAACACGAAGCAGTCACCGTGCCAGGCGCTCTCGTCTTCGGGCACCGTTTCGAGGTACTTCAGGATACCGCCTTTGAGGTGATAGACTTCCTCCACTCCTTCGGAGCGCAGAAAGCTGGTCGATTTCTCGCAGCGAATGCCGCCGGTGCAGAACATCGCGACTTTCTTTTTGCCTTCGAGCA
>JASJDE010000154.1 GCA_030065195.1 Erythrobacter sp. | reverse complement strand
GGTCGGTGGCCCGATGGACGAGCCGCAACCCTTTATGGGTCCGGTGATCGACAACGATACGGCAGACAAGCTGGGTGAGAGCTTCATCGAACTGGTGACGGCGGGGGGAAAGGCGCTCACGCATATGCGCCGAATCGATCCCGACAAGCCGTTCCTCACCCCCGGTATCATCGATACGACCGATATTGCCGAGAGGCCGGATATCGAGTTGTTCGGCCCGATCCTCCAGGTGATCCGCGTGCCTGACCTCGACGCCGCCATTGCCGAAGCGAACAACACAAGGTTAGGACTGTCGGCTTCGCTGATCGGCGGCTCACCCGACGATTACGCGCGATTCTGGGCCAATATTCGCGCCGGGATCATCAATTGGAATCGTCCGACCAACGGCGCTTCGTCGGCAGCTCCGTTCGGCGGCATCGGCCTGTCGGGCAATCACCGACCGGCAGCCTATTACGCAGCCGATTACTGCGCCTATCCGGTTGCGAGCACAGAGATGGAGCAACCGCGCACCAATATCGGCGTGGGGCTCAAGGAGTAGCCCGAAGCTGCCAGTAGATCAGGTCGACGGCGCTCATGCCGTTCGGCCCGGGACGGGCCTGCACGATCAACTGCGTGCCGCCACGCGATCCCCGAACCGAGTCTGCCGGCGTCCCGAACCGGGCCACCCGCAATCCCCCACGATTGGCGCGATTGTAGTGATATTCGAGCACGTCGTTCGGCGCTGCTGCGGTGACATAGCGGATCACTCTGACAGAACAGCCATTGGCATCGCTCCCTGCGGCGTGGCTCACCATTCCGTGCGGCATGATCGAAGCGAGTTCGGGAAGGCGCGCGGCCCAGGCAAAGCCTTCGCCAAGCCCCGTCGAACAAGCTCTATCGGCTCCGAGCGCACCTAGAATCGCGTTTGCGGTTCCTAATCCGCCCAGCGCTCTCGGCCCTTCCCCGCTCATGGGATCGGGCAAGTCCACGATCGCCCCGCCTTCGAGCAGCGCCAGCCGCGCCGCCTCGCGAGCGCGTCCATCCGCACCTTCGTTTGCCCGGAGCGGCGGCAGGGCATGATCGTGCCGGATCGTGATCGCGGCATTGGCTTCGTTGCGGTACGCCAGGTCGGGATCTACCATCAGCGGATCGTTGAGCGCGCGCGCTAACAAGGGATCGCCTCCGGACGCCGTGCTGGTCCTGTCGGGTACGACATCATCGCTGCACGAACCGAGCAGGATCGCCGCTACAACAGCCGGAAGTGGGACGCGGATCGACATGCTCGACCTATGCCTGCGGATGGTTAATTTTCGCCTTGGGCAGCACTGCGGCAGGCCGGAAAGCGAAAACGCCCCCGTGCCCGAAGGCATAGGAGCGCTTTCCACGGCTGGTGGAGGCCGCGCCCAGACCATTGGTGGGAATGGCCCAAGGATAGTGGGAGAAGCGCGGATTGGTGGGCTTCCGGCTTCCCCGATTCGGTCATTCATGTATAGAAGGCGCAACCTGAACGGGCTGGCAGCGAGCCCGAAAGCCAAGGTTCAGTATGATTGCAAGATGTTTCCTTGCGCGGCCCAATCCCCGCGCCTAGTGGCCGGTGCCCATGGCAAGTTCCGCAGCCCCTTCCTCCGCATCCGCCAAAGGCAATCCTTCCGGCCTGCCGGCCGCCCTTGGCGCTTACCTCATCTGGGGCTTCCTGCCGGTTTACCTCCTTCTCGTGACGAGCGTCCCGCCGTTCGAGTTTGTCGGCTGGCGGATCATCTGGACCCTGCCCCTTTGCCTGGTGATCGTGGCCTTGCGCCGACAATTCTCCGATATCCGGGAGGCCATGGGCAGCGCAAAGACCATGCTGATGCTGCTCGGCTCGGCGCTGCTGATTGCGGCCAACTGGTTCGTCTACATCTGGGCGATCATGCAGGAGCAGGTCTATGCGGCGAGCCTCGGTTATTACCTCAATCCGTTGCTCAACGTGTTGCTCGGCACCGTGTTGTTGGGGGAGAGACTTTCGAGATGGCAATGGCTCGCCGTTGCGATCGCCGCATCGGCGGTGGCTCTGCTGGCTGTCGGCGCACTGACGACGCTATGGATCAGCCTCAGTCTCGCATTCAGCTTCGGCCTCTATGGAGTTGTTCGCAAGCAGGTTCCCGTCGGATCCCTGCCCGGACTGACGATCGAAAGCGCAATCCTGCTCGTCCCGGCGGCAGGCATAGCCTGGTGGTACTCCCAAGGACCAAACGGATCGGCATTCGGCAATGACTGGTTCTTGAGCCTCGTGATCGTCTTTTCAGGCGTCGTCACCGCTGTTCCGCTGTTGCTCTTCGCGCTCGCAGCTCGCCGGATGGAATATTCGACCCTCGGCTTTATCCAGTACCTCGCGCCGACGATCGTTTTCATTTTGGGCCTGACGGTCTTTGAAGAGGAACTGAACGTCGCCCAGCTCGGGAGCTTCATCCTGATCTGGATCGCGGTGGGAATCTTCGTCGCCGATCTCTGGGCGCGATCGAGACGGACCAAGCCGGCTTCCGGTTAGCCGACCAGCCGCCAGCCCAACGTTTCCCCCGCGTGCCAGGGCACGATCTCTTCGCCGACCAACGACAGAGTCTCAGGCACCGCCACTTCGACCCGCTCAAGCGTGACTTGGCTGTCATTGACCGGCAATCCGTAGAACGCAGGGCCGTGCAAGGATGCAAAGCCTTCGAAATGCTCGAGGGCCCCTTCCTGATCGAACACCGTCAGATAGCTCTCCAAAGCATGCGGCGCGTTGAAGATACCTGCGCATCCGCACGCCGTCTCCTTTGCACTGCGCAGGTGCGGGGCGCTGTCGGTGCCAAGGAAGAACTTTGTAGAACCCGAGGTCGCGGCCTTTCTGAGCGCCAGGCGATGCGTCTCGCGTTTGGCCACAGGCAGGCAGTAATTGTGCGGCTGGATACCGCCGACCAGCATTGCATTGCGGTTTATGTGGAGGTGCTGCGGGGTAATTGTTGCACCAACATTCCCGCCCGCACTCTGCACGAACGCGACGGCATCGAGCGTGGTTATGTGCTCGAACACCACTTTGAGATTCGGAAAACTCCGCACAATCGCCTGCAAATGCCGCTCGATGAACTCCGCCTCGCGGTCGAACACGTCGATGTCGGCATCGGTCACTTCACCGTGAACGCACAGCACGATGCCTTCCGTTTCCATCCGTTCGAGCACCGGGTAGATCTTCTCGACGTCGCTGACCCCTTGGGCCGAATTTGTCGTTGCGTTGGCGGGATAGAGCTTGGCCGCGGTGAAGACACCTTCCGCCGCGCCTTTCGCCAGATCGTCGGCATCGGTGGTGTCGGTCAGGTAGCAGGTCATCAGCGGCGTGAAATCGACGCCCTCCGGCACGGCGGCGAGAATCCGTTCGCGATACTCGGCTGCCATTGCCGTCGTCGTCACCGGCGGCGTGAGGTTCGGCATCACAATAGCCCGGGCGAATTGCCGTGCGGTGTAGGGAACGACGCCGCGCATGATATCGCCATCGCGGAAATGCAGGTGCCAATCGTCGGGACGGCGGATCGTCAGCGTGTCGGTCATCTCGCGTGCCTTAGGCGGGTGCGATAAGGCTTTCCAGCCCTGCCGTACGCTCATAAAGCGCTGGCCATGAAAACGGTTGGATTCCTGGCATGCGAGACGACCCTTCCCGGCGCCGGACGGCGACGCGGCGACGCGTTCGAGCACGACATGATGGTCGGAGCGCTGGAACCGGCCTTTCGGGCGCAAGGGCTTGAACTGCGAATCATCGATTGGGAAGCCGAGCTTGCGGCATTCGACGGCATCGCCCTCGCATTGCTCGGCACGGCATGGAACTATCAGGACAAACCCGATGCGTTTCTTGCGAGGCTCGATGAGCTGGCGGCGAAAGGCGTCTCCGTCTGCAACCCGCCCGAAGTGGTCCGCTGGAACGCGACCAAGACCTATCTGCGCGATCTCGCCAATGTCGGGGCGCGGACTATCCCTACCCTGTGGCGCGAGACGGTGACGGCAAAAGGCGCGCTTGAGGCTCTGGATACCTTCGAAACCGATCGCGTGGTCGTAAAACGGCAAATCGGAGCAGGTGCACTGGGGCAGGAGCTGGTATCACGCGGTTCCCTGCCGCCGCCAGACTGGGAGTTCGGGCACCCGGCCATGCTGCAACCCTACCTTCCTGCAATCGCCGAGGAAGGCGAGTTGTCCTTCATCTTCGTCGATGGCGATTTGTCGCACGCATTGCGCAAGCTCCCGGCCGATGGCGACTATCGGATCCAATCGCTCTATGGCGGTCGGGAACAGGCGCATCGGCCTTCAACCGCTGAGGCGGATGCCGCACGGGCGATCGTCTCCTCGCTTCCGTTCCAAACGCCGCTTTATGCGCGGATCGACATGCTGCGCGCGGCAGACGGAGCGCTACAGGTTATGGAAGCCGAGCTGATCGAACCTTATCTCTATCCGGAACAAGGACCGGAGCTGGGCGAAAGGCTGGCGAAGGCCGTTAAGAAGAGAATTGAGCAGCCATGACCGCCACCCTCCTATCCGACCGCGCCATCATTCGCCTCACCCCACAGGAATCAGGGGAAGATGTCCAGGGCTTCCTGCAAGGCCTCGTCACCAATGACGTCTCCGGAGAACTGCCGGTCTATGCGGCCCTCCTTTCGGCACAGGGCAAAGCGATGTTCGACTTCTTCGTCTGGGACGGCGGAGACGGTGCGCTGTTGATCGATTGCGAAGCGGATGCCGCCGAAGACTTGGCCAAACGCCTGTCGCTCTACCGCCTGCGCCGCAAGATAGAAATTGCCCGCGACGACAAGATCGCCGTGCATTGGAGTGCGGATCCACGCGATGGCGCTGCGATCGATCCCCGGCTACCGAAGCTGGGGCATCGTTGGCTGAGCGAAGATCGCGGAGACACCGCCGACGAATCCTACCGCGCGCACCGTCTTGCACTCGGCGTTCCCGAAGGCCGAGGCGAACTGGGCGATATCCTCTGGCTCGAAACCAACGCCGTCGAGCTCAACGGAGTCAGTTTTGAAAAGGGCTGCTATGTCGGACAGGAAAACACCGCACGGATGAATTGGCGGCAGAAGGTCAACCGCCGGTTGGTGGTCGTTCCCTTCGCTCAATCGGATGAAAAGCGACGGAAAGCTGCACATCCGGATCTGGACGTTGCCATCGATCACCTGCGCGTGGCCGACTTGGATCTCCCGAACCTTCCGGATTGGCAACGCAACGGGATCGCAGACTAGAGTTGCTGGTATTCCTCCAGCGATGCCTCAAGCATCTGCTCGGCTCGTTCGCGAGCCGCGTCGCGCGGCAATCCAAGCGACTTAGCCAGCGCTCCGCCGATCAGCGCATCTCCGAGCGCGAGCAGCACAAGATTCAACGTGTCGCGGTGCACGCGCATCTCTTCGTCGCAATGGTCGGCTTCTTCCGGTGCAATCTCGTCGACCAGCTCGTGAATTGTTCCGATGATGGGCGAAAGCGCGTCTTCGTTGCCGGTCAGCAGCATCCAGCTCGTCAGCGCTCCGGCCCCTTCGCGATCGAACGCGTCGAAGGCAAGATCGACGACCTCACGTGCGGAACCCAATCCGGCCCGGTTGGCGTGGACCGCTTCGATAATCGTCTCGCACACGGTCTTCGCGAGGTGTTCTGCCAACGCTTTCTGGAGACCTGATGCCGAGCCGAAATGGTGCAGCAGGTTGGCATGGGTGCGCCCGATCCGCGAAGCGACTGCCTTCAGCGTCACCGACTGCGGGCCGGTTTCGATCAGCAGGGCTCGCGCCGCTTCCAACGCAGCCGAACGCGACTCCTCGGGGCTTAACCTTTTGCGATCACTCATCAGTTGCGTGACTACGCAAAGATACGGCGCGGGACAAGGCGAGGACCTGTCCCGCTACCCGATTGGATCAGGCCGCTTGTTGTTGCTCGGACCAATCGACCTCGACATCGCGTGAATACTCAGCGGTCGGTGCCGCTTCGCCGCGTCCGCAGCTGTGCCGCTCGACCACCCGACCGGTCGGCTCGAAACCAAGCTTGCGCAAGACCGTGCCGGACGACGGATTATCCAGGAAGTGCGATGCGACCAGCCTATCGTGTCCCAAGGAGGCAGCAACTTCGATCACGGCGCGGCCCGCCTCGGTGGCATAGCCCTGCCCCCAATACGGACGTGCGATCCAGTAGCCCATTTCCACTTCGCCATCGGTCGAGTCGATCCCGATACAGCCGATCAGGGCCGCATCGCGGGCGCGCGTGATGAGGAAACGCGGGAACATCGGATCGACCGGGAGCTGGACGAAATTTCGGGCGTCGTCGGCGCTGTAGGGCCATGGTGCATGGGCAATATTGCGCACAACGCCTTCATCGGCGATCCCGCGCAACACCTGTTCCCAATCCTCGGGCCAGGGTGGTCTCAACAGCAGTCTTTCGCTGCGATGGAACATGAGCTCTCTCCTCATCGCCCCGCGTCGCCCCTGTATGGGCCATGCGTGACAGTTGCATTGCGGCGAACCGAAATTCGCCAATCTGTGAGGGAGAAACGACAAGAGGGAGACGGGTCGGTCCCATCTCCCTCTTGGTGAGCCGGACATTTCCGGCTGGGACCGTCCCGATGGACGATCCCTTTATGATCGTCCGGTTATTCGGCTGCTTCCGCAATCATGTCCACCGACACGTATTTGCGGCCGAGCTTGCCCTTGTGGAATCGCACCACACCTTGCTCGAGCGCAAAGAGGGTGTGGTCCTTGCCCATGCCGACATTGCTGCCCGGATAGAACTTGGTGCCGCGCTGGCGCACGATGATGTTGCCGCCGATCACTTCCTGACCGCCGAACTTCTTCACACCAAGGCGGCGACCGGCTGAGTCGCGACCGTTGCGTGACGAACCGCCTGCTTTTTTATGTGCCATGGTCCTTCAGTCCTTACTTCGTGTCGTCAGCCTTGGGCGCGGCTTTCTTGGCCGGTGCCTTCTTGGCTGGGGCTTTCTTCGCGGCGGGCTTTTTCTCAGCCGCAGCGGTTTTCGGTGCTGCCTTCTTGGCCGGAGCCTTCTTGGCTGCGGGCTTCTTGGCCGGGGCTGCTTTCTTTTCCGTTGCCGGCTTGGCGTCGGCCTTCGGAGCGGCTTCTTTCTTGGGAGCGGCAGCCTTCTTGGCCGGTGCCTTCTTCGCGCCGGTGCCGACATCGGTGATGCGCAGCAGCGTCATCTGCTGGCGGTGACCGGCCTTACGGCGATAATTGTGGCGGCGACGCTTCTTGAAAACGACAACCTTCTCGCTCTTGGCCTGAGCGATGATCTCGGCCGAAACGGTAACCTTCGACGCGTCCGCGACCGTGTCGCCTTCGCCTGCCAGAAGGACGTCGTCCAGCGTGATGGTCTCACCGGCTTCCCCGGCAAGTTTCTCAACGGCAATCTTGTCTCCGGCGGCAACCCGATATTGCTTGCCGCCCGTGCGCACTACAGCGAACATGGCTTCTTACTCTCAATCTTGGCTGTGTCCGAAAGTGCAGATAGGCCCACACGCGCCGAACAGCAATGCGGCGCCGCAACTCGCAGCGCCGGAAAGATGGGTGCCGTTAAGGGAACGGCGCCGCCAAGTCAACGGGAACATCGCGACAAAATCGTGTCGGGAGCGGTGTTACCTGTCTATGCTGCGTGGGTGTGTCATGATACGTCAGTGCGGGATCATGAGACCGAATTTTCATCATTTTCTTGCGATCGGGATGGCTTCCGCACTTGTGGGAGGCTGTGCGGGCAGCAGCGATCAATACCCTTCGCTCGCGATTCGCGACGCCGAGAGGGTTTCTGGGCAGTTCAGCCCGACCCGCTCAGCGGAAGCACCTGCCAGTCCGACTCGCCAGCCCCGTGCGAACGGCGATATAGCCCGGCTGGTCGAGCAAGCCGAGGACTCGCACCGGGCATTCGTGGCGGCGCAATCCTCTACAAGCCGTCTGGTGTCGGGCGCTCGCGGTAGCGGTTCGGAAAGCGAGGCACGCGCGCAAGCACTGGTGGCTCTCGCCGACCTGAGTTCGAAACGCAGTGACACCGCCATAGCTCTTGCCGATCTCGATATGATGGCCGCAGAGACGGCGATCGATCTTTTTTCTTCGGCCGCGCTTGATGAAGCCCAAGAGCTGGT
>JASJDE010000153.1 GCA_030065195.1 Erythrobacter sp. | reverse complement strand
CGCGATCAGCAGCTTGTCGGTGGTCTGCGCGTGGAGGATGAAGGCGAGCGCGTCGCCTTCCTTGTACTTGAATTCTTGCGCCAGATCGACATGTCCCTTGGCCGCGCGGATCCAGCCTTTCTGGCTGAGGATGACCGTGATCGGTTCCTTCTCGATCATGGCGTCCATCGAGAATTCGACCGCCGGAGCGGCTTCCTCGATCTTGGTTCTGCGACGGCCAATCTCCGTATCCTCGGCATAATCCTTACGCAGTGCGCGTAGGTCCTTCTTCAGGCGCGTGCGCTGGCGTGCAGGGCTGCCGAGCAGCTTCTCGAGCTCGTCCTGCTCCGCCAGCAGCTCATCCTTCTCCTGCCGCAACTGCATCTCTTCCAGCTTGCGCAAGCTGCGCAGCCGCATGTTGAGGATCGCTTCGGCCTGCCGGTCGGTGAGCTTGAACTCCTCCATCATTACCGATTTGGGATCGTCCTCGTAGCGGATGATCTCGATCACCCGGTCGAGATTGAGGAAGGCGATAATGTAGCCGTCGACCAGTTCCAGTCGCCGCGCGATTTGGTCGAGCCGGTGCTGGGTCCGGCGCTGCAGGATCTCTATCTGCGCCGCGGTCCAGTTCTGCAGCAGCTCTTTCAGTCCCATCACCATCGGGGTGCGACTGGCATCGAGGACGTTCATGTTGAGTCCGAAGCGGGTTTCCATGTCCGTCAGCTTGAATATCGATTCCTTGAGCAGTTCCGGATCGACATTGCGGCTGCGCGGGACCAGCACAATGCGGATAGTCTCGTCGCTTTCGTCGCGGACATCGTCGAGGATCGGAAGCTTCTTGTCGGCAATCGCTTGAGCGACCTGCTCGATCAGCTTGCCCTTCTGCACCTGGTAAGGGATTTCGGAGATCACCAGCTGCCATTGGCCGCCTCCGAGCCGTTCAATTCCGAGCACCTGATCCTCAGCCTTGTCGGCTTCGGGGGCGTGGAACACGCCGCGCAGGCGGAAAGAACCGCGACCGGTCTCGTACGCCTGAGAAAGCACTTCAGGGCTGTCGACCAGCTGGCCACCCGTCGCAAAGTCCGGCCCCTGCATCAGCTCCATCAGCCGCGCGTGCTCGACATGCGGATTGTCGATCAATTCCAGCGTCGCGTCGATCACTTCGGCGACATTGTGTGAAGGGATATTGGTCGCCATCCCCACCGCGATCCCGCTCGCGCCGTTGGCCAGCAGATTGGGGAACAGGCCCGGCATCAGCTCGGGCTCTTCCTCCTCTCCATTATAGGTCGGAATAAAGTCGACCGTTCCCGCATCCAGCCCTTCCATCAACTGCATCGCGGTCTTGGTCAGGCGCGCTTCGGTATAGCGGTAGGCTGCGGCGTTATCGCCGTCGATATTGCCGAAGTTCCCCTGCCCCTCGACCAGCGGATAGCGCAGCGAGAAATCCTGCGCGAGGCGGACCATTGCATCGTATGCGGCGGTGTCGCCGTGTGGGTGATACTTGCCGATCACCTCGCCGACGACGCGAGCGCTCTTCTTGAAAGTGTTGGAAGGGTCGAGCTTCAACTGCCGCATGGTCCACAGCAGGCGGCGGTGAACCGGTTTCAACCCGTCGCGTAGATCGGGCAGCGAGCGTGCCGTAATGGTCGAGAGCGCGTAGACAAGATAGCGCTCTTCCAATGCAGCGTCGAACGGCGCATCGACAATGGCATCGAACGGATCGGGTTCGTCGGGATCGGTGGGTTGCGACATCCCCCGCGTTTAGCAATCGCGTGCACCGTGCGGGAGAGGCGTTTCCACAGGAATGCAATCAAGCTTACCTTTCGGCGTTCGTCTCGCTCGGTTCCCCGTGGCTCTTATCTACGAGACCGTTTTCAAGTCCGCCGCCAACACCTTTCACAACGGCCGCCTCTAGGGGTCGCTTCAGGCTGGAATGCTGCGTGTTTGAAGAAAGCATGTTGCCAACGAACTTCAGAATCTTCGTGGTTGTACTGTCTTCCTCGACCTTGATGATACGAACCTGCTGATTGGGCGAAACGATGTAGAATTCCTCGCCCTTCACAAGGACTGCACGAGCCGCCTTGCTTGTGCGGATGACGTCGCCAACCTGCAATTCGGTGCCTTTTGCACCGTAGATGGACTTGTCATCGCGGTTCACGGAAACTTGACCATCAGCCTCGGAAATTGTCCATCCGGAATCGGTCGCGAGCGCGGCACTGCTAGACAGGAGCACGACTGCGATGCAGATCTTTTTTGAGAGTTTGATCATTTCTGCCCTCCGGATTTTCCCCTAGATTCCGAAGCTTGGGCATAAACGGTCAAGCTCCCGATCGGGTTAAGTCGATCGGGTAAGGTAGAGCCAACGTCTATGGTTAAGGTCGGGTTTCGCCGCGCCGTGGTTCGAGTGCTCAGCGGATGTCAGGGTAATGGTCCCGCAAACCTTCGCGAACGCCGACAGCCCACATCAGTCCTACTTTCAAATAGGTGTAATTGGCTCGGAGGCTTCCGAGCTCTGCGATTCTTCGATCGGAAGTAATGACCCAACGACGGACGATCCGGATGCGGCCAATCTCCGCGAACTTTATGCACATCCCGGCTTCCTCCATCACCGCAAGCCGCTCATCGCATCCTCCGATTTCGATGAATTCCTTGCGGCGAAAGAACATGGCGTGATCGCCGAATAGCAGCCGAACGCCGCGCACAAACAGGTGTGGGCGCGTAATCAAGGGTGCGTACCAGGTCTTGATGAAATTATGGAATGTCGAACCCCAGCGCGTTCCGTTTCTTCCAACCAACCGAGGCAGGAAGCTCGCAAGCGCGGTTCGCTGGTCAGCCATCGTGTCACGGATCACCTCGACTGCATCAGTCGGCAGCTGGCTGTCGGCATGCAACACGCAAACGAGATCGCTCGCCGCGTGTTCTACTCCGACATTGATTTGGGCACCCCGACCCTTCCGCGTCGACTCGATGCAGCGGAAGCCGGCTTCTTTGACCATCGCCCGGGTTCCATCGTCACTGCCGCCATCGACAACCAGAATTTCATCGGGTGAAGGTTGGAGCGAACGAAGCGATTCAATCGTAACAGGGAGCGCCTGCTCCTCGTTAAATGTGGGGATTAGGATAGTGACGCTCACCACACCTACGCGACCGCAGACTTGTCAAATGTTGCGCATGCTCCGCCGTCACGTGGCCCGAGCGAAGTGAAACTATGCGAGATTGAGCGCCCAGTCATAATCGTACATTTCGATACCTTTCGCTCCGTCGAGCAGTTCTGCTGTCGGGCCTTCGGCGTATTCTCGCGCATGATCAAGTACGTCCGCAACGGAACCCCAATCGCCTCGATACCAATCGAAAATGCTCGAAGCGACGATCCGTCCAGACTCACCGCCAAAACCCCGGGGATGGTTGATATAGGCGCTCGCAGCCGCATCGAGCATTTCTTCGAGTCTTGACCCCGTATAGGCTTCCCGCGCCAGATTGGGGCAACCAATCGAGGCGCAATTGACCGCATAGTGAATCCGGACGTCCCGCCACTCCGGGCGCAGGATATCGTGTTCGATATTGTCGAGGCTGAGAGTTCGTCCGGCAACCGTTACCGCGTCGTCCTTCCAAGGACCGGTGCCGAGCAAACCTATGTCGCGGATCGAATCGACCGGCATGTTCTTGAGGATCACGTCGACCGTCGCGGCATTGTAGAGATTGACCCAGAACGCGAACTGCTCATCGGCCCCGAAATCCTCAATAGCGACCTCCTGCATCGCCTGGAGATAGCTCGCTAGGTCGCCTGCTGCTTCCTCTTTCATCCGGTCATATTCGACCAGATTGACGCCGCCGGGATCCTCGATCACGTATTCTTGAAGCATGTCGTTCCAGATCGAATGATCGATTGTCGCCTCCGAAGTTTCGCTGGTAGCGAATCTTTCCTCGCCAAGACTGCCGGGCGCCGAAGGTCCACATGCAGCGAGGATTGCCGTTGCCGGCACCGACGCAAGAATCGAGCGGCGCGAAAACCTGGCGTTTGCAACGGATTGGAAGGATGCGACGGAAGTCATGGTATGCAACTCCAATGGGTTGGGTGTCGACACTCAATTCGGTCGATTGTGGACGTTCGTTACAAGGTCAGGCATCGTCGTTGGCAGCCATTCCCGTTTTGGACGGTCGCGGGAGCTGGCCGCGTGATGCCTCAACGGCCTTGCGCCCATCCCGGTCGAAATCGCCAAAGGCTTCGCGGGCAATCACGAAAAGGATCTTCCAACCGGCAGCGAGCACCCCGCGCACAGTTCCCGAAATCTTCGATACGCCCACGCGCTTGCGGTAGCTAACGGGTCGTTCGGCCACGCGCATGCCGAATTTCGCCGCGCGAACTTGCATCTCGATGGTCCAACCAAAGTCTCTGTCGATCATCGCGAGACGCTGGAGAGCGTCCCGCCTGATCGCCCGAAACGGACCAAGATCGGTGTAGCGCACGCCCCAGATGCAGCGCACCAGCGCTGGAGCGAGCCAATTGCCGAAGCGCTGCGGCAGACTCATTGCTCCGGGTTCAACCGACCCCAAAGTCCTGGAACCGATCACCAAGTCGGCCTGCCCCTCGATAATGGGTCCAAGCAGTGCTTCCGCTTCCTCAGGGACATCAGAAAGGTCGGCATCCATGAACAAGACTATGTTGCTGCGCTTATCGATGGCATCGAGCGCGGCAAGGCAAGCCGCACCATAGCCTCGCTCCGGCTGAGAGATAGCCCTGGCGCCTGCAGCAAGGGCCTTCTCCAAGGTGCGGTCGGTGGAGCCGTTGTCGGCCACGACCACTTCCATTAGGCCCGGCGGATCGGCGATCAGGATGCCGCGCACCGTCTCACCCACGGATTTCTCTTCATTCAGCGCCGGAATGATCACCGACACACGCGGTTCCATGTCCCATTCGGTCGACGCGCTCTGTTTTCGATTGCCAATCTTTGCACGGACGACATCGAACAGGATTGCGCCCCCGATCAGCACCCATTCGGCGCGCAAGGCGAGTGGGTGGACCTGGAATTCTTCGAACTCATAGAGCTCAAGGTTCAATCCGGTTAGATAGGACAGAGGCAATGCCGCGCTGGCGACGTAGGGCCACAATTCCCGTCGGCCCACTGCGAAGGGCAGTAGCCAAAGCAGATACCAGGCATTGACGGCCGGTGCGAAGAGCAGGATTGCCCCGAAAATCGCAGCCAGAGGTGCCTGCTCGAAGGACTTCGCAGATGCATGGAGCCAAAGGACGATCAGCCCTGCAATGCCGAGAGCCAGAAGCCGACCCCAGGTCGGACCGAACAATTCGAACAGCAACTCGAAAGCGAGCGGGTTGAAATACCACTGAGTTGCGAAAGTTTCGGTGGAATCGAGTCCGACACCAAAGCCTTGCACGGCAAAGAATCCATAGAGCGCAGCGAGCGTAGCGATTGCGGCGATCAATCCTCTGGGGGCAAGACGCAGCAGCATAGGCCAGGCCGCAAGCGCGACCAATTTCACCCCAGCAGCGGCTCCAATGACAATTCCGGCGAGCACAGGATGGCGTCGGCCTGCGACAAGGCCCGCAAACAGGAACAGGGCGAGAAGAACATCGGGATGGAGGTGGAGGGTGCTTTCAGCCACTACCACCGGGTTCCATGCGAAAAGAGCCGCGCGGCCGGGTTCGTGTTTGCTCATTGTCAGGCCGGTGAGGATCAAGGTGCTAGCGCCGAATAGGATCCGCAAGCCCAACTCGTCGTTTCCCGCGGTGAGGCTTACTGCCGCGAAGAGCAGCTGCAGGACAGGCCCGTAAATGGTCGGATAGTGCGGATAGTTTATCCACTCGAGAACATCCCGCATCGAGTGAGGCACCGTGGAATCGCCAAAGAAGTGTTCAGGGGGAATGCCGTAGGGTGTGCCGCTTTCGAGTACGCGCCAGCCGTCCCAGATGAAACGATAGTAGTCGTCCTCGAATATGGTCTGACCGAACAAAGCCAGAATATGGCCGAGCGCCGCCACAAACAGCACCGTGCGCATCGTGATTGCAGGCGTTCGCCACAGTACCGCAGACACCGCAGCGCTGCCGACCACAAGTGCGGCGACGTACAGTACCACTGGCGGTGCGATCTGTTGCGAAAGCAGGACGAGCGAAGCGATGCACGCCAGAAAGACAAGGGCAGCTAACGGCGCGCGCCACCTTCGCGCCGAAGAGTCCGGCGGGACCGACATCGATCTGTTGGACTATCGGATCGAAGAATTGGAGTTCAGACGCCGTAACGTTGCCGCAGGTAGTAGAGGACCGCCGTCCGGTCGTTGTCCTTTAAGTCGAATTTGCCGTTGCGCACAGCGGTGGCAACTTCGCCAGCGGTCTGCTTGTTCAGGCGCTTATGATATTCGCACTTCTTGCAGGTGATCCGCTTGCGCACTTGCGATTTGCCGCGACGATGCAGGCGATCTTCCTGTGAAACGCGCGACAGGCCGGACCCGTTGTTGAGGCCTCCTCCGCCGAACCCACCGCCACCGCGCGAACCCGACCCCGACGCCAATGCGGGTACCGATGTCACTGCCATAGCCAACAGCGCTGCTGAAATCACTGTACCTTTCACGACCTGGATCCTTTCCTCACTTGGATTGGCAAACTCCACTTGCGAGGCTCTTCGTGCCCGATGGGGGAAAGGTTACGGGGCGCTCAAAAAAGTGTCCCCAACCTGGCCCGATCGTTCAACCTTTGCGGGTGAACGGACGGACCAGATAGTCGCGCCACCCGTTGAGTGGACGATAGCCGTCGATTCCCGTTGCACGGAATGTCTCGTCCGTCGGCATGTGCTGGGTACCGAACATCCGGTCATAGAATGAGAAGAACGAACAGTAGTTGCGTCCCCAGTGCTCGATGGCCCGCGAGTGATGGTAGTGGTGATAGATGTTGTCGGCCAACACATGGCGCAAAGCCGGGGGAAACGACATCGCCGGATTATCAGTGTGCATGTAGTAATTCGAAATCAGGTATAGGGTCGTCAGCAACACAATGTGCTGCTGCGGGCTCTTAATCAGGAATACCAGCGGAACGGTTATGACTGCCAGATAGAGCGCATCCTGCGCCCAATGCGAGTAACTCCGTGCGGCATTCATTTCCTCTATCTGGTGATGGATGGCATGCAATCTCCACAGGAGCGGAATATCGTGCAGCGCGCGGTGCAGCCAATATTCGAAGAAGCCGATCACGATCATGTACAGGATCGGGAAGAGCACCAGCAATGGCCCAAGGTCATCCGCTCGCAACACGGGCTCTATCTCGAATTGGTGAAGCCAAACGAACGCGACTGCTTGTAGCAGGGTTGCGATAGAGAGCCCGATCGATGCGTAAATCAATCCTTCGGCGTAGCGCTCACGGAAATTGACGAATTTCATCTGCCGCCATTCTAGAAATCCGAACAGAGCGACGAGCGCAAGCAGTGACAGGATTGCATTGGTCAATGCGGCAGCAAAGCTGGCCGCCTCGAACGAAACGCCAAGATTGAAAATGGCCAGACCTACCGCGTCCTGCACCCGTGCGACACCACGGAGCACTCCTTCGGCAGCAACGAGCAGCAAGGCAAAGGTTATCAGGAACAGGCCGAGCGGGCGCGGCTTCCGTGCCGCTTCGTTGCGGCACCCGACACCTTCTCGTTCACCGAACTTGGCAGCTGAATTCACGTCGCCTCGCCTGTCGTCACAAGGTGACGTTCGTATTCGCGCGACATTTCGTTACAGCAATTCTCGTCGGTGCTAGCTGCTGCTTTCGCGAAGCGCTTTTACCTCTTCGCGCAGTCCTCGCAGTTCGGTCAGGATCATCTCGCGCTCGTCATGGGCTTCGCCTTCGGTGGCCTCGGACATGGCGTTGACGATCACACCGATAAAGAGGTTCAGCACGATAAAGCTTGTGAGCAGGATGAACGGCACGAAGAACGCCCAGGCATAAGGGTACACTTCCATGACTGGGCGCACGATACCCATCGACCAGCTTTCAAGCGTCATGACTTGGAAGAGTGAATAGAGCGAAGCGCCGAGCGTACCGAACCATTCGGGAAACGCCTCGCCGAACAGCTTCGTCGCCATCACTGCGCTGATGTAAAACAGCAGCAGCAGCATCACGATCACCGTGCCAATGCTGGGGATGGCACTGAACAGCCCCGCGATCACTTTCCGCATGCTTGGAACGACCGAGATCAGCCGCAGCGCGCGCAAGATACGCAACGCGCGGAGAACCGAGAATTGCTCGCCCGCCGGGACGAGCGCGGCGAGCAATTCTCGGTTCTCCGCGCGTTGCGTATCTTGCGCGCGCTGCGGCTGATCTCGGTCGTTCCAAGCATGCGGAAAG
>JASJDE010000152.1 GCA_030065195.1 Erythrobacter sp. | reverse complement strand
CTGCCGGATTGCCCCTGTAGCCGATCTAGCGTCGAGTCGCGCGGCCGAAAATCGCCCACCCCCGGCCTGTGGACCCAAAGAATATTACGTTAGACGAGAATTTCTGGAATAGCGCCTGGAAAATTTCGGAATTCCATCGAAATAATTGTGAATTTCCCGAAAAATTTCTGGATGAATCGTAGCATTCCCCTTACCATACGGTGCGCGAACCGCTAAATGGGTGGCATCCGTAGGTAACGAGGTACCGGTCTGTTGGCGCATTATGACGCGCAGAGCATATTGGCAAGTGAAGCCGACATCGCAGATTGGGTCAATTGAGGCCATGAACGCGCGCCTCAGCCATCCACACCTCAACCAACGCTCGACACCATTACCCGCAAGTCGGTGGCGTATGCCTTCGGCCAGAGGTATTCGGGCCGAACGGTCAATATACGGTCGCAGGAGCCCAATAGGCGGCGTTAACCGTCATTTTCCGCTTGTTCCGTACCGTGCGAGGGTAACCGGCGCACGGGGCGCGTCGAAACGAGCATAGCTGGTTTTTTGAAGGCACGATCATGGCAGATCCGCAGAATCTTGAATTTGACGGCGGCCGCCGCGTGGCGGACGACGATGATCTCGCGCACGAGACAACTGAAAACCACGCTGTCGTTGATGACGAAGAAGAGGACGACGGACGCCTTAGCCATTTCGCCAATGCAGATAGACTGGAGAAGTTCGACCGCGAGATCGCGCGGATCATCGAAGACGTTCGAGCCATGTCGAACGAATACCTCGCCAAACATGTGAACGAACCGGTCGAAAAGCTGCAGTTGAAGCTAAACGATCCGGCATATCGAAGGCGGCGCCTGGACCAGTTTGTGTCGCGAGTGCTGAAAGAGGTCGATACGGGTGAATTCGTCCCGCTAGAATCGGTCGTGCCGATCGCTGGGGTGATGTTCGATTCACTGTGGAACGAAATCGGAGCGCTCGCCGATGTGGAACCGGAAAAGCCTACGCCCACTCGCTTCCTCGGTGTTGCGCCCCTCCCGAAGAAGAGAGTTGAGGAGTATGATCGCAAGCTCCACGGCGATGCGATCGAGTTTACGAAGAAGCACTACGGCCAATGGCTCGACGCCGAATTGCTCGATTTCGAGAGCTTCCGTTCCCTCGATCCCGATCTCGCCAAGAAGGTCCAGAATAGGCTGACATATCTCGAAATGAGCCGCAGCGACCTCTTCACGCCCAGCGCTATCGCGCGTGAGAACCGGGAGCTGTTTGAAAGGGGCGAATTGAGCGAGGCAGCCATCGCCCGCCGGATCGGTCGCGTCGCGAAACACAAGCATCCGCGGGATGAAAGCACAGCGGAATAGCGCCTAAGATTCCATAGAATCCTTGGCGAAAAAACTGCATTTCCCATACTTTTTCTAGAAATGCTATTGCAATCCTTAACGGACTGTGCCTATTTGTAGGCATGGGACTGAGTCATGCGTCGTCACCCCGCCGCATCGGACTGACGCAAGGGCAATCTCCCGCAAGCTGAAATCGGCGATGTCGCCTGCCACCGGATCGCGCAAAAGCCGCGCTTCTCCGGGCGATGGGTCGCGCCGTCAAACAGGAGAAGACGACATGGTGAAGCGCAACCCAAAGCTGATGGTAATCGATGGCGAGGCCCGCGAGGTCGACAACCGCCGCGACGTGTCGGAGGTAATCCCGAAAGAGGCGACTGCTATCACGACGGCGGATGGCCGTACCTTCGCCCGCGACAAGCTTTCGGACATGTCGCTGGAAGACCTGCAAGCCCGCGGATTTGTTACGCATCAGTCGGATATCGTCCGTGCGTGCCGCACGAGCGGGATTTCCGAACGTGAGTAGGGGCCCCGATCGCGACGCCCTGCTGGCCGAGGATGTGAGGGGTATCCAGGCCGTCCTGGACACCTTTCCGAAATCGCCCAACGGGCCGCGACGGGTAGCGCTCGAAGCGGGTCAACTCGTGCATGTGCAGCGCTTTCCACTCCCCGATAGATATGCCCCGAACGATGAGGCTGACATCGTCCTCCTCGTACCGAATTATCCCGATCACCCTCCGTACGGAGTGCACTTCCTCGAGACGCCGGCCAATCGCCCGGTCATCCGAGATATCCAGTCGAAGTTCGGACACATCTTCGACCATGGCGTCTATGACGGCATTCCCCGCCTGAAGAACCATTCCTGGCTGTGCTTTAAGAGCACCTATCGGGGTCGCCCGTTTGCGTGGCGTTTCCTGCACAATAACATCCATGCGGGCGACACCCTCTACAAATACCTCGAACGCCTGCACGTAGAGCTTGAGCGATGACGGGCCTGCGCCTCAAGGTGACCGGTCGGACCTTTGGCGCCCTGAAGGAGCACTTCAGCGAGGCCGATGAACACATGGCGATCCTGTTCGGTCAACGGCACGGCGACACCGTGCTGGTGGCGGATCGCGACGTCCAGATCATTCAGGACAGCGCCTACGTTCACCGCAGCGCAGGGCGGGTCGAGCTCGACAAGACCGTCAACAACCTGATCCACCACCGCTTCGCCGTTAGCGGCTGCAACACCTACATTCACCTCCATGATCATCCGCACGCTGATTTGCTGGTCGATTTCAGTCCGGTGGACGACGCGGCGGATCTCGACCTGCGCGGCTTTCTCGACACGGGTGGGCTCGAGAATGTACGAAAGTTCGGCGGTTCCGGCATCGAACGCATCGAATTGGTGACCGGCGTTTTCGGGTCCGAATGCGTGAAGCTTCGGAGTGTGTCGTCCGATGGAAGTTTCACCCCTGTCGACAGCCTTTTCGTCGTCGATGAGGTCCTGGATCAAATCCGGCCCGACGGGCGCGCACGGCAGCCGACCAAGCCTGCCGACGAAGCGTTAGAACGCCAAGTCGCTTTCGTCGGCACGGCGGGCCAAGCCAGATTGTCGCAGATAACGGTCATGATTGCCGGTGTCGGCGGCGTAGGTTCGGTGATTGCAGAAGCCATGGCCAGGATGGGCGTCGGCCGTCTGTTGCTGGTCGACCACGACCTCGTCGAGGTGACCAACCTCAACCGCCTTGTTGGTGCCGGACCCACCGATGTGGGGACCCCAAAGGTCGACGTGTTGAAGCGCCACCTCACCAGCATCACACCGGCTTGCACCGTTGAAGCGATCGGCACCAATCTGTTCGATGTCGACCCGGCGTCCTTTGCTGCGGCCGATCTGATCATGTCGGCGACCGACGACAGTGTTACGCGCAGCTATCTCAATCGCGCCGCGGTCCAGTATCTGCTCCCGCTGATCGACCACGGGACAATCATCGATCCGTCGCCTTTGGACTTCCGCCAGCGTCTTAGCGTCGTGGTGCCCGGCACCACGGCTTGCCTCGAATGCAGCGCGATCTCGGTCCTCGACGGGCAGGAGATTGCCGATGCCTACGCCACGGGCGACGAACGCCGCCTGTTCCGAGCAAAGGGGTACGTACAGGATCACCCCGAAATCATCTCGCCTTCGGTGATGGCACTCAACCTGCAGATCGCCGGGCTCGGGGTCCAGGAGATGATGAACCTCCTGTTCGGGTGGCGACCGTTGACGACCAATGCCTATTCGGCCTGGCGCGAGGGTGCGAACAAACGGATCGATCGCAGCGTTTTCGCGGATCTTCCTGACGCCGCCTGCCCGTGCTGCTCGAACTATCTCGGTTCGGCCGATCTGGCGACGCTTCCAACCCCGACCGATGAATGGAGAGACGACTAGCCATGCAAGGTGTTCCCCCGCGCGAAAACCTCACCCCTGAGGCAATTGCAGCTCTCCAGCGCAGGATCGACAGGGGCGGCGAGCTCTTCATATGCACGCCGCGTCTGTTCGTTTCCGACGCTCGCCCACTCGTTGATGAAGCGGTCGTGCTCTACTTTTCCCTCGAAGGCGACCGACAATTCGCGAGCGGCCAATTGTCCCTCAACGGCCAAGTGGTGGCGGCACAAGCCGCATTCGGTGAATACGTTTTCAGCCCGGTCGACGAGACCCCCTGCACCTTCCAGTTCGATGTGTTCGATGAAGAAGGAAACCCGGGCGACAGTACGACGCTCACCATTTCGCCGCGTATCATCCGCCCTCAGGTGGAGCTCGAAATTGCCTCGGGCCGCAGGAAGGTCCCCCGCCCCGAACCAGTCGTGCTCAACTACCGTGTTTCCGGCGCCAGGCAGGCTCAATTGCAGGTGGGTGCGGAAATCTTCGATCTGCAGGAAGGCTCCGGCGCCATCGAACTGCCGCTGTTGTCGAACGGTACCTATGAAGCAAGTCTGGTGGCGAATGGGCCGCACGCTGCCACACACCGCGAGGGTAGTGCCTCCACCACGCTCGTCTTCGAGCGGACCGACCCGCTCCCAAGTTTCGAAGAAGTCAGCCTTCTGCCGGAACGGCCGCATCTCGGCGATACAATGCTGCTGACGGTCGCTTGCCGACACGTTACCCAATTGACCTTGGTCGATCACAATGGCCATTCGCAAAGCTTCGTCGAGGAAGTGCAGAATGGCGGGGTCTTGGTCCACACCGTTTCGGCAGGGCATATCGGCCCGTATCACTTCAAACTGATCGCCAAAGGGTCGGGCGGCACCAAGGTTCGCACCTTCGATGGTGAAATCACGCCGCCAGCTATCCAATTCGACCTGCACATGCCCCGCACCGCTTATGTGGGCGGGGAAGCCACGATGATCTGGGATGTGCGAGGCGCGACGTCCGTGCGGGCGTACCATGGAATCGACTGGCTCAACCAGTTCGGCGACGAAAACGGATTGCCGCCACAGGGCCAGCTTCGCTTCCCGCTGCTGGCGCCTGGACAGCACGAGTTCACCTTCTTGCTGGAGCGTCCGACCGGCGGCTTCGAGGAACACCGCCAGCGGATCGACATCCGCCTTCCCCCCTTGGTTGAGGATCTTTGAGGAGACCGACAATGAACGCTCAGATGCCCATGCAGCCGCCCGGTGATGGTCGGCAGAGAGAATTCGGTCCCCTGCGACTGTTCCTGTTCTGGGTCGCAATGGTCGACCATCGGATCATGGCAACCTTGCGCCCGATAGACTGGAACATCTGTGCGACGGCTGGCGCAATGATCCTGACCGTTGCGGCGATCCACTCGATCGCTTTCGCCTATGTCCTCGCCCAGGCGTATGAGAGCAGTATCCTCTTCCCCATTTCGGCAGGCCTGTTTCTCGGTATCGTGGTGTTCTGGATAGACCGCCTCGTTATCGGCCATTCTCTCAATCACCCGCTGTCGATCCAGCGTGTCGAGGGTGGAAACTGGGTTGATGGCGCGCGCGCGTTGTCACCGGCCGTCGCTGCCCTCTCTACCCGCGTCGCAGTCGCCTTTGCGATCGCGTTCGCCGTGTCGAGCCTGCTCTTTTCTGCGCTGTTGCGCGTCTCGGGCGAAGCAGAATTGGGCGAATTCGAACGGGACGCCAACGCCGAATTGGTCCAGATATACGAAGCGCGTTGGACCGAGATGTCCGCGAGCCGCCGCGAGCGCGAGTTGGGTATCGAGGAAATGGAGAAGAACCTCGTTTCGCTCGAGCAGCGCAAGACGAACACGCAGAACGAGATTGCAGAACTCCGCGCCGGAGCGGCTACCGCGGAGGCCATCTCCAATGCCGAGCGCGCGGGCATCGCCAGCGGATCGGTCGAGCAGCAGTCGAGCCCCGAACTCGCGGGCGTAGCCCTCTCGGGCGCGCCGACCTGCAAAACCCGGTGCAACTATTATCGCGACCTCTCCAACAGCCGCGCGAAGGCCGCCGAAACGCGAGCGGCCAGCCTTGGACCGATTGGCGAGCAACAGGACGCGCTGCAGGAACGCGTCAAGCAGATGCGCGAAGAACTGGAAGATCTGCCGACACGAGCGGCGCTGATGGAGGAAATGCGTGCGTTGCCGGAATATCGCCGCATCAATCGGGATCTGGCAGGCCAGGAATTTGGCACCTGGCTGCTGCTTAACGACAAGGATCTCGGCCCTGCGGTGACAAATTTGAAATGGCAGTTGCACACGCTGTTCCTGATCCTCGATCTGGGGCTGATCGTCATCTTTGCCCTGGTCTCGCCCCGTAGCGAATACGCCCATGCTCTGGCGGTCGAGCGCAATCTGGAACGCCGTGCACGGCAGATGGCACTTGTCATTCCGTTGGGCGATATCGGCACGAGGCAGCGCGCCGATATTGTCGTGACCCCTCTTGCACGGGCCGCCGGAGCTGTCCCCGCGGGCGATGCTGCCGAATGCGAAGGTGACATCGAAGAGGACGAGTACCTGCGTCACGTGTGACGCTTTGCCGACTTGAAACAGAAGGGGAAGAACTGTGAGCCAGCGGCGGGTTGTCGTAAAGGGCGGAGGCAACAACCTCTACTATGTCAGCGAGTCTGCGGGGACGTTTCGCGTGACCCACGTTAGCGGGATGTTTGGAGGGAAATCGGACGTAGGCAAGACGCGCTCGTTCGATCATGCGCTGAGCTTGATCCGTTCGCACTCAGGAAGGCAGATCGATTCTATCGGGTAGGCGCAAGTGGCTCGCCAGGCGCCGTCCGTCGCTCACACGCGCCCTCCTTGGCTGTTGCGATGAAAGGCCGGTCGCCGGAGTTATCTTGACCCATGGGCAGCATCGCAGCCGCTAGCGAGGTGAAATGCTCGCTATCGATAGGCCGAGGGCGGCCTCGCCCAAGCCGGCGTGACGAGGCGCCGCCGGGAGAGTATGGCAGCGCCTCGCGATACAGGCCCGGGTTTGGGAGTGGGCCGGCAACGTTGTTTGCTAGAACCTTGCGGTGGCGCCGAAGGTGATCCGACGATCGGGCAGGCCCTGGAAGCACAGCAGGGCACCGTCATTGACGCAGAACTGGCTGATGTCGGACTTGGTCAGGTTCACACCCTCAACTCCAATGCTCAGGAAGTCGGTCACATCGTAGACGACGCTGCCGTTGAGCTGCCCGCGCGCCGACGTCACCACCGGGAATCCGAGGGTCGAGTTGAGCGACGCGCCCGCCGCCGTATCGAGCGTGCGAAACGCATCGCGCCAAGTGTATCGAGCGCGAGCCGACAGGCCGTACTTCTCGTAGTAGACGGTGATATTGTAGGCGTTTTCGGAGAAGTCGAGCAGGCCCTGGACCGCTTCGACCGGATCGCCGACATTCGGATTGATGTCCTCGAAGATGTCTTGTCCGCGACCCGAAGCTTCATTGGTCGCCTGACCGCCGCCAAAGTCCTGATAGGTGTAGTTGGCGATGATGCCGAAGCCGGATGCGAAGCCCAGTGTATCTTCGAATTGCGACAGGTCGAATTGGAACGAGACCTCGATCCCCGTCTGAGTCGTGTTCGCCGTATCATTGATGATGGTCTGTAGTGGGACGCACAGGCCATTGCCTGGTACGTCCGACAGGACATTTCGATCGGGAACGGGATTGAAGATACCCCCGCCTTCGCAGGGATCGGTGATGTCGC
The DNA here is from genome assembly GCA_030065195.1 of Erythrobacter sp. Lineage (GTDB taxonomy): Bacteria > Pseudomonadota > Alphaproteobacteria > Sphingomonadales > Sphingomonadaceae > Erythrobacter. The sequence continues at coordinate 964 of JASJDE010000152.1, read as the reverse complement.
GGAAACCGTTGGCGTCCTCGGCAGCATCTTCGACCTGCCTCACGAACAGGTTTGTGCGATCCTTATGGAAGAACCCGATGCTGATCAGCGATTGCGGCGCAAAGTACCATTCGATCGACGCGTCGTAGGATTGGACCGTTTCCGGAGCGAGGTTGGGATTACCCTGTCGCACCGCGTTGTTCGGACCGGTCGGGAATGAAACCGACGGCGACAGATCGATGAAGTCGGGGCGGTTGATGTCTTCGGTATAGCTCGCTCGCAAGAACAGGTTCTCGGCAAGTTCGGCGGTGAAGTTCGCGCGTGGCATGAATTCTGTGTAGCTGCCGCTCAATGTGACAGGCGATGCCACATTGTTCGCAATGGCGTTTCCGAACGAGTCGACGTCGGTGCTGACCCATCGGGCTCCGATGTTTCCGCGTACCGGGCCGCTTTCGAAATTCAGTTGCCCGTAAAGCGCATGGGTTTGCTCTTCGATCCGGAAGGACGCGCCCAAATTGCCAGCAGAGTTCGGGTCAAGATCATTGAGCAGACGCCCACCGTTGGCGATTGCGGCTTGGCCGCCCGGAGTTGCATCGAGCGCAGCCTGCAATTGGGCGAACACCGCATCCCGCTCAGAGAAGGAGCGGTTCGGATCGATGACCACGAAATTCCGGAAGGCAAGCGTGCGTCCATCGAACGCGCCGAAATTGCTCGGTCCCTGGACGATCAAGTCGGCGAACACCGAACCGCTTGGGCTGTTGGCAATATTGCCGGTCCCAAATGTCGAGCGGAGCTGATCGAATTGCGTCGAACTGTCGTTGAAACGGTAACCGGCATCGAAAGAGGTGAAAAACCCGACGATCCCGTCGAGATCGAACGAGGTATCGATCCGGAACGCGTCCTCTTTGTTCTGAGTTCGGTTGTTGCTGTTGGTCACCGCATCGAGCACCGTGTTGTTCGGATTGAGCAGCTGTTCAACGGTGGG